>JACQDW010000117.1 GCA_016200845.1 Burkholderiales bacterium | reverse complement strand
TTGCATGGAATGTTGATCAATAATCAGCCTTTTGATAACACCCGCTTTTACGCTAAACCTAGCGAAAATAATCAGGTTTTAGCGTAAAAGGCGGTTGTTTTTCAACAGAGTATCTACAAAATTAGATTGTAAGACTATGAGCGAACAAGCAAATTTATTTGATGAAGTGCCCGACGAAGGCAATAACGGTGGTGGCAATGGTGGTGATAGCGAGACTTTGACGCTGGCGACTTTTGCTGAGCGTGCTTATCTCGATTATGCGATTTCTGTGGTCAAGGGTCGTGCCTTGCCCGATGTCAGCGATGGTCAAAAACCTGTGCAGCGCCGGATTTTGTATTCGATGAATGAACTCGGCTTGAACGCCTCCGCCAAGCCGCGCAAATCGGCGACGGTAGTCGGTGATGTCCTCGGTAAATTGCATCCGCATGGCGATCAATCGGTGTATGACGCGATGGTGCGTATGGCGCAGGATTTCTCTTTGCGTTATCCGCTGATCGACGGTCAGGGTAACTTCGGTTCGCGTGATGGCGATGGCGCGGCGGCGATGCGATATACCGAAGCACGCTTAACGCCTATCTCCAAACTCTTGCTCGATGAAATTGATCTGGGCACGGTGGATTTTCAGCCTAACTACGATGGTTCTTATGAAGAGCCGACTCTGTTACCGGGGCGCTTGCCTTTCGTTTTACTGAATGGTGCATCCGGTATTGCGGTCGGTATGGCGACGGAAATTCCTTCGCATAATTTGAGCGAAGTAGCGAAAGCGGCGGTGGCTTTAATACGCAATCCTAAGCTCAGCCATGCGGAATTAATGGAATGCATTCCCGGCCCCGATTTCCCCGGTGGCGGACAAATCATTACGCCCGCAGCGGCGATCAGCGATATTTATGCCAGTGGTCGCGGCAGTGTCAAAGTAAGAGCGCGCTGGAAGATAGAGGAATTGGCGCGTGGCCAATGGCAGGCGGTGATCACTGAGCTACCACCTGGCACCTCATCGCAAAAAGTGCTGGAAGAAATCGAAGAGATTACCAATCCAAAAATAAAACTGGGTAAAAAATCGCTGTCGCCAGAACAAGTCAGCTTGAAGCAAGTCATGCTCTCAGTGCTGGATGCGGTGCGCGATGAATCGGGTAAAGATGCGGCGGTACGTCTGGTGTTGGAACCGAAATCCAAGAATCAGGACCAAGCCGAGTTTATGCAGATGCTGTTAGCGCACACCTCGCTGGAAACTTCTGCCTCTTTGAATCTGGTGATGATAGGCGGCGATGGTCGCCCGCGTCAAAAACCGCTCACGGATATTTTGACGGAATGGATAGCCTTCCGCTTTGAAACAGTGACGCGTCGCACTCAGTTCAAACTCAAGAAAGTCAATGATCGCATCCATATTTTAGAAGGCCGTGAAGCGGTGCTTTTGAATATCGACAAGGTCATCAAAATCATACGCGAATCAGACGAACCCAAGCCCGCTCTGATAGCGGCTTTCCGCTTATCGGATAGGCAGGCGGAAGATATTTTAGAGATACGCTTACGCCAGTTAGCGCGTTTGGAAGCGATCAAAATTCAACAAGAATTGGCCGAGCTGCGCAACGAAAAAACTGCTTTGCAAAATCTATTGGATGATCCATCTGCGATGAAGAAATGCATCATCAAAGAAATCGAAGCCGACTCTAAACAATTTGGCGATGCACGTCGCACCGTAATTGAAGAAGCGCAACGCGCTTCGATAGAGCAAAAAGTGATCGACGAACCAGTGACGGTAGTGATTTCGGAAAAAGGCTGGGTGCGCGCGCGCACCGGACATGAACACGACCCGGCACAATTTAGCTTTAAAGCCGGTGACAGTTTGTATGGCACGTTTGAATGCCGCACCGTTGATCAGCTGTTGGTATTTGGCTCGAATGGTCGCGTGTACTCAGTACCGGTTTCTGCCCTGCCCGGTGCGCGTGGCGATGGTGTTCCTGTCACCACGCTGATCGACTTAGCCAGCGGCACGCGCATCTTGCATTATTTTGCCGGCAAAGCCGAGACTGCTTTGTTATTAGCATCGAGCGCAGGTTATGGCTTTACCGCCAAACTAGGCGATATGGTCGGTCGTATGAAGGCTGGTAAAGCCTTTATGACTTTAGACGAAGGCGATGAACCTCTCGCGCCGACCGCCATCGCCGACGACGCCAGCGCGATTGCCTGCTTATCTGGAAACGGACGCTTGCTGGTATTTGGTCTGGCTGAAATCAAGCAATTGTCTAGCGGTGGACGCGGCGTGATTTTGATGGAATTGGAAGCCAAAGAAAAATTGCTGGCGGCGACTGCGATCAGTCAAAAAGGGGTCAAAGTTAAAGGCATAGGTCGTGCGTCGAAGCCACAAGAAGTCAGCTTAAGTGCAAGTGGCTTAAGCATTCACATAGGCAAACGCGCTCGCAAAGGCAAGACTCTGGAATCGAAGATCAAAGCGACGCATATCAGCGCATGTTAAAGAATGTGAGGTCGTGGGGTGGATACCCGTCCCACGGTCCTCTTCTGCCTTAGGCATCTTTAGACTCGACAGGAAGAAACTTGCCTGACAATCGCACATAGGCGTCAACGTCTTGTGCGAAAGCGCTAAATTGTGCGGATTCCCAGTTTTCGCCGTGCAGACAAGCTTTGATTCTTTGCTCGAGAGCGCGGGCGTGAGTGCCGATTTCATGGAAACCAAAGGTGCCAGCAGAGCCAGCTAAGTTATGCAGGGAACGATGCAAGGTGGTGAGATTGTCGCGATCGGCAGGGTCATCTTTCAGACGTTGATTGGCAACAGTAATATCACCTAATTTATCAGGCAATTTCGCCAAAAATACGCCTTCCAATGCACGCAAGGCTTCATTTAATTCGGCTTCTCTGTCCATAACACCATCACCTCCTTTAGACGGGTCAGCATTCGCCATTAGGCTTTTTACACGTCAACGAGCATCATAGGCTTGCAAAGAAAGTTCTCAAAGGAAATTTTTCAGAACGTCAACTTTTACCAACAAGCTTCGTGATTTGGCCCGCAAACACCCGCCCCACACAGGGATTCACGCCTATCATGTACGCCAACTCCGCTGGGCGCTCTATGTTCCAGAGCGCGAAGTCGGCCTGTTTGCCGACTTGTAGACTGCCAATTTCATCATGCAAACCGAGTGCACGAGCGGCATGGATGGTGATGCCGCGCAAGGCTTCTAATGGTGTTAATCGGAATAAAGTGCACGCCATGTTCATCGTTAGCAGCGGTGAAGTCATAGGCGACGTACCGGGGTTGCAATCAGTCGCCAGCGCGATGGGCACACCTGCTTCGCGCAGGGCTGCGATCGGTGGCATTTTTGTCTCACGCAGATAATAGTAAGCACCGGGTAAGAGCACCGCCACCGTGCCGTGCTCGCGCATCGCCGCGATACCCGCTTCACTCAGGTATTCCAAGTGATCGGCAGACAAACCTTGATACTGAGCGGTTAGGGCAGCCCCCCCCTGATCGGACAATTGTTCGGCATGCAGCTTCACAGGCAAACCCAATTTGCGCGCAGCTTCAAACACACGTGTGGTCTGCGCCGGTGTGAAACCGATTTTCTCGCAGAAGACATCGACTGCATCAATCAAACCTTGCGCTGCGATCGCGGGCAACATGCGCTCGCAAACTTCGTCTATATAATCGTCGGCACGCCCGGCAAACTCAGGCGGCAGCGCATGCGCACCGAGGAAAGTGGTGGTGACACGCACTGGCAAATCTTGTTGCAGTTGTCGTGCCACGCGCAGCATTTTTGCTTCTGTAGCGGTATCGAGCCCGTAGCCAGATTTGATTTCCAGACAGGTCACACCTTCACGCAAACTACTCAAGACACGCGGTAAACTCGCCTGCATTAATTCTTCATCGGAAGCCGCCCGCGTCGCTTTCACGGTGGAGACGATGCCACCACCCTGACGCGCGATTTCTTCGTAGGCGACGCCGTTTAAACGCGCTTCAAATTCGTGACTGCGATTACCTGCATACACGATATGTGTGTGGCAATCGATCAAGCCCGGAGTCAACCATGCGCCCTGCCCGTCAACTACCTGCTCTGCCACGTAGTCAGCAGGCAAATCTGCCATCGCACCCAGCCAAGCGATTTTTCCATCTTGCACCGCAATCGCGGCATCACGAATTTCGCCATAAGACGCGCTGTCACGCGCTTCGTCCATGGTCGCCAAATGGACATTGATCCAGATACTATTCCAAGCCATGTCCTACACCTGTTGGTTCTATATTATTTAAGAAGCTGATGCGCATCAGATACACCATGCTGTCTTCGTCTGCATGCAACTGCAAGCTGATGCCTTGCTGTGCCTGCTCTTCTTCCAGTAAGAGCAAATCACCGGTCTCAAGCTCGGTCGCACCACCGAGTCGCGCGCGCCCCTGTGCGCAATACAATAAAACCTGCTGTGCATCTTCAAAGCAAACCACATGCTCGCCTGCATACAGTCTTTGCATATAGTGCTGACACACATCGCGGCGCGTCATCAGATTAAGATCAAGCACACTGCCGCCGCACAACTCTGCATAAATCGCATCTTCACCCGAAAAAGAAAATGGCGCAGACGATTTTTGCAGACGGCTGCGCCACGCTGGCGGTACTCAAACGCCAAAAAAAATGATCGATACTCGCGCCTTCAGGAAAGATCGCCAGTTCAGTCGTACTACCACCACCATTCTTCCACGGCATGGTGCGGTAATCTTTTGTGGTCCATTTACGCATGGTGATTCTCTAAAAATTCAAATTCTAATCAAACCGCAGAAGCGAAGAATGCGCAGAGTTTTTCCCTCTGCGCAATTCGCGGTCAAATCATTTTTTTGGTCAAACTTAAGGCAAATACAAATCCGCGTACAAGTCTGCACATTGCGCACTCAGTGCACCTTCGACTACCAGATTTTTCGCTGCTTCAATATCTGGAGCGAAGAAACGGTCTTTGTCGTAGAACGCCACTTTGCTGCGCAAGAGTTGGTGTACAGGAGTGAGTTTAGCTGAAGTTTGCATAGGCTGGTGGAAATCCACGCCCTGTGCGGCTGCCAGTAATTCTATGCCGACGATGGTGGCGGTGTTGTGCGCCATTTCGTGCAGACGGCGTCCGGCGTAGGTTGCCATACTGACGTGATCTTCTTGGTTAGCAGAAGTCGGTATCGTATCGACGCTAGATGGATGCGCGTGTGATTTGTTTTCCGACGCTAACGCAGCTGCCGTCACGTGCGCAATCATGAAGCCAGAATTCAGACCAGAAGATGGCACCAGGAATGGTGGCAAACCAGAGATCGATGCATCAATCAGCAAAGCAATGCGGCGTTCAGAAATCGAACCGATTTCTGCAATCGCCAAAGCCAGCGTATCGGCGGCAAATGCCACCGGTTCGGCGTGGAAATTACCACCGGAAATCACTTCATCGGTATCGACAAACACTAAAGGATTATCGGTCACGGCATTCGCTTCGGTCAGCAAAGTACGCGCCGCATTATTGATGATGTCGAGGCAGGCACCCATTACCTGAGGCTGGCAACGCAGACAGTAAGGATCTTGCACACGCTCGTCGTTGACTAAATGCGACTGGCGAATCTCGCTACCGTTGAGCAGTGTGCGATAAATATGCGCAGTGGCGATTTGACCAGGCTGACCACGCACGGCATGAATGCGCGGATCAAACGGTGCATCGCTACCCTTGGCGGCATCGACTGACAATGCACCTGTGATCGTCGCCGCTTCCAACAAACGCTCCGCCAGGAACAGGCCGTTCAAGGCCAGCGCAGTCGATACTTGAGTACCATTAATCAGCGCTAAACCCTCTTTCGCTGCCAACACCACCGGCGTAATGCCCGCATTGGCCAGCGCCGTTTTGGCAGCCACCATTTTGCCATCCACCCGCACTTCACCTTCGCCCATAATCGCCAAAGTCATGTGCGACAACGGTGCCAAATCGCCCGATGCGCCGACCGAACCTTTGACCGGAATCGCAGGCATGATGCCCGCGTTATACGCTGCGATCATGGTGTCAATCACCGAGGCGCGGATACCAGAAAAGCCCCGCGCCAGACTGGCGATCTTCATCGCAATAATCAAACGCACGACTTCATCGGCGATCAATTCACCGGAGCCGACGGAATGCGAGAGAATCAAATTCTTTTGCAGAAGCTCCAAATCTTCATCTGGAATGCGGGTCTTGGCCAGTTTGCCAAAGCCAGTGTTAATGCCATAAGCGGCATCGCCTTTCGCGACAATACGATCAATGGTCGCGGAAGATGCATGAATTGCCGCGTAGGCAGAATCCGCCAGCGCTAATTTGAAAGGCTTATGCCAAATCGCGCGCAAATCGGCGAGTTTGAATTGGCCTGGGTGGATGGTGAAAACTGTGCTCATATCTTATCCTTTATTTTTCAAACCTTTGTGTTGAGAGGTTTTGAATTTCAAAATTATTTAATCATCGGCAAATTCAAATGATTGCGTTTCGCGCAGGCCACCGCCTGTTCGTAACCCGCATCAGCATGACGCATCACGCCTGAGCCGCAATCGTTGACCAGCACACGTGCTAAACGCTTGGCAGCAGCTTCCGTGCCGTCCGCCACGATCACCATGCCAGAGTGCTGCGAATAGCCCATGCCTACGCCGCCGCCATGGTGCAATGAGACCCAACTGGCGCCGCCTGCCGTATTCAACAAAGCATTGAGCAAAGGCCAGTCAGAGACCGCATCGGTGCCATCTTTCATGCTTTCGGTTTCACGATTCGGGCTGGCGACTGAGCCAGTATCGAGGTGATCACGCCCGATCACGATCGGTGCTTTCAGTTCGCCGTTTTTCACCATCTCGTTAAACGCCAGACCAGCAATATGACGCTCGCCCAAACCTAACCAGCAAATCCGCGCTGGCAAACCTTGAAAGGCGATACGCTCACCCGCCATGTCCAGCCATTTGTGTACGCCTTTGTTGTGCGGGAACAGCTCTTTGATTTTCGCATCGGTCTTGCGGATATCTTCCGGATCACCGGACAAAGCCACCCAACGGAACGGACCCTTGCCATCGCAGAATAAAGGACGGATATAGGCTGGCACAAAGCCGGGGAAATCGAAGGCATTTTCGACGCCGGTATCGAAGGCCACCTGACGAATATTATTGCCGTAATCGACGGTAGGAATACCCATCGCGTGGAAGTCCAACATGGCCTGTACATGCACGGCGCAAGATTTTGCAGCAGCGGCAGTCAACTCCGCGTGTTGGCTTTCCTCTTTTTGCGCAGCCTTCCATTGTTCTACGCTCCAGCCGATAGGCAAATAACCATTAATCAGATCATGCGCCGAAGTTTGATCAGTGACCAAATCAGGTTTAATGCTACCCGCTTTAGCGCGCTTAACTAATTCTGGCAAAATTTCTGCCGCATTGCCGAGCAGCGCAATCGAGATCGCTTCTTTGCGTTCACAATGATGCGCGATCAGAGCCAAAGCATCATCCAAGTCCTTCGCCTGTTTATCGACATAGCGGGTACGCAAACGGAAATCGATGCTGGACTGCTGACATTCGATATTCAAAGACACCGCACCTGCAAAAGTCGCTGCCAGAGGTTGCGCGCCGCCCATGCCACCTAAACCCGCCGTCAAAATCCAGCGCCCTGCCCAATCACCGCCAAAGTGCTGGCGACCTGCTTCCGCGAAAGTTTCGTAAGTACCTTGCACGATGCCCTGCGTGCCGATATAAATCCAGCTACCTGCTGTCATCTGACCATACATGAACAGCCCCTTGCGGTCGAGTTCATTGAAGTGTTCCCAGTTCGCCCATTTTGGCACCAGATTGGAATTAGCGATCAATACACGCGGCGAGTCTTCGGTGGTCTTGAACACGCCAACCGGCTTACCCGATTGAATCAAGAGCGTTTCATCTTCGCCCAGCTCTTTTAAGCTGGCGAGAATCTGGTCATAGCATTCCCAGTTACGTGCAGCGCGGCCGATGCCGCCATACACAACTAAGTGTTTAGGATTTTCTGCGACTTCTTTGTCCAGGTTATTTTGCAGCATGCGATAAGCGGCTTCCGCTACCCAAGTCTTGCAAGTTTTCTCAGCACCGCGTGGTGCACGGATTTCGCGACTGGCATCCCAGCGTGGATCATTATTCATCGTCAGCTCCTCAAAAAGAAAAAGTCTGAACACTTACGGCGCAAGTGCTCAAGTCTACCTAATGAAACGCAGTTTAAGTTGTATATACAACTTTTGCAAGCGGCTTTTTAATTTTTTGTGCGAAAATGGGAAATTAGCTTTTATGCTTCACTGCCACCCAACGATGACGACCATACCCAGCACCGTAACGCCCGTCTTTCAAACCATCAAAGACTATTTGCTGCGTGAAATCCACGCTGGAACCTGGAAAGAAGGCGATGCGATTCCGTCGGAAATAGCGCTGGCCGAGCAATTTAAAGTGTCGCGCATGACGGTCAATCGTGCAGTACGCGAACTCACCACAGAGCAAATCCTGACCCGCAAACAAGGCTCAGGTACTTATGTGGCGCAGCAAAAATACCAAGCGACACTGGTCGCTATCAAAAGTATTGCGGACGAAATTCGCTCACGCGGACACGCGCATCGCAGCGAGCTCCATGCATTGCAGGAAGTCGCCGCCAACGAGGTCATGGCGCAGAATTTTCAAGTGCAAGTTGGTGATCGCTTGTTCCACTCCATCATCGTCCATTTTGAAAACGAGATCGCGATTCAGGTAGAAGATCGCTGGGTCAATGCCAAGCTCGCCAGCGATTATCTGAGCCAGGATTTTTCTAATATCACGCCGAATGAATACCTGATGGCTGCCGCTCCCTTGCAAGGAGTCGACTACAGTATTGAAGCGGTCATGCCGCCGAAATCAATTGCTGATATGCTGCACATTTCGAGCAAAGAGACTTGCTTAGTTTTGCACAGAAAAACCCGCTCGCACCATCAGATCGCCAGCATCGCAACCATGTGGCATCCGGGAAATCGATATCAATTTACTGGTAGTTTTTAGTGTATTCGCAGATGCAGCCAACCATGTACAAACGAGTCAGCATGCCATTTCATCGAAGAATTTTCATCCTAGTCCAATTTGCTTTTGTCGCTAGTGGCTTTGCAAGCTCGGTTTGGGCGCAAGCACCGTTTGACCTGAGCAGCAACATCGCTACCGCCGAACCGAAACCACGCCCTAAAATTGCACTGGTTTTATCCGGCGGCGGCGCGCGTGGTTTTGCCCACGTTGGCGTATTACGCGTCTTAAAAGAAATGCGGGTTCCGGTGGACTTTGTGGTCGGCACCAGCATGGGTGCCGTGGTTGGTGGTGCTTATGCAGCCGGACGCTCGGTGGAAGACATTGAAGACATCGTACGCAATACCTCATGGGAAACCGTCTTGGCTGACCGCCCAGCGCGCGATGCGCTTGACTTCAGACGACGTGAAGAAGACGTCACCCTGCCCTCACGCATAGAATTTGCGGTCACCAAATCTGGCTTTACTTTTCCACCATCGGCAGCGGGCAACTCGGCACTGGAGCAAGCATTAACGCGCCTGCTACCGAACGGTATGAAGAGCGAACACGTCAATCACTTACCGATTCCGTTTCGCTCGGTTGCCTCCGATCTGGTGACCGGTGAAATGGTAGAGCTCTCGGACACTCCACTATTTATTACACTGCGTGCCTCACTCGCTGTACCCGGCATGTTTGCACCGGTGCACATCAATAAGCGACTGGTCGTCGATGGTGGCCTGGTGCGCAATTTGCCGATTGATATGGCGCGAAAAATGGGCGCCGACATCATCATCGCGGTCAACGTCGGCACTCCACTAGCGGAAGAAAAAGAACTGGGCAGTGCGATTAGCGTCGCGCAGCAAATGATACAAATTTTGACCGAGCAAAATGTGCAGAGATCTCTGAAAGAATTATCGCAAAACGATATCTTGATCGCACCTGACTTAGGCGGCATCAATTTTTTGGATTTTGATGAGCACCACAACGCCATGCTGGCGGGCGATATCGCCACTCGTCAATCGGAACGTAAACTGAGTGCTTATAGTATCAGCGCAGAAGAATATCGACTCTACGATCAAATGCGCACTGCAGAGAGCAAAACACCGGACGTCGCCTTAAAGATCACCAGCATAGAAATCAGCGGCTCCAAGAATATCAATCCGAATATCCTACTCAAGCAATCTGGACTACAGATCAACGAAGTCACTAGCGAAGAAAAAATCCTGCAAGTGACCGGAAAATTATATGGCAGGGGCGACTTAGACCATGTCGAAGTCGAGATGGAAGACCGTGCCGATGGGCGCGATGTGCTCATCAAAACCCATGAAGCGGTCTGGAGTAAAAACCGTCTGCGCGTGGGCATAGAATTATCGAGCGACTTTAAAGATACTCATAAATTCTCCCTTGGTGCGATGCATGTTGCTTCGTCTGTCAACGACTGGGGTGGCGAAGGCCGCATCGTCGCTAAACTCGGTGCAGAACGTCTGTTAGCGGGACAATTTTTTCAACCTCTGGGCGAAGGCAATGAATGGTATATCGCCCCTTCTTTGCAAACCAATTCATCCTCCACCGATTTGTTCTCTGAAGGCAGAAAACAAGTGCGCTATGGGTACCAAGGGAGCAGTGCCAGGTTTCCGCTTGGCCGGCAATTAGGAAATTGGGGCGATATTCAAATAGGACTGCGGCGCGAGAGTGTGGAAGTCAAACAGCTACTTCCTGAAGTAATTCAAACCAGCCCGACCATGTATCAAAATACAGAATTTATGAGTTTCCGGGTAGATACCCTTGATTCTTTACCAAAGGACAATGGGCTGGGCACGTCTATTGAGAATGGGCGCGCTCACAAGGAGACACCGCGCCACTCTCTCTAGGCGGCTTTTTACGCCTGTCTGGCATGCCCGCCGATTCGCTGTCCAATAAGACGGTCGCCTTGGGTCGCGTTGTGATGGCGCACCGCATCGGCGGCATGCCCGCTGCTTTGGGTGGCGCTGTACGATTGGGATTTTCTGCAGAATTAGGGGGGGGATTTGGCGAAGGTGAAGCCGTCAAATTTAGCAAAATTAAACGCAGCGGCAGCGCCTTCGTTGCCTTTGACACCCGCTTTGGTCCACTTTACTTTGGAGCGGGTGCAACACAAGGCGCTGGTTCGACGTTTTACTTGTTCTTAGGTCCGATCTGGTGAACCACGCTTGCTTTCGCTCCCGCCATCGTTGCGGGGCGACGCAAGGCCGTGAACGCTGAAAACTCCCAGGAACGGAACCCCAACATCAAAGTAAACCCGTCCCTGTCTTGCGCAGGCAAACGTCGGTCTTCCTGCTGCAATCGCGCGATCTCGGCGGCCAGTTGCTGAATTTTTTGCTGAATTTCCATTGCACTGTGGTGTGACAAACGCGCAGGTACGCACATCAAAGTCTCGCCTGCACCATCGAATCGGCCATTAAAATAATCTTCCACCACCACATCTTTAAAGAACGCCTGTATCGGCCCATCTGAACGCCAGCGGAACGCGGGAGAAACACGCAAACGATAGCGGTTCATAGGTTTGAGTTCGATCACACCGTGTTTATCGAGTTCTATCATACACAAGACACATTCGGCCTCGGTCAAGGTATAAGTCTCAATGATTTGCTCAAAAGTCCAATGCCCCAGACAAGAGATCGCCACCAACAAGAGCTTAGGCTTATCCATCAGCGCCCGCTCTTGCGCCAAGGTTAAATGATCGGGTTGCGGCGTGATATCGGCCGCTTGTCGCATCACGTCTTCCAAAGAAATATCAGACACTTTGCATATCTGCGCCAAACGCGACAGTGTCATATCCTTCTGCCCAAACATGCGCTTAATACTCGATTCACTCATCTCGATTAAGCGCGCTAAATTTTTATACGTCATCCCAACACGTCGCATTTCACGACGTAAGACTTCGAGCAATAATTCTGGAGAACTCATACTTCACCTTTATTCACATGACAGATAGTCTTCATCGGACCGAAAGCACTTAGACTGGAAAAAAGCCTATTCGTTCACATTCTTGGAGATAAAATTAATTTCTTCCGCAGTTTTTCTGCCCATCACCACTTCTGCAAAATTGCGCGGAATCACGGCATCCTGAGCCGACAGCAATAATCGTCCTCCCATAATTTCAGCATATCGCTGCGGATACAAAGGCTGCCGATCTGGTTCACCATAGCCTTCAGGAAAAACTGGCAAATTATTGGCCATCTCATATTTGTCGGTCGCACCCAAGGTGTGCAAAAACTCATGTGCGATGACAATATTATTTTGCGCCCGCATTTTAGTTCCAGCAAAACCATTCACTTGCCCGATTAAGCCCTCGCGTAAGGCAGTGGAACGGTGCGACTGGCTCGTATTGGGGTCAAAATACTGCACGAATAAACGCACTTGCTCCCCAGATCCCTGAACTCGGGCATGTCGAAAAGCCCACCAGCGAAATTTCAAACTCCACCACATTACTTTCAATGCGTCTTGCTCTTCTGGTGGCGCGGGCGGTCTAACTTGCAAGATGTTTTTCAGTCGAATTTCTATCGAAGTTTGCTCCGACTTTCCATACGATGCGGCGGCATCACGCATGAATTTCTCTATGGGTTGAAAGTCTTCCACTTTTAACTGACGTATAGCCTCTTCCGCCGCCGCGCTACCATCACCATTGATCGGATAGATCAATACGGGCAAAGTGTATTTCCATTCCACGACTCTGGTTTTACTGCGATAGCTAGCCACCAATACGGCAGCGAGAATGAAAAGCAAAATAGAGATACGTATAGTTTTGAACATGGGATTAGCGCAAAAATAGAAGTGCCACGATTGTAACGCAAAGACACTACTCATTTTAAGGTCGAAAAAAAAGCAGCCGAAGCTGCTTTTTTAAAATTCAGTGCAAATTATTTTTTGGCTTTTTTACCAGCCGCCGTCGCAGGCAAATAATTCAAAGGATCATTCAATCCAGCGGCATAAGCTGTTTGCACAGTCTTTGGTCGCATGCATGTCGCACCCAAAGTTTTCATGTCATCAGAAATAGTGTTCACGCACACCTGCAATTTCATGATCCGGCTTTCTGGGATACCGGCAGCCGCAGCAATAGAAATCACAGCATGTTGATTTGCGCCAGCATCAATCAATTGATCAACCGTTTTTTGCAAATTGCGTGAGGAAGACAAGGCATTAAAAATACCATCGACGGACGTATCGACAGGCTTTTTAACTTCCACCGCAGAAGCACTTACAATAACCGCAAAACCAAGACATGCGCCAACTAACAATTTCTTCATAACAATCTCCAAAATTCGACAAACCATTTTGCCCGACGCGCTGATACTAGCGAGTTTTAAAGCCGTATGCAAAGGATTCAAAGCAAAAACCTGCAAAGAAATTTTTAAAGTTAAACGAACGACAAATTCCTTGTACATCGCTACAACGTTTGTTCATTTTTTTGAAACAGGGAGGCCTAAATCGACACCTGCAAAATCATGAATTTCTTTTAAGCTCGTTACCCTTCCGACAAAAGGCTCGCGCTCGGCCCAGCCCTGATCACGCGCGGGAACTAACCAATAGCCATCGTCATCGCGCGCAATCCAATACGGCGGTTGCTGCATATATTCATAAAACTGAATCACAATGCCATCACGCTAAACACGGGGTAACGCTGCCATTCAGGCTCGTGAAAACGCTGACCGTTTGTGAAGATAAAATCCAAAACTGCAGCCTGATTTGACAAGAGTTCGGGATGGGCTAATTTCCATTCCTCAAACGCGGCGTGCAAGGCGGGCTCGGTTTGCAGCATCTCATAAGCACTGTCTTCGAACACATAATCAGAATACGCTTCTTTCTTTTCCAGCACGGCGTTAAAAAATCCCCAGCGGAAGAAACTATCATGCGCTTGTGGTTCCAAAGTCTCAACAGCGTAGCGTGCATTGTCTTGATTCAACATAACCAGCACATCACCGGCGCGTGCATTGATGGTTTCGGTTTGCGTCGTCAATGCCATCGCGTCATGGAACATGTGTCCTTCATAAGCATTCGCTCTAGAAGACACTGACTTAATACGATAGCTACGCACTTGCAAACTCTGATCTCGCTCCAGCCTTTGAATATGTACGCCGTTCCACTGCAATCGCTCTATCACTTCACGCCATGCCTGCGGAATCAAATAGGCATGTGGCGTCTCGACCGTCTGATCTTCGATAAAGTGATCATAGTAAGCAATCTCTTTTTCCCAAGGCTGATTTCTGTCGTAAGACAAGCGCATGTAATTACCGATTTTGCTCGTGCTATACACAGCCTGATAACCCTTAAACAAAAAGCGCGAAGGGCGGCTGTGATCGGCCTTCCACGTTACCGGCCAATATTTTTTAGTTTGCGCCGCCGCTTTTGCCTCAGCACGCAAACTTTGAATCTGCGCCACATGCTGCAAAGTGAACTCCAAGACGACTTCCACCAAAGCGCACATAGACGCATAACGATCTGCATAAGGTTTCAGCATATGCGTTTCTGGCATGAAACCGATGGTGTGGTGTAAAGCGGCGAAACCAGTTGAAAAACGCGGCACTTCCAAGAAATCTTCTATGCCATCGTCCGGGGTTTCTTTGACTGGATTCACATATGGACACGTTGGCCAGCCGCGTTGTTCCATGTTCGCAAAAATGGCGGGCAACATGGTCTCGCGCAAAAAGGAACCAAGCCCACCGCCGAGCTTATCGGCTTGCGTTTGAATCAGCGTCATGGTGTAGGCATAATCCGCACCATTCGAGGTGTGAGTATCGACCATCACATCAGGATTCCACGCGCTGAAAAATTGATTAAATACTTGCGCCGCCAAACTATCGCATTTGATGAAATCGCGATTCAAATCCAGATTGCGACCATTAGCGCGAAAGCCAAACATCTCAGGTCCATCTTGATTCACACGCGAAGTGTTTTGTCGATTCAGACAACCATCAACGTTATAGATAGGAATGAACAAAAACACCGCATTGCCCAAGGTCGCCAGACGTTCTTTTTGCAGGCAAAAATCGCGCACCAAGGCCATGCAGGCATCAATACCTTCTGGCTCACCGGGATGAATTCCATTATTATTAAAAAACACGGGACGCTTGGCGGCTTGCAAAGTAGCACGATCAAATTCACCATCAGTCGTGATGACGCCCGCATGCATAGGTATCCCGTTGTCGGACACGCCAATTTGCTCAAAGCGCAAAACACCGGGAAAATCACGCGCCAACTTTTCATAAAACGCGATGCAGACATCCCAAGTAGTGGTTTGATTGTGATTACCCAATTCATAGGGCGTAGCGTAAGCTGCGGTGGACATATTCATAGCGAGAAGGTTTCTTGATAAGAGAGATCAAAGATTGTAGCACCAGCATTTCAAAATTTTGAACGCTATACTCGGTAGAAAACCGAACAGATGAAAACAGAACACATGAAAACCGAAGACCTGATCTCACTCGTGAATACAACGATGCCCTATGGAAAATACCAAGGCCGCGTGCTGGCAGACTTACCCGGACACTATCTGGGTTGGTTCGCGAGAGAAGGTTTTCCTAAGGGGAGTTTAGGGCAACTTTTAGCCTTGATGTACGAGATCGACCACAATGATTTAAGAAGCTTGTTAGAACCACTGCGCAAGTGATTACACGTCAAAAAAGTTCAAAAACCAGCAAAAGTACTACATGCCTACACCAAACAGCCCATCCCACGCGCCGTTTGTATCAGTTTTTGGCAATGCGCGCAAATCTGCAGAGACTGCATCGCATACGGGGTCACACACCTACCTGTGAAAAAGCAAGATACTCCCCTCCATCTTGTAATTTCGTGTGACTCTGTACTCCCCTCCTTCATTTCCCTTAAGCCGCCTGATAGTCCGCTTTAAATTCATCCAACACCACAAGCATCTCATCAAATGCCAATTGCACTTGTGCCGGATCGCCTTTCACACCCAGCTCTATATGCCTGCGCATGGTCTCACTACCCACACTGGGTAAGCTAAATACCTTCACTCCTGCATACTTCGCTTCCAGACTTTCCATCATCGGCGTCAGCGTTGACTCTGCAATTTCAAATACCAAGACTGCTTTTTCAACCTGCGGATGTTGATGGAACAAATGCGCATAATGATGATCGAGCACCCACGCGATCATAGGCCACGCCATCACTGGAAAGCCGGGAACAAAATAATGCTGGCGAATCGCGAAGCCGGGAATTTTATTAAACGGATTCGGGATAATATCCGCACCTTCGGGAAACTCCCCCATCTTCAAACGATTTTGACAGTCAGTCGAATTCAAATCCACAGGCTTTTCTGGCGTGGACATCATTTCTATGATGCGTTCCGTAATCAACTCTTTCGCTTCGGGATGCAAAACCACAGATACTCCCAATGCCGCCGCCGCACACTGGCGCGTGTGATCATCCGGCGTCGCACCAATGCCGCCGGTACTAAACACAATATCGCCACTGGCAAAACTACGCTGCAAAGTCGCGGTAATCCGCGCTCTGTCATCACCTACATATTCCGCCCAATCCAAACTCAAACCACGCTCACTCAACATCGCAATCACTTTGGGTAAGTGTTGATCAACACGCTTACCTGACAATATTTCGTCGCCGATAATGATCAATCCAATTGCCATTCTTCACTCCTTAGTTGACGGTTTTCATTGTGTGTTCACGCTGTTGCCGCAAATTCTGCAGAGCAGCGAGACAGTAATATTGAAACCACAGTCCTGTAAAAATAAACACCAGTAGGTAAATCCAGATCGCCAGTCCGGCAAAAAAAGGCAGAAAAGTAATCATCGCACCACTCATCCATAAGCCAGACGGCAGAGCACCCAACAAGCCCGCGATGATGCCGATCAACAAGAGACTGGGGCGATGACGCATCACCAATTCTTTGCGCTCTTCGCGATCCGCAAAATTAGCCAGTGCATCAAAACTCATCACACGATAAGTCAACCATCCCCACAACAAGGGATGAACGACGACATAAATCGGGGGAATAAAAATCAGAGGCAGTGTCACCACCCACAAAAAACTAAACAGAAAAAACGAAGCAAGCGAGTAAGCAAAACTTCCCAGGAAAGAAGCACCGTGACGCTGCTCCAACGCAGGAAAATCACGCCCGCCTACATGCTTGGCAATCACCGGCATCGCCAACACGCCAACAAATAACAAGCTGGTCATGATCATGATGGGCAGCAGCAACCACATCGCCAGCAAGGGCACAATCACTGCTTTGAAAGTCAATAAGCCGAGCGACGCCAACACATCACGTGCATCGCCAAAATTATTGTGATCGGAAAAATAGTGCTGAATAAAATCAAACACCGCTTGCAAGCGCCACGCTAACAAAGCGCCCCACAGCAGCAGAGAAATCAACAGAGGAATCAGGCTCAACAGAATTATTTTGAATCGAAACTGTGCCGCTAAGGCACGCACCCAGGCTCGTGCGATCTCTGGAAGTTGCATCGTTCTGTCCTGTTCAAAAAGAATAGGTGCCTATTTTACCTTGTCTCCTTGTCCATTGGGCGACAAGCTCCTCCTCATCGATTTCGACTAAAATACGCTCTTTTGAATTCACAGGGGATAGGAATGAGTAGCATCACCACAGTCAGCGGCTTGCAGTACGAAGATAAAGTAACAGGTGACGGCGCCGAAGCGACCGCAGGTAAAAATGTCACTGTTCATTACACAGGCTGGTTGCAAAATCCTGATGGCAGCGCTGGCAAAAAATTCGACTCCAGCAAAGATCGCGGCACACCATTTGAATTCGCACTCGGTGCGGGTCAAGTCATCAAAGGTTGGGACGAAGGCGTACAAGGCATGAAGATAGGCGGCACCCGCGTTTTGACGATTCCATCTGCACTCGGTTACGGTGCGCGCGGCGCTGGCGGCGTGATTCCACCGAATGCGACTTTGATTTTTGAAGTGGAATTACTGGGTGTGTAAACTCGACTGAGCAATACTCAACTCAAGAGCGTAGATGCAGCGTTTTTTGTTTCCAAACTCTGCTCTACGCGAAAAAACTTCGTTCTATTCCTTGATGAAATGCTCTCGGTAATACTTGAGCTCTTCGATGGATTCCAAGATATCGGCTAAGGCCGTATGTTTCTGGTGTTTTTTGAAGCCACTTGCCAAGGCGGGT
>JACQDW010000116.1 GCA_016200845.1 Burkholderiales bacterium | reverse complement strand
GAAGTAATGAAGACCTTTAATGTTTTGGACGGTCAGGGCATCAAATTACTGCAACAGGCAGGCATACAAACAGCCATCATCAGCGCACGGCAATCGGCCATCGTCAGCAAGCGCGCCAGCGACCTTGGCATCACCCACGTGATGCAAGGCATCCACGATAAATACGCGGCCTTTGTCAGCCTGTGCCAACAATTAAATGTGGGCGTTAACGAATGCGGTTTTATTGGCGACGACGTCATCGACTTGCCGATTTTGTTGCGCGTGGGTTTTGCGGCCAGCGTCCCTAACGGCCACGTCGAAGTGCGCACCCGCGTTCATTATGTGACGCAAGCAAGTGGTGGTCGTGGCGCCGCACGTGAGGTATGCGACTTCATCCTCAAAGCGCAACACAAATACACTGCAGCACTTGCGCCGTATCTCACTGTGAGTGCGCATGAACGCTGATCGTATTCGTGTCTGGCTCTTAGTGACCATCATGGGGCTCATCATGCTTGGCAGCTTTTGGGTCTATGAAGTCATGCGCAGAAATGCCGAGCTCGCCGCTGCCAGCAATCAAGTTCGCAGCGCGCCTGATTATTTTGTTGAGCAATTTAATTTCGTCAGACTCTCGCAATCTGGAAAAACCAATTATCGTGTCACTGGCGAAAAACTCACGCATTTTCCCAAAGAAGATGAATTTGAAATTATCCAACCGCGCATCGTCGGTATCGATCAAGAGCAAACCCCGATGAATATTCGTGCTGATCGCGCTGTGATTAAGCAAAAAGTCAAAGAAGATGGACAAGCAAAACCGGAAGATCAGATTCATATGCTAGGCAATGTATTGGTCGAACGCAGTTCTGCAAAGGGCCAAGCCGCACTCAAATTGGAAACCGAAGCATTGATCTTGTTCCCGGATAGCGAACGCATGAGAACCGATGCACCTGTCGTCATGACGACTGCCAACGCCGTTCTCAATACGCTAGGGCTAGAAGCAAACAATACAACGCAACAAATCACATTTCCAGGTCGGACCAAGATGGTCATCGATAACGCTCACTTACAAAAAGCAGACGCAACAACAAATTCTAAGGCCCAGCCACCTCGCCGCCAATTAAGGAAGTAATATGCAAAAACACCTGATCACTCTCATCGTTGCAAGTATTTCGGGCTTGCTCCTGACGCAAAATGTCCAGGCTGAAAAGGCTGACAAATTCAAAAAAACCGTGGTCTCAGGAACCCAAGGTGGCTTCGACATCGCAAAAAACACCATGACGCTGCTGAACGTAGAATTAACACGTGGCACTCTCTTGATACGCGCAGAAAAAGCGGTCGATGTAGAAATCCCCGTCGATAAAGATCACCCTGAAGGCGGCGGCACCACCGTACTGACGGGTAGCACCAACAACCCAGTCTATTTCAAACAAAAGCGAGATGGTGGCGCGGACTTGTGGATAGAAGGCCATGCGCAACGCGTGGAATACGACAAAGCGACTGAAATTGTCAGTTTCTATGGCAACGCAAAAATTCAACTCAAGGAACAAGACCGCGTTACGAAAGTCGCCGAGAGTGAATATTTTTCTTACGACGCCCCCAATGACTTTTTGAATATCGCCAATTCAGTGACAGGCAAACACGATGTCAATGGTGGCAGAAGCAAGTTAACAGTCGAACCTCAAAAAACAAAAAAAGAGTCTAAATAGAATAAGGCTTATGCCACTCTTGTTAATCCATCGTTTCTCACAAATACAAAATTTATGACTAGCACATTAGCCATCCAGGGATTACAAAAGCGCTACGGCCTGCGTCAGGTCGTGCAGGATGTCTCACTTGAAGTCAAGAGTGGTGAAGTAGTTGGATTGCTCGGCCCTAATGGTGCGGGCAAGACGACTTCGTTTTATATGATCGTTGGTCTGGTGCCGTCCGATGCTGGCAAAATTGATGTCGATGGTGTCGATATTTCGCACTTACCCATCCATCAGCGCGCCCGTTTGGGTTTGTCTTACTTACCGCAAGAAGCTTCAGTGTTTCGCAAATTATCGGTGGAAGATAACGTACGCGCGGTGCTCGAATTGCAGCACGATGAGAACGGCAAAGCGCTCAGCAAATCCGACATCGATCAACGCTTAAACACCCTACTCACAGAATTACAAATTGACGGCCTGCGCGACAGCCCGGCACGTGCTTTGTCCGGTGGCGAACGACGTCGTGTAGAAATTGCCCGCGCACTGGCGACCAATCCGCGCTTCGTTTTGCTCGATGAACCATTTGCTGGTGTCGATCCCATTGCGGTGATCGAGATTCAACGCATCGTGCGCTTTCTCAAAGAACGCGACATCGGTGTCTTGATTACCGATCACAATGTACGTGAAACTCTGGGCATTTGCGATCACGCTTACATCATCAATCAAGGCTCGGTATTAGCCAGTGGCCGCCCAGATGAAATCATCACCAACGAGACCGTACGCCGTGTCTATTTGGGTGAACACTTCCGTATGTAAGCCACTAACTCATTATGAAGCAGAGCTTACAGCTACGCACTTCCCAACATCTGGCGCTGACACCACAGCTCCAGCAATCGATCCGTTTACTTCAGCTATCAACGCTGGAATTACATCAAGAGTTAGAAACGTTACTGATCGAAAATCCCATGCTAGAACGGGTCGATGATCCGCTCGACAGCGCGGTGCGTTTATTAGCCGATGGTGCGATCAATCAAGCTAGCGCGGGCGAATCGGAATTTACGCCAGCGGAAAACACGCGCAGCGACAACAACGACGAAGCTCCTGCCAATCGCACCGAAGAAAGTAATGCGGAGGGCGAGAACGCGACACCAGGCACAGATGATTGGAGTTTTGAGGACACGCCGATCAGCGGCAATCGATCCAACGATGAAGAGGATGGACGACCGCAATTAGAAGCGGCACAAACAACTTTGCGTGAACATTTGCTCGAACAAATGCGCCTGACTTTGAGCGAGGGACGTGATCGCGCCCTGCTGGAATTGATCATCGACGCCGTCGACGAAAACGGCTATCTATGTGAAAGCCTGGAAGAAATTCACGCTAGTTTGCCACTAGAATTATGCGTGGAAATCGAAGAGCTGCAGTTTGCGCTCAACATGCTGCAAAGCTTTGAACCTGATGGGGTTGGCGCGCGTAACATTTCTGAATGTCTGGCGCTCCAGCTCAAACGCCTACCCAAAGCCGCCTTCGTTACGCGGCGTTTAGCCTTGCGCATCGTCGAAGAATATTTGCCTTTATTTGCGCAACGCGACTTTAATAAACTGCGCAAATTGTTAGACTGCGACGACGAAGATTTACGTGAAGCGCAAGTCTTGATTCGTCTGTGCACACCCAAGCCCGGACTTTTATTTTCTCATGGCAAATCAGACTATGTGGTACCCGATGTCGTCGTCAAAAAAATCGGCGACGAATGGCAAGTGATGCTCAACCGCGATGTCATGCCGCGTCTGCGCGTCAACCAGCTTTACGCCAGTTTGATGAAGCAACAACGTGGCGACGCCAGCCTCAGCCCACAGCTGCAAGAAGCGCGCTGGCTGATCAAGAATATGCGCCAGCGCTTCGACACCATTTTGCGCGTTTCACAGGCCATAGTCGAAAGACAATATAATTTTTTCACGCACGGTGCCGTTGCAATGAGACCCCTTGTTTTGCGCGAAATAGCTGATACACTGGGCTTACACGAGAGTACTATTTCGCGTGTAACGACTCAAAAATTCATGCTCACTCCGCATGGCATGTTTGAGTTGAAGTACTTTTTCGGCAGTCATGTCGCCACAGAAGCAGGAGGAGAGGCTTCTTCCACGGCGATACGGGCGCTGATCAAACAATTAATAGGAGAAGAAGACCAGAAAAAACCTCTCTCGGACAGTAAGATCGCCGACATATTGGGAGAACAAGGCATGGTCATCGCTCGACGTACAGTAGCTAAGTACCGCGAGGCTCTGAAAATCCCCCCAGTCAGTCTGCGAAAATCTTTATAAACCAGTTCTTGATTTATTGTTTTCTAGCGTTATATATGACTTAGCTCAATACAAAGTTAGTCCAATGAGCGATCGTATTAGTTGTAATAACGGGTTAGTTTAGAAGCAAATTAAAGCATGATCACCATAGGAGCGCAGTATGAATCTCACCATCAGTGGACACCACGTCGAAGTAACTCCTGCCATTCGTGAATATGTACAAGGCAAGCTAGAACGAGTAAGACGACACTTCGATCAAGTCATTGATATCGCAGTCATCTTGACAGTTGATAAGCTCCGGGAAAAGGAAAAACGTCACAAAGCCGACATTAATTTACATCTCAGCGGCAAAGATATTCATGTAGAAAGTCTGGCACATGATTTATACGCTGCAATTGACACCCTGATCGACAAGCTCGATCGCCAAGTCATCAAACACAAGGACAAAATTCAAGACCATCAACACGATGCGATTAAACATATTCCAGATCCTGCTTCGGCATAAACGGGAGGTCACTTATCAGTGATCCAAAGGGCGCGTTAGCGCCCTTTTCTTTTTTGCGAAACCGCCACTCTCTGACGAAAGCACATGCTCTTTTTGCAGCGCTTTCACCCTCTCATTCAGGTAAAATCGCGCCACACTCAATTCCAAACTTCTTCCCATTTTTCTTATGCAAAACTTTGTCCAGACGACGGTCCAAAATCACATCGCCATCATCACTTTAGATAGACCCAAGGCACTCAATTCGCTGTCGCTTGCCATGGTGCGCGAGCTGACTGCATGCTTGCGCAACTGGCGTGATGATCCATCTGTGCGTGCGATTTTCATCCACAGCAGCAGCGACAAAGCCTTTTGCGCTGGTGGCGATATACGTTTCTTTTATGATGTAGGAACACAAACACCAAAGGCGGACAGCGCTTTGCTGGAAGATTTTTTTACCGAAGAATACGCCCTCAACCATCTCATCCATTTTTATCCTAAACCCTATGTCGCATTAATGAATGGGGTGGTCATGGGAGGTGGCATGGGCATCGCCCAATCGGGCGTTTCCAGCCGCCTGCGCATCGTCACTGAGCGCACAAAAATGGCCATGCCAGAAGTAAATATTGGTTTGTTCCCCGACGTCGGCGGTGGTTATTTCCTCAACCGCACACTAGGTGAAATCGGGACCTATTTAGGTCTCACCGGAGAAATCATCACAGCCGCTGATGCGCTCTACGCCAATCTGGCAGACGTCTATATTCCGACAAGTGAAATTCCGGCGTTGATGAACTTAATTGCGCTCACCGAAGAAGCTGACGTGCGCGTTGCGATTCGCAATTTTGCCGAGACATACAAAGCGCAGATTGCGCTCAACGACTGTACGCTGGCAAAGCACAGGGAGGAAATAGATCGCGTTTTTGCGGGTGCCGACATCCACCAGATTGTCGCGCGACTAGATCAAAGTAAAACCGAATTTGCCCAAGCCACGCGGGCCACGATGGATAAACGCTCGCCGCTATTGATGGCGGTCACCTTGGAACAATTGCGCCGTTGCCACAGCTTATCGGTCGCAGATTGTTTGCGCATAGAACGCACCATGGTGCGTCATTGTTTTAAGCACGGCGAAGTGTTGGAAGGTGTGCGTGCGCTGGTTGTCGATAAAGACAATACGCCGCGCTGGTCGCCAGCAAGCGTTGCAGAAGTCGATGCAGATTTGGTGCAAACTTTCTTTGCAGAAGTGTGG
This sequence comes from Burkholderiales bacterium, assembly GCA_016200845.1. Classification (GTDB taxonomy): domain Bacteria; phylum Pseudomonadota; class Gammaproteobacteria; order Burkholderiales; family Burkholderiaceae_D; genus Undibacterium. Next base: position 5,099 of record JACQDW010000116.1, on the reverse strand, counting down.
CCCGCGTATGCACATCCACTGGCGCACTTAAACTAAGATTCAAATCTCTTCAATCAAAAACAGACGCCTGTGTTCGCGCATGGCAAATCGATCCGTCATGCCAGCAATATAATCGGCGATACGGCGCGTCTGTTGCATCATCCATCGTTGTTGATCGTGACCACGATGAACTCTGTAGTCAGGTGGGATTAAATTCGGCTCCGCCAGCATCACAGCAAAAATCTCTCTCACCGTATTCTTTGCCTTGTGGCTCATCCGGTTGACGAGATAGTGTCGATACAAGTGCTCATACAAAAACTGTTTTAAGATTTTCGCTTCTTGCGCTACTTGCGTTGAAAACGCAATCATCGCTGGCGCGGCTCTCACATCTTCAATGGTTTGCGGCTTGTACTCAGCAATTTTTTGTTCTGAAGTCTGTATCAAATCGGTGATCAAATAATTGATCATGCGGCGTATAGTTTCAGAGATCGCACGCCGTCCGCTGACATCGGGATGTAGCTGCATCACCTCACGGCGAAAGCGCGCAAATAAATCAACTTCCATCATCTGCTGCTCGGTCAACAAGCCTGAGCGCAGGCCGTCATCGATGTCGTGATTGTTATACGCGATTTCATCGGCCAGATTACATAGCTGCGCTTCTAAACTCGGTTGTTTTTTCAGAATAAACCGTTCACCCAATTCGCCCAGCTCACGCGCGTGCTGCAGCGAGCAATGCTTCAATATTCCTTCACGCGTTTCAAAGCTCAAATTCAAACCTTCAAAGCCTGCGTAGCGCTCTTCCAGAATATCGACCACACGCAAACTCTGCAAATTATGTTCAAAGCCGCCAAACTCCTTCATGCAAGCATTTAAAGCATCCTGCCCAGCATGTCCAAATGGTGTGTGGCCCAGATCATGTGCCAAGGAAATCGCTTCGACTAAATCTTCGTTTAAACGCAAATTGCGGGCGATAGAACGGGCGATCTGTGCCACTTCGATGCTGTGGGTTAAGCGGGTGCGAAACAGATCGCCTTCGTGATTCACAAAGACTTGAGTTTTGTATTCGAGCCGACGAAAAGCGGTGCAGTGGATGATGCGATCGCGGTCACGTTGAAATGCCGAACGCGAGCTTGGCGCGTCTTCTTGAAAACGCCTGCCGCGTGACAGCGATGATTGTGCAGCGTAGGGCGCTAAATGCGAATCGGTGAACATGGTTCAATTCCTTTTCAGTTTGAATTCACCGATCATTTCTAAACGAAAGTCAATGAATACAGGCGTGAAGCGTAGCGAGCAAAGTCTCTTTTGGCACCGTGGTGATCAAACAGCATCCCAAGGGCTTCAACAGAATAAATCAAATCGGGCCAGACCTGATCACCCAAATCAGGCGCCACCACAGGCAAACCCGCCGCTTCCACCAATTGAGTAATCCGCACTTTGCTGACGTAATCGATGTAGCCCAGGCGATGCGATAAATCGGCCGCCATCACCATACCGCAACCTACCGCTTCGCCATGCAACCAGGTGCCATAGCCAAGACCCGATTCAATCGCATGCGCAAATGTGTGTCCAAAATTAAGGATCGCGCGCAAGCCGCCTTCACGCTCATCCTGACGCACGACATCTGCCTTGATTTCGCAAGAACGCAAAATCGCATAGGCCAAAGCATCTGCATCTTTGGCACGCAATTTGACGATATTCGCTTCTATCCAACTAAAAAATGTCGTATCAATAATCGCGCCATGCTTAATCACTTCCGCCAGACCCGCAGACAGTTCACGATCAGGCAAAGTCTGCAAACTCGCAGTGTCAGCGATGACTGCTTGCGGTTGATAAAACGCACCTATCATGTTCTTGCCGAGCGGATGATTGATACCAGTCTTGCCACCGACCGAGGAATCGACCTGCGCCAAAAGCGTCGTAGGAATCTGCACAAATGGAATGCCACGCATATAGGCCGACGCTGCAAACCCTGTCATATCGCCAATCACACCACCGCCAAGTGCGAGCAAAGTCGTTTTCCGGTCGCACTTTTTTTCCAGCAGCGCATCGAAAATCAACATCAGGCTTTCCCAATTTTTATGCGCTTCACCGTCTGGCAAAACGATGGCATCAACCCGTTTGCCACTCACACGCAAACTCGCAGTCACTGTCTCCAGATACAAGGGAGCCACCACAGTGTTGGTCACCACAACCACATGTTGTCCCTTGATTTGTTGCGCCATCAACGTGCCGTCAGAGAGCAGGCCCTGTCCTATGCTGATAGGGTAAGAACGATCGCCAAGATCGACTCGCAAATGATGACCCGACTGTTCTTGTGTTTGCATTGCGCTGGCTGCCTTCTTGCTGTCTGATGAATTTGATGATGCCTTGTTCGCATTCACACTGCTTGCGCCTAAGCGATCTGCCGACTGTGTGTGTTGAATAATTTGATCAACGACACTGGGAATTTTGCTATCACCGGGAAGTTTCTCGACTATGCTTTGCACCAAAGTCTGCAACTGCGGCTGTCCCGTTTCGATGACCATGTGCGCAATTTCTCGGTACAAAGGATCGCGCTGCTGTTCGAGCTCTTCCAGTTTCTTACGCGGATCGGCCGTGCGCAACAAAGGGCGCTTTTTATCATGACGAGTACGATGGAGTATGCTGCCGATACTGGCTTTGAGATACACAACCGTGCCACGGTCATGCAAATATTGACGGCTCTGAGGGTGAAGCACTGCTCCACCACCCGTCGCCAAAACGATATCTTCTTGCTGACACAAATCACGAATCACATCAGCCTCGCGCTGACGAAAACTCGCTTCGCCTTCAATATCAAAAATCACTGAAATCGCGACACCTGTGCGTGTCTCGATTTCATGATCAGAATCTACAAAACGCTTATTGAGCTTTTTCGCGAGGGCTCTGCCAACCGTTGTCTTACCAGAGCCCATCAAACCTACTAAAAAAATATTGCTTGTCACACGATTTACTTTAAAAGGACATAGGAGACAACCATTATAAACAACCTGCGCCGCCTTTAAAGTTATCTTTGATAAGGAAGGTATTAGTTGCCGATGCCCCCAAACTATCCAACACCGTCAAGGTAATCGTGTAACTACCGCCCAAAATGATAGTTCCCGAAGAGTCTTTTACAGTGACGCATCGGTTGCCGTTAGTACCTAAACCAACCGTCAAAGTCGTGCCATTTGCTCCCTGTGTAATATTACCGATTGGTACCGAACTCAAAGTCAAATCACTAGTGAACGCCCGGTAAGGTCCAGTACCACCATAAATCGTCAAGTCAACAGAATTAGTACTATCTTCAGCAACAGTAATAGATGAAGGTGAAATTCTCAACTGTGAACTCGCGGCATTCGCGGTAATGGTAATTTTCTTTACCTGTCCCTGAGCGTCAACGATAGAAACGATTGTCGATCCCACGTTCAGTAATTTTGCTGTGAAACTACCGCCTGAAGCCAAAATTGATGTCGTAGAAATGGATGCGATATTGGGATTATTGTTTTGCAAAGTGAAAGGCGCGGTTCCCCCCGAGACTTGATAGGTTAATACATCACCAACTGCGCCAGTTGAATCCCCTGGTAGGACATCAATTGGGGTCAATGATACTGCGGTCACAGTTAGGGAAACAGACACTGAAGCTCCTAACGCATCTCTGACCACAATCTGAGCAGCTCCAGCACTCACGGCGTTGATCGCAAATGTACTTGCAAACGTGCCGCTGTTTGGCGTTACGGTTGCAACCGTTGTATTGCTTGAGGTGACTGTATATGGGCCCGTACCGCCACTTGCAGTGTAGCTGGCCGAATTTCCTGAAGTCACAGTCACACTCGCAGGAGCTGTAGTAAATAAAGCCACTGAGGTACCGACGTTGACGTTGACACTAACCATAGTACCGACCGCATCTCGAATAACAAGTGTCGCTGCGCCTATGGAGTTTCCAGATATAGAGAAACTACTGCCTCCAACAATAGTCCCTGTCGCGACCAAAGGATTACTAGAGCTGACAGTATACGGCGCGGTACCGCCACCAATTGAATAGGTTAAAGCAGCACCGCCAGTTGGAATAGACAAAGCGGGCGGAGCGGTAACAAATAATGGAATGGATGCGTTCTTATTAGTTGCCACACTGATCGATACGCTGGCACCCAGCGCATCATGCAGAACTACAGTTGCAATACCACCAACACCACCGGTAATAGTAAAATTGGTACCTTTCACGCCACCTATCGACACGGACGCCACCAAACTATCGCTCGTCGTCACCGTGTAAGGAGCGCCACCTCCGCTAACGACAAAGGTACTTGCCGCTCCGGTTGCCAACACGACGCTTGAAGGTGCCGTTGTAAACAGTGGCACCTGTGCTCCCGTGGAGACCGTCAAGTTCACAGTCACTGTTGTACCTTCGGCGTCACGAATAATAAAAGATCCAACTCCGGAGCTAACACCAGTTACAGTGACGGTGTTGAGGCTATAAGCGACAGTCGCCACAGCAACATTACTAGAAGTCACCGTGTAGGGAGCTTTTCCACCTCCAACCGTGTAGGGAATCGGACTACCTATGCCGATAGTAATAGCTGCCGGAGCTGTGGTAAAGAGAGGGACTTGTCGTCCATCAGAGACGGTGATATCAATGGTCGTTGAACTACCAACCGCATCGCGCACAATTACGCTAGCAGTTCCATTAATCACGCCGGAAACATTAAATGTCTTACCATTTCCAACGACAGAAGCAACCGCAGTATTGTTTGATGTAAAGGTATAAGGCGCAGTTCCACCACCAACTGTATAAGTCGCAACTGCCAGCGGAGCAATTGTGACGGTACTAGGAGCTGTAGTAAATAAAGGCACAACCAAACCACTTCCAACCGTCACATTGACGGTAAGCTTGGCGCCTGCAGAATCTGTCAATATGACCTTTGCGCTCCCCTCGCTGATACCGGAAATAGTCATTGTGCCTCCGGAGATCAATGCAGAAACGACTGCGGAGTTAGTACTGCTAATCGAATAAGGAGCTTTTCCTCCCGCGACCGTAAAAGTCGGCTGTGACCCCAAAGATACGACGATGTCACTGCCTGCACTTGAAAACAAGGGCGTAATGGCGCCAGTACCGACGGAAA
>JACQDW010000121.1 GCA_016200845.1 Burkholderiales bacterium | reverse complement strand
AGAATTTATTGAATGACGAAATTCTCGAAGAAAATATCGCTGACGCCATCGTGTTCTTTGACATCCAATACTTTGTTAAGTTTGGTCTTGAGTTCTTCGATCAGTTCCTTTTTTCCTTCGGACGTTTGTACAACTTCGTACGCTTTTCCGCTCAAGGTCAGGATGATGGTGTGGCGAACCATCGGCATATACGTTTTGACTTTGTCGCCAATCTCGCTTGCGCCTAGTTGCAAAGTGATGATGGCCTGCAGGTAGCGATCAAAGCGCGCCAGATTGACCACAAAGGGCTCGAGTCTCGCGACAGGCGCTCCCGCTTCTGCACTAGCGGATGACTTGCCGCTATTAGCCAGAGCCTGATTGCTCGCACCCAGCGCTGTGAAGCTCAAGGCACATAGACAGATAAAGTGTTTGGCAGTCATTTTCATGAGACTCTCCTTGTAGGGTGACAACAATGTAGCGAACTTTGCGCCAGTTTTATACAGTCAGTGGTTTGTAACGAATACGCTTAGGCTTGGCACCTTCTTCACCCAAACGTTTTTTCTTGTCGGCTTCGTATTCCTGATAGTTACCATCAAAGAAGCTAACTTGAGAATTGCCTTCAAACGCCAGAATATGCGTGGCGATACGATCTAAGAACCAGCGGTCATGCGAGATCACCATCACGCTGCCAGCAAACTCCAATAAGGCGTCTTCCAGCGCACGCAGGGTCTCAACGTCGAGGTCATTGGACGGTTCATCGAGCAGCAAGACATTGCCGCCTTGCAGCAGCGTTTTTGCCAGATGCAAACGACCACGCTCACCTCCCGATAAATTACCGACGATTTTTTGTTGATCTCCACCTTTGAAATTGAAGCGGCCCAGATAAGCGCGCGATGGCATTTCAAAGCGGCCTACCGTCAAAATATCGGCACCATTGGCGACATCTTCAAACACCGTTTTGGTATTGCCCAAGTCTTCGCGAGACTGATCAACCAGCGAGATTTTTGCAGTTTGGCCGAGCACCACTTCGCCGCTATCTGGCTGCTCTAAGCCTTTGATCATTTTGAACAGAGTCGATTTACCCGCGCCGTTCGGGCCGATGATGCCGACAATCGCGCCGGGTGGAATTCTGAAGCTGAGATTGTCGATCAAGAGACGGTCACCAAAGGCTTTGCTGACGTTTTTAAATTCGATGACTTCATTGCCCAGACGTTCTGCAACGGGGATGAAAATCTCTTGGGTCTCATTGCGCTTCTGGTATTCGTGCTCGCTCATTTCGTTAAAGCGTGCCAGACGTGCTTTGCTCTTGGCTTGACGCGCTTTTGGATTTTGGCGTGACCATTCCAATTCTTTTTGCAGCGCTTTTTGACGTGCCGATTCGGTCGCTTCTTCTTGCTTTAAACGGGCTTGTTTTTGATCGAGCCATGAAGAGTAATTACCCTTCCAAGGAATGCCCGCGCCACGGTCTAATTCCAAAATCCATTCGGCGGCATTGTCGAGGAAGTAGCGATCATGGGTAATCGCCACCACGGTGCCGGGAAAGCGCAATAAAAATTGTTCCAGCCAATCGACGGATTCGGCATCAAGGTGGTTGGTTGGTTCGTCGAGCAAGAGCATGTCGGGTTTGGACAGCAATAAACGGCAAAGCGCGACGCGACGTTTTTCACCACCCGATAAGACGGCGATCTTGGCATCCCAAGGTGGCAAGCGCAGCGCATCGGCCGCCATTTCTAATTGCAGCTCGACATTGTCACCAGCCGAGGTGGAGATGATGGCTTCTAAGCGCGCTTGTTCATTGGCGAGTGCGTCAAAGTCAGCATCTGGCTCGGCATACGCGGCATACACTTCTTCTAGCTTGGCTTTGGCTTCAAACACTTCGCCTAAAGCGCCTTCGACGGCCTGACGCACGGTTTGCTCGGGATCGAGTTGAGGTTCTTGTGGCAGATAGCCGATATTCAAATTCGGCATAGGCACAGCTTCGCCTTGAATATCTTTGTCTATGCCCGCCATGATCTTGAGCAGAGAAGACTTACCAGAGCCGTTCAGACCGAGCACACCAATTTTGGCGCCGGGGAAAAATGAAAGAGAAATGTCCTTCAAAATTTGACGTTTCGGCGGCACGATTTTGCCGACGCGGTTCATGGTATAGACGTAATTTGCCATAAGTGTTTTGTGAAAAGTAGATAGTCAGAAATGAGAAGGAAGGTCGCCATCATCGCAACACAGAGGCGGAAGATGCGGCACTTTCCTTACGAATTAGTTGTGGGATAGAGTTGAACCTAGACTTTCCTTTAAGCGCACCTGCGGTGCTATTTGCGTGCTCACGGCGCATTTTTGGTCTCTCGTTCGCTTCAAAACTATCTTGAAATGAACTGCCATCAACATCGCAAATCCCAATGGAAATTCTGGGTTGAAGTCGTAAGGATACCTCAAGCGCGTTCAAATAGCCTCTTGTTTCCCCTAAAAAAGTTTATCTGTGGCATTGATTATTGCTATCGCAGTGGGAGAGGCTATCTGTTTAGTAAGGAGCATCAGCTAGTCGTCGGTTTTTGACCTTGTTCCTTTTTCTGTAAAGAAATGTCGGAAAGGAAGTGCTCTGTATGCTAAATTGTTTCTTATGAGCTATAAGTTTGCGTATTTAGTTGTGCAAAACACCATGCATCGAATCAAGTTTCGCTTTGAAGCAACATTCTTGGGGTATTTTGAGCACTTATTTTGAAAATCTTGCTATCGAATGTCATATAAAGTTAAGATGAACGAAATTGGTGCGGAATAGTAAAAATGGAAACAAAATGAGGTGCTGTCTATGATGGCGCGCCTGGGTCGGACGGGGTCAGTAAGTCCTGATTTTGAACAGAAATGGCATACTATTTTTTTCGTTCACTGCAAGCTATTCCTTAAATAGTGCTTATGGAATCAATCATTAAACATTTGATGGAGATTACGGGACATCGTGATCATGATCTCCTCAATATTTCTGTCATTTCAGCGCTGAGTGAATTGACGAATGCTCAGCGTGCGCGCGTCCTCGACATTTTACAAGTTGGCGAAAATGTCTTCATGAAGCCGCAAATCACGATAGAGCAAGGCAAGTTGGCCAGTATCGAAGATGCGACTGCTTTGGCTAACCCAGATATTCCCCTGGCGCAGTTTCCAGAGTTGGCGGCGGGTATCGCAAAACAGGAAAGTGTCGTTGAGTTTGTGAATATGGACGGCGACAGGATTATCTGGCTACCAGTCTGGATGAACGACAAAATTAGCGTTTGCCTGGAAATTCTCAATCCTGAAATCTACAACGACAATACCAAAGAAGTGATGGGCGGCATTTTGGTTGTCTATCGCAACTTCCAAAATCTGCTGGACTATAGCGAACGTGATTCGCTCACAGGCTTACTGAATCGTAAGACCTTTGACGATAATTTTTCTAAAATTTTGCGCACCAGCGTGCAAAAGCCCATTATCGAATCAGTCAGCCCACCTGAAGTCGAGCGCAGACATACCGGCAAAGAAAAGCAACATTGGTTGGCGGTACTTGATATCGATCACTTCAAGCGTGTCAATGATCAGTTTGGACACCTATATGGCGATGAGGTTCTGATTCTGATCGCCAACCTGATGCGCACTTCTTTCCGTCCAACCGACAAATTGTTCCGGTTTGGTGGTGAAGAATTTGTGATTTTATTGCGCTCCACGACCAAAGAAGATGCGCAGATGATTTTTGAACGTTTCCGCGAAAACGTTGGACGTTATCCTTTCCCGCAAGTTGGCACTGTCACCGTCAGTATCGGTTTTGCGCATATTGATCCATTTGAACCCGCCGTTGGTATTATCGGCCGCGCTGATCAGGCATTGTATTTTGCCAAAACCAATGGTCGCAATCGCGTTTGTCATTACGAAGCGCTGGTGGAAACTGGCGAGCTCAAGATCGAACAATCGGAAGACAGTGTCGAATTCTTCTGATATTGTTGCGGCACGATATCTACTCCCTTTCAATTTCAAGCCAAGTCTGGATGTGATCCTGACTTGCTTGTAACTTCATTTGACCTAAACGATGGAACTACGTCAGCTCCGATATTTTGTGGCGATTGTTGATCATGGTTCCTTGTCGCGCGCCGCCCGTGTGCTGCACATCGTTCAGCCTGCGTTGACGCAACAATTGCAGCAGTTGGAGGAGGAGTTGGGCGCAACGCTGTTGCACCGCTCTGCGCAAGGGATGCAGGCAACTGATGCGGGCAGAGTTTTTTATGAACACGCGCTGGCTATTCTCAAACAAGTCAGCGACGCCAAATCGGCGGTCAATCAATCTGCTGACAAGCCCAGTGGCACCGTCGCGTTGGGCATACCGCAAAGCGCCTCTGGTGCGCTGGCATTTCCCTTGTTGAAAGCGGTGCGCGCCGCTTATCCCGATATCGTGTTTCAACTCACCGAAGAATTAACCGGCAACTTGACTGAGCAGTTGGCGTCGGGGCGATTGAATCTGGCCGTTTTGTTTGATGATGGTCAGCTGAGTAAATTTGCGACTAAAAATCTGGTCGAAGAAGAGATGATGTACATCACCCGCGCCGATTCGCAGTTCGCCTGCAAGCGTTCTTCCATCACACTGGAAAAAGCACTGCGCGTGCCCTTGATTTTGCCGAGTCTGCAGCATGGTGTACGTCCCAGAATCGAGCAAGTGGTCAGAGATCACGGGCTGCGCATCGACAATATTATTGAGATCACCTCGATCGCGATTTTGAAATCCGCTATTTTGGCCGATATGGGCGCAACGATTCTGCCGGTGTCGCCTTTGTTGGCAGAAATCAATCGCGGCGAAATGCGTGCCTGCCCTATCAGCGACGTACAGTTGTCGCGCACCGTCAGCTTGTGCGCGTCTAAAAATATTCCATTAACGAATGCGGCAATGGCGGTAGAACGTCTGGTTTTAGAGGTCAGCCGCGATCTATGCGAAAGCGGTTCATGGTTGGGTACCAAGAGTTTGATGTAAGCCGCGAACGCGAGCAGCGAAGGATTGGCAATGTGAGTCTGATTGCCGGTGCGATTTTGTTCTGGGCTTTAATGGTAGCAGTTGCAGTACAGGATTATCGACGTCATGGCGGGCAAGAGTGGTGGGAGCCGGTATTTTGGGAAATCAGCTCAGCTCTGGTTGGGAGTTTTATTTTTTATCTGCAGTTGCCACTCCTGCTCGATCAGAATTTGCTGCAAACGCCACGCTTGTGGTTTGCCCGCCTGTTGCGATATCTCCCTTTGGTGTGCATCGGTTTTGTGATTCTTACTTTCAGTTTGCGACACGCCGTTTATGCTTTTCTTGGGCGCAGCTACTCTCACGATCCGTGGTTGAGTTTGTTTATCTACGAGTCGATCAAACTCTCCATTTTTGTGGGTTTGTTTTATGTGGTCGTGTTTGGCGTGCAGTCGTATTTGTTTTTGCTGCGTGAAAAGGCTAGGGCCGAAAAAGCGTTTCAATTGTTCCAGCAAGCGCAACTGCAAAACCTGAGCCAACAACTACAACCCCATTTTTTATTCAACGCGCTCAATACGATTTCCTCGCTGATGTATTCCGATATCAAGGCGGCAGATACGGCGCTTAATCGCCTCGCGCAACTGCTGCGCCATCATCTTGATGCAGGCGAGCAGTCGGTATCGACAGTGGAACAAGAGCTCACTTATCTGCGCGCGTATGCCGAGCTGATGCAACTGCGTTTTGTCGATCGCGTTGAAATCAAGTGGGAGATCGATGCTGCGACCTTGGCACGCCCGGTGCCCAGCTTGTGTTTGCAACTGCTCTTGGAAAATACGTTTAAGCATACGGTGGAGCAGCGCTCTGGTTTCTGCACAATTCACATTGCGGCGCAAATACGTGAGCAGAGCTTGGTCTTGGCTGTGCAAGATAATCTGGGCACCTTGAGTGACGTAGCCGGGCAAGCACCTAAGCCAGGCATAGGCTTAAATAATCTGCGCCAGCGGTTGGCCTTGATGCCAGGCATGCAAACCAGTTTGCAGATTCAAAATCAGCCACAAACCGGTGTCCGCACCGAGATTGTGATTAGCCCGACGGTGCCAGATCATGCCTGATCTGCGCATATTGATCGTCGATGATGAACGTCCCGCGCGCGACAAATTGCGTCGCCTGCTGGCCTTGCAAAGCGGAGTGGGCTATGTCGCCGAGGCGCGAGATGGTGTGCAGGCGCTGGCGCTCATGGCGCAAGAAAAATTCGACGCACTATTTCTCGATGTGCAAATGCCAGAGATGGATGGCTTGACGCTGGCACAGCATTTACCCAATCCCGCGCCCCACATCGTGTTTGTCACCGCTTATGACCAATTTGCCGTGCAAGCCTTTGATGCGAACGCGATTGATTATCTGCTCAAACCCTACGACGAAGAACGTTTTCAAAAGGCGATGCATAAGTTGTATAAGCAGTGGAGTCTGAACGATTCTGCGACACCAAGCCAGCCACCTTTAGTGATCCGCGAGCGCAATGCTGTCGTGATCCTGCCTGTGCAAGATGTGCACAGTGTAGAGGCGGCAGATAATTATGTGTTGTTGCATACCGCGACCACCTCGCACATGTTACGCCAAACCTTGGCGGCCAGCGCCCAGCGTCTGGGAAGCGCATTTGCACGTTGTCACCGCAGTTATCTGGTGCGTTGCGATCAGATTGCCCGCTTTGAAAGCAATGGGCACGGTGATGGGGAACTATGTCTGCACAGCGGCGCACGCTTACCTTGTAGTCGCCAATATAGAGACGCGATTTTGCAGGCGATGACGCAAGTTCGGGGCTGATGTGCACTTTGCACTGCATATCACTTTTCATGATACCCCTATTCTAATTCCGTATTTTCCAAAGTAAGCAAGTCTCACTACACTGTGCATACAGCAGATTTCAAAGGAAGTCGAGAAAGCGCTGCAGCGAATGGGAGTCTCTCCTTCCCGGTATTTCGAAAGCTTTCTTTGATGTCTACAATTTGTCTGTAACGTGGCTGAAGTGTAAGTGTAAGTGTAAGTGTGAGTGCGCCGAGTTTTGCGCTGACAAAGAGTTTGTCGGCTGATGTACCGCGCTTGGAGTCTTGATTTTGCTGGCACGCTCACGCTGGCTTTTTTCTGCCCGTTATCGATGAATATTGGCGACTAACCGTTGGTCGCCACGGCTGATACCTCAGCCACCTTGCAAAACGACTTATGGCGATTACCTTCCCATAAGCTCAGAACAGACTTGTGTCTTACCGGACGCAGCCCAAGTTCTTTGCACACAAAAATCACAAATTTTTTGGAGCCTTACCATGTCATCCGACACAGCATTGAAATCTGCTGGTCTGGTGGAAGCGTCTTCGCTTTCTTCAGCCTCAGCATCTGCAACATCTTCCCAAGTAGCCCCAACATTAGCGCCTGTCACGCTAGCTGATAAATACACGTCCAATACCGGCACCATTTTTCTCTCAGGCATACAAGCTTTAGTGCGCCTGCCACTGATACAAAGACAGCGTGATCTTGCCGCTGGTCTGAATACCGCAGGTTTCATTTCTGGCTATCGCGGTTCGCCTTTGGGCGGCTTGGATGAGACCTTGTGGAAATCCAAAAAATATTTAGAGCAACACCACATCCAATTTGTCCCCGGCGTGAATGAAGATCTCGCGGCGACTGCGGTGTGGGGCACGCAAACCGTTGATCTGATTGGCCCCGCCAAATACGATGGCGTATTTGGCTTGTGGTATGGCAAAGGCCCCGGCGTTGATCGCAGTGCCGATGTGTTTAAGCACATGAATCATGCAGGCACGTCCAAACACGGTGGTGTGATCTTGGTGGCGGGGGATGATCACGGCGCTTACTCCTCGACTTTGCCGCATCAGTCCGATCATATTTTTTCTGCCTGCATGATCCCGATGTTGTATCCGGCCAATGTGCAGGAATATCTGGACCTGGGTTTGCATGCCTGGGCGATGTCGCGCTTTTCTGGTTGCGCGGTGGGCTTTAAGGCCTTGGCCGATACGGTGGAATCGACCTCGTCGGTGGATGCCGATCCCTTCCGTTTGCAGATTAAGATACCTGAAGATTTTGTGATGCCAGAAGGTGGCTTGAATACGCGCCTCTCGCTCGACACTTTAGGCATACAAGCGCGTAAGCAAGAAGCGCTGATGCAGGACTATAAAATTTATGCGGCGCTGGCCTATGCGCGGGCGAACAAGCTCAATCATGTGACCATCGACAGCCCGCAGGCCAAGCTCGGCATCGTCGCATCGGGTAAGTCTTATCTCGATGTGTTAGAGGCCTTTGAAAATCTCGGCATTGATGAGCAATTGGCAAAGGAGATAGGCATACGCTTGTACAAGGTGTCTATGCCCTGGCCGTTGGAGCCCGATGGCGTGCGCGAATTTGCACAAGGTTTGGACGAGATTTTGGTGGCGGAAGAAAAACGCCAGATGGTCGAGTATCAACTCAAAGAGCAGCTCTACAACTGGCGTGACGATGTGCGACCGCGTGTGATTGGTAAGTTCGATGAAAAAGGCGAGTGGGTGGCGCCGCGTGGTGAATGGCTGTTGACTTCCAAAGCCGATTTTTCTGTCTCGCAAATTGCCCGTGTGATTGCGGCGCGTATCGCACGCTTAGTTAAATCACCTTACACCAGCGATTTGATTAAAGCACGTCTGGCATTTTTAGAAGCCAAAGACGAAGTGCTGAATAAGCAGGTCAACACACCAGCACGTCCGGCTTATTATTGCTCCGGTTGTCCGCACAATACCTCGACCAAAGTGCCGGAAGGCAGCTTAGCTTTGGCAGGCATAGGATGCCACGTGATGGCCACCGCGATCTACCCAGAATTTAATAAGCTGACGACTCACATGGGCGGTGAAGGCGCACCGTGGATAGGGCAGGCGGCGTTCTCGACTTTGCCGCACGTCTTCCAAAATCTCGGCGACGGCACTTACTTCCATTCCGGTTATCTGGCGATACGCGCGGCGGTGGCTGCCAAAGTCAATATCACCTACAAAATTTTGTATAACGATGCGGTCGCGATGACGGGTGGGCAGCCAGTCGATGGTACGATTAGCGTACCTATGATGGCGCAACAAATGGCGGCAGAAGGGGTGCGGCGCATCGCTCTGGTGACAGAAGATTTGTCGCGCTACGCAGACCGTAGCAATCTGCCAGCGATGCTGACTTTGCACGATCGCAAAGACATGGATGCAGTACAACGCGAGCTGCGCGAGATCGCAGGCGCCACGGTGTTGATTTACGATCAAACCTGCGCCGCAGAAAAACGTCGCCGTCGCAAAAAAGGACAATTCCCCGACCCGAATCAACGCATGTTTATCAACGAGGCGGTGTGCGAAGGCTGTGGTGATTGCGGTGTGCAATCAAACTGCACTTCCATCATGCCGGTGGAGACAGAATTCGGTCGCAAGCGCGTGATTGATCAATCGTCCTGCAACAAAGATTATTCTTGCGTGAAGGGCTTTTGCCCAAGTTTTGTGACAGTAGAAGGCGGCAAGTTGGTGAAATCCAAAACCGGTGTAGCAAAAACGGATGATTTCGGTGATCTACCTCAACCTGTTTTGCCACGCTGCGATAGCTCCTACAATATTTTATTGAACGGCATAGGTGGCACTGGTGTGATCACGGTCGGCGCATTGTTAGGCATGGCAGCACATCTGGAAGGCAAGGTCGCCTCGGTGCTGGATATGACGGGCATGTCGCAAAAAAATGGCTCGGTGACCTCGCATATTCGCATCGTCGAAAAAGTCAGCAAACTCCGGGCACAGCGCATCCCCACAGGCGAAGCCGATTTGATCCTAGGCTGCGATATGCTCACCGCAGGCCAGATCGACGCCATCTCCAAAATGCGCGCAGGTCGCACTCATGCCGTCATCAATACGCATGAACAACCCACCGGCCCCTTCGCCAAAAATCCAGATTGGCAATTCCCCACCAAATCCACGGAGCGCCTGATCCACGACGCGGTCGGCGGCAAAGTCGATTTTATCAATGCCACTAAACTCGCGACGGCATTGATGGGCGACTCGATTGCCACCAATTTGTTTATGCTAGGTTTCGCTTTCCAAAAAGGCGCGATACCTTTGTCGGAAGCCGCTTTGCTACGCGCCATCGAGCTCAATGGCGTCGCGATCGAAGCCAACAAAAAAGCCTTTCTGTGGGGGCGTCGTGCAGCCGTTGATCTGCACAAAGTCGAACGCATCGCTATCCCCGCACAAGCAATCGTGGTGCAAATGCCTCAGAGTTTGGATGGCATGATTCAGCATCGCGTGGCCGAGCTCACTGCTTATCAAAACGCCGCTTATGCTGCGCAATATCAGGATTTGGTGAATCAGGTGCGCGTCGCCGAAGCAAAAATAGGTGGGCAACTACTTAGCAAAGCAGTCGCCAAATACGCCTACAAATTCATGGCCTACAAAGACGAATACGAAGTCGCGCGTCTCTACACCAATGGCGCGTTCACTGAGAAATTGAAGCAGCAATTTGAAGGCGACTTCAGTGTGAAATTCAATCTGGCACCGCCTTTGTTTGCCAAAAAAGACGGGCAAGGTCACCTGATTAAGGCGCAATACGGCTCCTGGGTTTGGCATGCGTTAAAGTTACTGGCAAAAATGAAAGGTCTGCGCGGAACGAAGTTTGATCTGTTTGGTTACACCGAAGAACGTCAACAAGAACGCGCCTTGATCGAAGATTATCGCAACACCATCTTGTCTTTATTGCCTCAATTGACTGCGGACAACGTCCAGCAAATGATCGCCATCGCCAGCCTACCCGAGAAAATCCGGGGCTTTGGGCGTGTGAAGGAAAAGGCGATTAAGGCTTATTTTGTGGAGAAGGCGGCATTGATGGGGGAGGTTGTGGCGAGACTCGCAGCTTGACGGCGGAAGCTCCCTCTCCCGCAGGCGGGAGAGGGTTGGGGTGAGGGTGATTCAGAAGAAGCGAAGCATATTTAGTTGGCATCAAATTGTTTCAAAAATACATTTTTATCCAAACCTGAACGCCCCTCATCCCCAACCCTTCTCCCGCAAACGGGAGAAGGGAGGACAAAGCCAAACCACAATTAATAAGTGACGCGAACGTAAACGTAAAGTAATTCGAATCGAAACATCATATAATCGAGCGAACTAAAAAAAACGCCCAAAACATGCCATAAGCATCTAAGGAAACAACCATGACCGATTTATCCATCGCTGAAAAATTAACTGAATACAAACCTGCCAATAAAGTCCGTTTTGTGACTGCGGCTTCCTTGTTCGATGGCCATGATGCCTCGATCAATATCATGCGCCGTATTTTGATGGCGAATGGCGCGGAAGTCATTCACCTCGGACACAACCGCTCGGTGGAAGAAATCGTCACCGCCGCGCTGCAAGAAGATGCGCAGGGCATTGCGATTTCCAGTTATCAGGGCGGTCATGTGGAGTATTTCAAATACATGATAGACCTCTTGAAGCAACGTGGTGGCGAACATATCAAAGTATTTGGTGGTGGCGGCGGTGTGATCGTTCCCGACGAAATCGCGGACTTGCATGCCTACGGCGTGACACGCATTTTTAGTCCTGAAGATGGACAGCGTATGGGCTTGGTGGGCATGATTTTGTCCATGATACAGGCTTGCGACATCGATCTATCCAGCTATGCTCCTACCTCTTTGGACGTGCTGCAACAAGGCGATATCGCCGACAAACATCGCCCTCTGGCGCAACTGATTACCGCATTAGAAAACGACAAAGTGGACGCGAATTTGCGCGCCACCATTATCGAATCCGCAAAAGCCATCAAGACGCCAGCCTTTGGTATTACCGGCACCGGCGGCGCCGGTAAATCTTCCTTAACCGACGAACTCATCCGTCGCTTCCGCCTAGATCAGGACGATGAACTCAATATCGCTCTGATTTCCATCGACCCATCCCGTCGCAAATCGGGCGGTGCTTTGCTCGGTGATCGTATTCGCATGAACGCGATTAATCCATGGAAAGGCAAAGTCAAAGTCTTTATGCGCTCGCTGGCGACACGCGAAGCGGGCTCAGAAATTTCGCAAGCCTTGCCTGACGTGATCGCGGCCTGCAAAGTGGCGGGTTTTGATTTAGTGATTGTCGAGACTTCCGGTATTGGTCAGGGCGACGCAGCGATAGTGCCGCACGTCGATTTGTCCATGTATGTGATGACACCAGAATTCGGCGCGGCCTCGCAATTAGAAAAAATCGACATGCTTGATTTTGCCGACTTCGTCGCCATCAATAAATTCGACCGCAAAGGCGCGCAAGATGCGCAGCGCGACGTCGCCAAACAGTATCAACGCAACCGCGAAATGTGGAGCAAAAAGCCGGACGAGATGCCGGTGTATGGTACGCAAGCATCGCGTTTTAATGACGACGGCGTAACCGCTCTCTATCAAGGCCTGTTGCCTGAACTAATGGCACGTGGATTGAAAGCCAAGAGCAGCAAACTTGCCCCAGTCACCTGCAAAATTTCCAGCGCAAAAAACGTCATCGTGCCACCGGCGCGCAGCCGCTATCTGGCAGAGATCGCCGACAGCGTACGCGCCTATCACAAGCACACGCACAAGCAAGTTAGCATCGCGCGTGAACGTCAGCAATTGCAAGAGACTAAGCGCATGTTGGCCGCTGCCGGGAAATCGGCGGACTTCGACGACCTGATCACAGACCGCGACAACAAACTAGACGCAGAATCCAAAAAGCTAGTCAGCATGTGGCCCGATATGCAAAAGGCTTACGCAGGCGATGAATACGTGGTCAAAATCCGCGACAAAGAAATCCGCACCCGCCTCACCCAAAAATCCTTGTCCGGCACCACCATACGCAAAGTCGCGCTGCCACGTTTTGAAGATCACGGCGAAATCCTGCGCTGGTTGATGTTAGAAAACGTCCCCGGCTCTTTCCCATTTACGGCAGGTGTGTTCGCCTTCAAACGCGAAGGTGAAGACCCAACTCGTATGTTCGCGGGTGAGGGCGATCCTTACCGTACCAATCGCCGTTTCAAACTGGTGTCGCAAGGCATGGATGCCAAGCGTCTTTCAACCGCGTTTGACTCGGTCACTTTGTACGGCGCAGACCCAGCGCTGCGCCCCGACATCTACGGCAAGATCGGTAACTCCGGCGTGTCTGTCGCCACTCTAGAAGACATGAAAGTCTTGTACGACGGCTTTGATTTGTGCGATCCGGCGACTTCGGTTTCCATGACGATCAACGGCCCAGCACCGACGATTTTGGCCTTCTTCATGAACACCGCCATCGATCAGCAAATGGATAAATTCCGTGCAGCTCACAAGCGCGAGCCGACAGCCGATGAAGCCGCCAAAATTCGTGCATGGGTCTTGATGAATGTACGCGGCACGGTGCAAGCCGATATTTTGAAAGAAGACCAAGGTCAAAACACCTGCATTTTCTCGACCGAATTTTCGCTCAAAGTGATGGGCGACATTCAAGAGTATTTCGTGCATCACCAAGTGCGCAATTTCTACTCGGTGTCAATCTCTGGCTACCACATCGCCGAAGCGGGTGCGAACCCAATTTCGCAATTGGCATTCACGCTGTCGAACGGTTTCACTTTCGTCGAAGCCTACCTCGCACGCGGCATGCACATCGACGATTTCGCCGCCAACTTGTCCTTCTTCTTCAGCAACGGCATGGACCCGGAATACACGGTCTTAGGCCGCGTCGCACGCCGCATCTGGGCAGTCTCCATGCGCGACAAATATGGTGCCAATGATCGCAGCCAAAAACTCAAATACCATATTCAAACCAGTGGCCGCAGCTTGCACGCACAAGAAATCGACTTCAACGATATCAGCACCACACTGCAAGCCCTGATCGCCATCTACGACAACTGCAACAGCCTGCACACCAACGCATACGACGAAGCGATCACCACACCGACTGACGAATCCGTGCGCCGCGCGCTGGCGATCCAGCACATCATCAACCGCGAATGGGGTCTGGCGAAAAACGAAAACCCGATTCAAGGCAGCTTCATCATTGAAGAACTGACTGACTTAGTCGAAGAAGCGGTGATGCAAGAATTCGAGCGCATCGCAGAACGCGGCGGCGTTTTAGGCGCCATGGAAACCGGCTACCAACGCGGCAAAATCCAGGAAGAATCCATGCACTACGAACACCTGAAACACGACGGCACACTACCCATCATCGGCGTCAACACCTTCCGCAATCCTAAAGGCGGTGAAGCACCACAAAAGATAGAACTAGCCCGCTCCACAGACGAAGAAAAGCAATCGCAATTAACGCGCTTGGCTGACTTCCATCAGCGTCATGCTGGTGTCGCACCGCAAGCGCTAGCAGCGCTGCAGCAAGCTGCGATTAATAATGAAAACGTGTTTGCGAAGTTGATGGATGCGGCACGGGTTTGTTCTTTGGGGCAGATTACGACGGCTTTGTTTGAGGTGGGGGGGCAGTATCGTAGGAATATGTAGTGACACGCCGTTAAATCCAATTGACAAGTATAAACGTCGTTGCATATGCGTTAACCTACTTTTTACAGCAATATTTCAATATTGCTGTAAAAAGTATTTAGTACCCCGTACTACGATTGATTTTTTGAAGAGACTACATAGAGATGTAATGCTTTGGGTTTGATAGCACTTCGTCATTGAATTCGTCTTAACAAGTTTGTGCCAAGTGTGTATGCATATAATGCAGCTGGCGTGAACCGGAACTTTGCTTCTTTGTATTCGACATCGATATCTGTGATAGTTCTGCTCGTAATTAAAATTGGCTGTTTAATCTGTGGATTTCGACAAATGAATTCTATACAATTGTCCAACTCTTCACGTGACTTATATGGTCGATCGCTCCACTTAACTTCAACCGCCCATACTGGCTTCTGTTCACTGCCACTAAGGCACACGATATCGATTTCGCCAGAAGACCATCGAGAGTAAAACAGGTCGATTGTTTTGCTATGTTGCCATTGACTATAGATAGCAGTTTCCGTCAAAGATCCCATCGCTGGAGATTCAGCTGTCACTTGGCCAAAAAGAGCGGCTCGCATGGATGGGTTGGTTAAATATACCTTAAAACAAATCGCTCTCTTGAATCGTTTTGCATTTTGATCAATTCGTTCTACCCTTCGAATCAAAAAAGCTGCTTCCAGATATTCTAGGTACCTTTTGATTGTGTTCTTTGCAACCCCAGATGACTTGGATAGCCCCTCTAAACTAACCTCGTTTCCAGTATTGTATGCAAGGGTTGTAAATAATCTGTTTAGCTCTTGGATGTCACTTATCCCATATAAACTAGGTAAATCGCGAAGTAGGACTTTATCTATTATGTCACTCTTGATATATTGCCCCGGATTAGATCGAATAGTTTCTGAAAAAACTGCTTCTGGATATCCTCCAAAATTTAAATAATTAATAAATTCTCGATTTAATTCATCTATATTTTTTGATGAATATGCTATTGATCCTGAGTCAGTGTTGTTGCTATCGCTTGATTCGATTAATTCTTCCTCCCTCTTAATAAAAGCCAAATATTCGGCGAAAGTCAGTGGCGGTAAGACAAAGTCGCTAAAACGACCAGCACCTGATTCGTTACTCTTTAAACGAAGCGCAGCAGCAGCAGATCCAGTTGCGGTGAACTTATATTCTGGGAACGAGTCGACAAGTGATTTTAGATGCACTTCCCAATTTCGAAGGTATTGAACTTCGTCAAAAAAAATATAAAGCTTTGAATCTCGGTGGTGAGAAAATAACTCTTGAAAGTAATTAAGTATTTTCTCTAATGAAAGACCTGTATAAATTGGCGTTTCGAGAGAAATGTACAATATGTTTTTGTTATCTACGTCTGAGTCGATCAGAGTTCTAATACTGTGATAAACCATCACGGTTTTTCCAACGCGACGAGGACCCATTAAAACGATAGCGCGACGAATTGATTTGTCGACTATTGCTTTGTGAAAGGAATCAAAATATTTCCGTCGAGGGGTTTCTTCAAAAGCAATTTTTCCATTGAAAGGGGAGTCCCACCATGGGTTGTCAAATTTTAAACGAGCAATAATGTCATCTTTCGCTATCTCGAACATGGCCAACCTCCTAGAATCATGCATAAGAATTCATTTTAGTTTACATTGAAAATAAGATCAATCATCTAATCTTATTTAATGTGTGATTATTTCGCATTTCTGGAGGTAATTATGTGGGCAATTTTTTCTTTGACTTAATTCGGTAGGGCGCAATGCATTGCGCCCTACAAACACCCACCATTGATTTGTCCTCAAGGTAAAGCTTGAAGTATGATAGACCGCTGCAATTATCAGGACAGGCAATCATGAGCACATCACTCATCACCCACACTGAAATTCAAGCACCGTCAATTTCCAAGACTGATCAAAAGCGTCTCGAACGATTGGCCGCGAGTGCTGGCCGTACACCGCAAGCGATGTTGTGTTTTGTTTTGCGTGACGGTTTCGCTGCTTGTGAAGAAGATGTCGCCGAGAGTTTGCGAGCTGATAGAGAGTTTCAGCAAGGCGCGAGCGCTAGTCATGTCAGCGTGATGCAGGCTGCTAAGAAGCGTTTTAAAGCGGCTTAAAAGTGACTGACTCTACGCACTCACTGATGGTTGTTTGGAGTGCTAGTGCGCAAAAATCTTTTTTCACTAGCTTGGAAAAGATTGAAAGCGAAGATGCCGAAACCGCGCATCTCATTATTCAGAGCGTCGAAAAATAAATCTCCCATATCACGTGACAAAATGGTGAGCCAGAAAAGCGCTCACCATTTTGTCCACTACAGGCCTTAAACCTTCACATTATTTGCTACGACAGGTTCGGCAACATTCCCAGCCCCCGCCAAATTCTGGCTCACCAAATTCGCCAATAACACATTCACCAGTGAACCCGATCCTTCTGTGCCATTGCCGCCCGCAATAATCTGCGGTACCAGTGGTATTTTGGCTTCGGCTAAGGCTCTGCCGACTTCGATCAGGGCGTAGTTGCTTTGGCCTACCGCGGTGGTTTTGCGTTGTATGACTTCGGCTTCTGCGGTACCGACTGCCAAGGTGTTTTCTGCTTTGGCTTTACCGACTACGCTAAAGACTTGCGCGTCCGCTTCGGCGTTGACGATTTTGGAGCGGGCGTCGCCTTCTGCATTGAGCACGCGGGCATTCTTGTCACCTTCTGCTTTTTTCACCATCGCGCTGGCGGAGAATTGTGAGATTTCGACTTCACGTTCTGCCGCGACGACTTTGGATTGGGTGTCGGCAATCGCTTGGGCTTGCGCCAGTTCTTTGCGTGCGACCTGGGCGAGTTGTTGCGTCTTGAATGTCACTTGTTCTTGTTCGGCGATTTTTCTGTCGGTCAGAGTTTTCATCAGTGCGTCTGGCGGAGAAATATCACCGATCAAAGTATCGACCGCCATCACGTTGTATTCCAGCAGTGCTTCTGCGATGCGGTTTTTGGCATCGGATTGGCGTTGTGCGCGGCCTTTTAAAAAGTCGATGACGTCGGAGCCTTGCGCGGTGTTGCGGAAGTAGTTGCCGATGGTCGGTTCCAACACTTGCGTCACCAGATTGGCGACATTACCAAAGCGGGCGATGACCTTGGGCGCGTCGGTGCGCGGGATGTGAATAATCTGGGAGACATCAAGATTAAACGTAAAGCCGTCCGAGCTGCGCACGGTGATGGTGGATAGATTCTTGTCGAGATTGTGCGCCTCTGTTTTGCCTGTCGCCCAGTTCAACACCACGTTCGCAGTCGGCACGCATTCGACTTTGTGGGTATAAGGATTGATAGGATATTTGCCGGGATCGAGTGGCTCTACCCAGACGCCTTTTTGTCCTTTTCTGACCAGATTGCCGTGTTTAAAACTGTCGCCGGTGACGTCTTCCCCTTCGCCGCCGACATAGGCGATCACCACGCCTGCATTGGCGATAGGCACCTTGGTCATTTCGACGATTTCGACCGTGGCGAACATAGGATTGATAAAGTAGCGTCCCGCCAAAATCACTTGTTCTTGCAAACCTTTGTAGCCACCAGCGTCGATGAACGCTTGACCGTGTTGGAACATATTGTGATTGGCGATTTCTTTGCCTGCGATTTCGCCAGTGTTCAGCGGCGCACCTTCTTTTGTGGTGACGACTCCGACCATATTGTCTGGAATGTCGATGACATTGACAGCCTTCACGCTAAACAGACGCGGATTGATACGATATTGACCGTTAGGAACGATAGAAATTTGCGGGCCACGTTCGCCGCCGCCTTTCAGGAAGGCCTGTGCGTCTTGAAACATATTCGACTCAACGTGGCGCGCTAAAACGCGACCATTGGAAATCGGGATGCCACCGTGAGCTTCGACGATACCGATCTGATTTTTTTCTATCGAGGTGACAGCTTCTCTGCTAACGCGAAACAACAAAGTATTGATACGATATGATCCTTCTGGGATCACCAAGCCTTGCGGACCACGTTGACCACCACCGGCTAAGAAGGCGCGTGCATCCTGATACATATCGCAATCGACATGCTGGCCAATGATGTCGCCGTCGTTCAGGGGATTGCCGTCACGCGATTCGACCACGCCGATAAAATTTTCAGGAATGATAGTCAACTCAGCGTTAACCACAGTGTATTGCCAAGGCCAGAGCGCGTAGTGTACGCCGGACGCTAAGGTATCAACCTGATCACCGGCTTCACCATTGAGAGCGACGATTTTTCCCGGTGGCAGATCTTTGTGTTCGCCCCATAAAACAAATTTTTTGGTGACCAGACCGATCATATTATCGGGGATGATGATGACACCAAAAAACCACAACACTTTGCGCCACAATAAAGCTAATACGATAAGGGCAGCGATCCATGAGTAAGACCATGGAATCGCACCTGCGTTTTCAAACATATTCATGTACTACTCCCAAAGTAAATTAATGTGCGAACCATCTGCGAGAAGCGTCGGTGTGTATCAGACGCACTCTTTTGGAATGCGGGTGTGACGAAGGACGTGTTCTTGTTCTTGTTCGTGGGAGGTAGTATAAGTTTTATACGTGTCGGAACAACGGCAATTCTGATATTTTTTAACCAGAGTACATTTGATGGGGGTAGTGATGAGCTTCTTTAACCGCGGCGTGCGTCATTTGTTTACTGTATTCT
>JACQDW010000123.1 GCA_016200845.1 Burkholderiales bacterium | reverse complement strand
TAATCGTGAGCAAAACTTTGCATTGAATCTGCTGATGGATCCGGAATGCGATTTCGTCACGCTCTTGGGGCAGGCGGGTACCGGCAAGACCTTGCTGGCATTGGCTTCTGGCTTAGCGCAAGTGCTGGAATCAAAAACCTATAACGAAATCATCGTTACCCGCGTCACGGTGCCAGTGGGCGAAGATATCGGTTTCTTGCCCGGCACGGAAGAAGAAAAGATGTCGCCGTGGATGGGCGCATTTGATGACAATCTCGAAGTGCTCAATAAGTCCGACAGCGACGCAGGCGACTGGGGTCGCGCAGCGACCCAGGATTTGATACGCTCCAAGATCAAAATCAAATCGCTCAACTTTATGCGCGGACGTACTTTTGTGAACAAGTTTTTGATCATCGATGAGGCGCAAAACCTCACACCGAAGCAAGTCAAAACCCTAGTCACTCGCGCTGGCCCCGGTACCAAAATCGTCTGTCTCGGCAATATCGCGCAAATCGATACGCCTTATTTGACCGAAGGATCGAGCGGCTTAACTTATGTTGTGGATCGTTTCAAAGGGTGGGCGCATAGCGGTCATGTCACCTTGGCACGTGGTGAGCGTTCCCGTCTGGCAGACCATGCCAGCGAGATATTATAGTTCCGATAAACTCTTGGGCATTAGGGCTTACGCAAAACAGACGCTGGCGTTGTTGTGTTCGCCTCGCCGTACAATTGTACTGTCTTCGGCTCCACGCCTAGCCAGCGCAATTTTGCGTAAGCCCTAACATAAACAACAAAAAAGGCGCTTATAGCGCCTTTTTTTTGGGGAATTAGTTTATTCACGGAAATACTCTCTACAATAAGGGCAGACGCAATATTGCGCTGGGCTTTCTGTTTTTCTGACTTTCCCGCATGCTAAGACATGCGCCTCCAAGCGCCATGAACGATATAAACGAACAAGATGACGATGTATTTTTTCTTGAGGACGACACCGATCCGTCTCCAGAGGATGTCATTACCAGCACCGACGTCTGGAATATTCTGATCATCGATGATGATCCTGACGTGCATTCAGCGACCATGTTCGCGTTGCATGAGCTCAAAATTCAAAATCGCACACTCAACTTCCTGCACGCTTACTCCACCGCAGAAGCGCGCAAAGTTTTACTACACAATCACGAGATTGCGGTGATCTTGCTCGATGTCGTCATGGGAGAAGACGATGCGGGCTTACAATTAGTCAGCTATATTCGCGACACTTTAGAGTTGATGGAAGTACGCATTATCCTGCGCACTGGACAAGCTGGTTATGCGCCTGAAATGGAAGCAATCAGGGACTACGATATTAATGACTACAAAAGCAAGACAGAGCTAACGCAAGCAAAACTTTTTACGACAGTCACATTAGCGATCCGTTCATACGAACAAATACGTACCATCTCCTGTAGCAAACACGGGCTTGAATTCATTATCCAAGCTAGCGCCAAATTAATGGGGCTGACTGACATACGCGAATTTGCCAACAACCTGATTCACTATTTCAATGAACTCATAGGTGAAACACCAAAAGCTTTCGTCTGTACATCTAACTTCACGGATAGCCCCAGACAGCGCGGTCAGGAACAGAATTTAGGGTTACGCGTCATCGCTAGCACTTCCGAATATCAAGACTGGCGCGATCAGGCCTTCGTCCAACTAGCTGACAAAAATCTACAGGCGATTGTCCAGCGCGCCCTCTTCGAGCGCCACCATTTCTACGAAAGCAATTACACCGTTCTGCACTTTAGTAATTTGAGCGGTGCCAGCCTCGTTCTCTATGTCGATGTCAGCATACAGCGTCAGCCTAACTTGATACGACTGGTCGATATGTTTTGCAGTAATGCTTCGGTCTGTCTGGATAATGTGGTGCTGACCTCACGCATGCACAATCTAGCATTTTATGACCCGCTCACCGGGCTCGCAAATCGACTGCTGCTGCTTCAATATCTGCACGACACATTACACTCCGATAAAAAAGCCGAAAGTGTGCTTGCGCTGATTGACATTGATCATTTTGCTGAAACCAATGACGCTTTAGGGCACCAGTTCGGTGATTTCCTATTGCGCGCGGTCGGCAAACGACTCAGTGACCATTTTTCAGATAACTGCAAAATCGCTCGCGTTGGCAACGATATCTTCGCGCTGCTTGGGCATGAAGATGTGGTTTCACCTCACATGGTATTAGCGCTATTTAATCAGGCATTTTCAATTGAAAAACAGCAAGTTCAGTTGTCTGCCACCCTGGGCTTAATCAAGTTTTCTGAATATGAAATGAATGGTCCAGAGGCGTTAAAAGATGCCAACATTGCCCTGAAACGCGCCAAATCAGGTCATCGAGCGAGTTTTAGCTACTTCACACGCGACATGGGCGTCGAAATTCGGGAACGAGTACGCATGATGCATGCCTTGCGTTCTGCGTTTGAACACGAACGTCTGTTCGTCGTGTATCAGCCGCAAATCAATATGAAGGATAACAGCGCCGTCGGCGCGGAGGCTTTATTGCGCTGGAAAACCGAAGACGGCAGTTTTGTACCACCCGACAAATTCATCCCGATCGCCGAATATTCCGGCCTGATCGTCAATATCGGCGAATGGGTCTTACGCAGTGCTTGTTTTGAATTGCTGCATTTAATCGAACTCGGACACCAACATTTCAGAATGGCGGTCAACGTCTCGCAAGCACAATTTTCTCACCCTCTGTTCCTGCAAAGTCTGCAACGCGCCTTGAACGATTCACGCATACCTCCTGCCAATCTGGAATTGGAAATCACAGAGTCAATGGCGATGACCGACCCCGAACTCTTGATCAGTATTCTCAATAAAATCAAAGCCATGGGTGTGCGCATTTCGATTGACGATTTCGGAACCGGATTCTCGTCCCTGAGTCACTTGCAAAAACTCAACGTTGATAAACTTAAAATCGACCGCGCCTTTGTCAACGAAATTTCGTACAAAAACAATGAAGCGAGCATCGCTAAAATGATCGTTCAACTCAGTCAAAGTCTGAAGTTAGACATCATTGCAGAAGGTGTGGAGACCGAAGAACAAGCGGAATTATTAATGTCCTTCGGCTGCGATTATGCGCAAGGCTTCTTGTATGCGAAACCACTGGTCAAAAAAGAACTGGAACAGTGGCTGCAAGATAACGCTTAGTTGCTTACTTCCAGTCACCACGCAAATTTTGCACGATCTGCTGTAAGGATTCCGGCGTAACTTGCGTGGGCATTTGTGGCTCACCGACCACCACTTCCAGCCTTGAAAAGGGACCGCGACGGAAAGTACGTTGAAATGGATTACTCGCATCACGCGACAACAAACTCCCCCACAAGCCGCGCAAAGCCATCGGAATCACCGGCACCGGTGTGCGCTCGATAATTTTCATCACGCCACCTTTGAACGCATTCATTTCACCATCGCGCGTTAATTTACCTTCAGGGAAAATACACACCAAGTCGCCCTCATGCAAAGCTTGCGCGATATCGACAAAGGCTTTCTCCATCAGCCACGGATCATCCTTGGCAGAAGCAATCGGAATCGCCTTACCAGTACGGAACACCCAGGACAAAAATGGAATCTTAAAGATCGCATGATCCATCACAAAACGAATCGGGCGTGGACTAAACGCCATGATCACCACTGCATCTAAATAGCTCACGTGATTGCACACCAGAACCGCTGCTCCCTGCTCAGGAATGCGCTCAACATTCTCACCACGCACACGATAAAACGTATGGATCAACAACCACGCCACAAAGCGCATTAAAAATTCAGGCACCACACTAAAAATATACAGTGCCACCACGGCATTCAACAAAGCCGTCGCCAAAAAAATCTGAGGAATCGTAAAGCCATGTTTTAACATCAGCATCGCCGCCAAAGCCGCGACCACCATGAACAGCGCATTCAAAATATTCATGCCCGCAATCGTGCGTGACAAATGTTGTGGGTCGCACCGCGTCTGTATCAAGGCAAACAAAGGCACGATGAACAAACCGCCAAAAATACCGATCATCACGATATCAAACATGATCTTGACGCTGCCACTCTGCGCCAAAAATCCCCAGGCGTCGACCATATGTTGATTGGTATAGGCAATACTAGACCAATACAAATCCGCCCCAAACACAGACAAACCAATCGCACCAAATGGCACCAGACCGATTTCAATTTTGTGCCCAGACAATCGCTCACACAACAGCGAACCTGCACCGATACCAAACGAAAACACAGTCAGCAACAAAACAAACACTTGATGATCGCCGTGCAAATAATCTTTCGCATACAAGGGGAATTGAGCCAACACGATGGCGCCATAAAACCAGAACCAAGAATTGGCTAGTAAAGACAAAAACACCGGACGGTTTTGTTTAGAAAACCCAATATTGCGTATTGTCTCCGACACCGGATTCCAATTGATTTTCAAATCCGGCACAGGTGCAGGCGATACTGGTATAAACCAACTCGCCAATGCACCGATCAAGGCAATCACGATAGTGCCACCCGCCACTAACTCTATGCCCCACGGTTTGTGTTGCACCAACATCGCACCCAAAACTTCACCTAACAAGATGCCGACAAAAGTCCCCATCTCAATCACGCCATTCCCGCCTACCAATTCATCAGTGCGCAAATGCTGCGGTAGATAAGCATATTTCACAGGGCCAAACAAGGTCGAATGCACACCCATACCCGCCACCGCTGCGACTAGCACCCAAATCTGATGCTGCATCCAACCCCAGGCGGCGAGCATCATAATCGCCACCTCCAAGAGTTTGACATAGCGCGCCATTTTGCCTTTTTCAAACTTATCGGCAAGTTGCCCCGAGGTCGCAGAAAAAAGTAGGAAAGGCAAAATAAATAGACCTGGAATCAGATTATTGAGCAAGCCCACATCCATCGTGGTCCAGCTCAAAGCATCAAAAGTCAACACCGTCAACAAAGCGGTCTTAAACACATTGTCGTTAAACGCGCCCAAAAACTGTGTCCAGAAAAATGGGGCAAACCGACGCTCTTTTAATAAACTAAATTGATTGTGTTGGCTCATGCTCTCTCGTCTCGCAATTAGTTGACGCGTTTCAAATCCAAATCATGAAAATCAAAACTAAAATCAGTCGCTGGTGACACCGCCTTCATAGAAATCGACTGCGACTTGCCCTCGTTATCCAGACTAAAATTCACAAACGCATCGGCATTTAAAGTGCGATCAGTCCACTTCACCACGAAGCTCGTCCCCTTATAAAATTGCATCTCGCCAGTCAGCGCAGGCGAACGCTTGGATGCAAACCATAAGCGATTTTTCTGCAGACTGATTTCCACCTCACCAAACCACGCGTCCTTGTATTTACCCACCAATTGGCTCAACTCAACTGGCGCTTTGGCATTGGTTTTTTGTTGCGCATCGATGGCCTTCCACACCTCCGCCACCACAGCATCGTTCTCCGCAGTACGTTTGATTAAACGTTCGTGATTTTCTTTGACGCGATCAATCGCTGGCATACCTAAATAGCTGTCTTTGATGGTATTGGTAATTGAGGTAAATGCAGCGCCAGACTCTTGATTAGTCAGCACCACAATGCCAAGATTAATTTCGGGAATAAGGGTCACCTGCGTCACCATGCCGAGTAAGCCACCCGTATGCGTCACTTGCTTGTAACCGCGCACATCACTGAGAAACCATCCTATGCCATAGCTTGCGAAGTGCGTGTTGTAAGGACCAGTATTGGTCCCTGTTTGCAGCACCGTTTGTGGCGACCACATTTCATGCTGCACAAATTCACTAAACAAACGCTGCTCTTTCCCCTGCTCCGCCGACGGAAATGCGCCATGCTTCAATTGCATCCGCATCCATTTACTCATATCGACCACGTTGCTAAAAATACCGCCCGCCGCATTAATCACTTCATTGGGACGAAACGGCACCACCTGTAATTTGCCATTTACAGGCACATGAGGATGCACCATGTTCTCATTATTTTTCAAGCGAGTAATCGAAGCGGCGCTGGCATTCATATTTAACGGGCGCATGATTTTTTGCTCGATAAACTCTTCCCAGCTTAAACCAGAAATACGCTTGATCACTTCACCCGCGACGATGTATAAATTATTGTCGTAGTCGTATTTGGAACGGAAGCTCGATGTTTGTTTGAGATAGCGCAGATTGTGAATCACATCTTGTATCGTGAAGTCGCTGCCATCAGGGAAGAACATCAAATCCCCGGCACCCAATCCCAGACCGCTACGATGCGTCATCAAATCCATGACGGTAAATTCATCCGTCACATAAGGGTTATACAGTTTAAATTCGGGAATCACCGAGCTCACTCGCGTATCCCAGCGTAGTTTTTTTTCATCGACTAAAATCGCCAGCGCTGCCGCAGTGAAGGCTTTGGAATTTGACGCAATTCCCACCAGTGTCTCGGCTGTCATCGGCAAATTACTTTGCAAAGAACGCACGCCATAGCCGCGGCTATGCACCACCTGATCGTCCTTCACCACCGCCACTGAAATTCCCGGCACATTAAACGTCTTCATGGCACGTTCAACCAGCTCATCAATTTGCGCAGAGCTGATCACGTTCGTTGGCGCGGGGCTTTGCGCAACACTAGTTGCACTCAGCGCGGCAAACCACGCTACAAAAACAAAATGGAAAAATGTGGATCTCATTTTATTCATCATCACTCCTCGTTATTACCTAGTCTCAGGATGCAAACCGTGGCTACTCAAACGTAAAACCCGATCACACTTATGTGCCATCTCGATGTCATGCGTGACCATTACAAAAGCCGTACCCAAGGACTGCGACAATTCCAGCATCAAAGCAAACACCTGATCTGCAATGCCACGATCCAGATTGCCTGTAGGTTCATCAGCCAAGACGCACGCCGGATTGGTCACGAGTGCTCGCGCCAACGCCACCCTTTGCCGCTCGCCGCCCGACAATTCGCCAGGCACATGCGTCACCCTATGCACCAGACCAACTTTGCTCAACATCTCTTTGGCGATGACATGCGCCTTAGCTTGCGGCATGCGTCGTATCAGCAAGGGCATTGCGACATTATCCAAGGCTGAAAACTCTGCCAGCAAATGATGGAATTGGTAAACGAAACCCAGCGATTGATTGCGCATATCACCGCGCGCCGATTCGCTCATATTCGCAAGGTCGTAGCCTAACAAATTGACGATGCCTTTAGTCGGCTCATCCAAGCCACCGAGTAAATGCAAAAGCGTCGATTTACCCGAACCTGACGCGCCCACAATCGCCACACGCTCGCCAGCGTAAATAGCAAAATCAACCCCGCTCAACACCTCAACCGCTTGCTCACCATCGCCATAAATTTTGCTCAGATTGCGACAAGACAGCACCAGCATATTTTTATCGGCCATTTTATTTAGACTGTTACTCATAACGCAGCGCCTCCGCAGGTTTCACGCGGGCAGCCCGCCAACTTGGATAGATGGTCGCCAAGAATGCCATCAACAAAGCGATACCACCGATAGTCCACACGTCCGACCAATGCAAATCTGAAGGCAAATTACTGATCACATATAATTCCTTAGGCAAAAACTGCACGCCCAACATGCGCTCAATAAACGGCACGATCACGTCGATATTCAGCGCCACCACCACACCCGACAACACGCCAAACACCGTGCCCAACATCCCGACCAAGCCACCTTGTATCATGAAAATTTTCATGATCGATGCAGGCGATGCGCCCAGCGTACGCAAGATCGCGATGTCCGCATATTTCTCGGTCACCGTCATCACCAAAGTAGAAACCAAATTGAATGCCGCGACGGCGATGATCAGAGTGAGAATAATGAACATCATGGTTTTCTCGGTCTTCACTGCCGCAAAATAATTACTGTTTTGCTGCGACCAATCACGCGCGATCAAACTACCGCCCAAAGTCTGACTCAATTCATAGGCCACATGCGGCGCTTTGAGCATGTCTTTGATACGCAAACGCACACCCGTCGGCGCATCTTGGCGGAAGAATTTTTGCGCGTCTTCCAAATGAATAAAGGCCATGCCCGAATCAAACTCAAAATGACCAGCCTCAAATACTGCCACCACCGTGAACGCCTTCAAACGCGGTATCGTGCCAGCCGGAGTCAACTGACCTTCAGGTGCTGCCAGTGTCACCTTATCGCCTATCCCCACATGCATGGCACGCGCCAGATCGATGCCCAAAATAATATTGAAAGCCCCTGCCCGCAAATCGCTCAGCTTGCCCGCTTTCACTTTGGTGGAAACGATGGAGACATTCGGTTCTTGATCCGGCAAAATCCCGCGCAACATGGTGCCGCGCATAATGTCACCGTTGATGATCATGCTTTGCGCATCAACATAGGGCGCTGCGCCCAACACGTCTGGATGCATGCGCGCTGCTTTTGCTGTCGCCTGCCAATCAGGAATCACACCACTAGCGTCGAACACCTCGATATGCGGCAAGACCGATAACATCCTGTCCCGCACTTCTTTTTGAAAACCATTCATCACCGACAGAACAATAATCAAAGCCGCGACACCGAGCGCGATGCCAGCCATGGAAATAAGGGAAATAAAAGAAATAAAACTATTGCGCCGACTACGTCGTCCCGCACGCGTATAGCGCAAGCCGACTAGCCATTCAAAAGAAAGATTTTTCACGAAAGAGAACTATCCTCAAAAATTGATACGAAAATGAGAAACAGGGAAGTCGCGGGGTTACAAATGCGACTAAAGCGCGTAGTTTGCCATACAATGGCGGCATGAGCTATTTAGAAATTATTTTACCTTTCAGCATCCCGCCCGCAGCGCTGGCTAAACAATTGCTGGCGCAAATGCAAGCACCTGCCTTGGCTGAACTATTGGGCCATCAAAAGAGTGCTGAACACAGCCATTTCGACGAGTTTTCACGTCAGTTGCCGCATGAGGCTTTCCTCAGCCGATCTGTGCACCAATACGAGCCTGAGCAAAGCAATAGCCCGCCTTTTGCCCATAAATATTTGCGCGATTTTGGTTTGCCACAGAACGAAGGATTTTGGTTTTGCTTGAATCCCGTGCATTTCCATGTCGCGCGTGATCATCTGGTGATGCAAGATCAGCGTCGCCTCGCCATCAGCGACGAAGAATCACGTCAATTATTTGAAACCGCCCACGCCATCTGCGAAGAAGATGGCCGCACTTTGTTATGGGGTGAAGCCAAACATTGGTTTTTGCGCGCTGATGATTGGGCGGAGCTGAAAACCGCCAGTCTGGATGCAGCGAGTGGGCACAATATGGAAATCTGGCTGGCCAGCGGCGCACAAGCACGCGCCTGGCGACGTCTGCAAAATGAAATTCAAATGGAGTGGCATGCGCACTCAGTCAATCAAGCACGCGAACAGATGGGCGAGCGCACCATCAATTCAGTCTGGCTACACAGTGGCAGTGCTCAATTGCCATCCATGGATTTTTTGGTGACAGCAGCGCCCACACCATCTTGCTAACGCATCTGTCCGAAGCAGCCTTAAACAGTGATTGGGGCAATTGGCTGGCGCAATTTCAAACGCTGGAGCACGACTGGTTTGTGCCTTTGCGTCAGGCACTGTTAGAGAAAAAATACACACAGTTAAAGCTCATATTCAGTGACGAACAACACCTGCACATCGTCGAATGCCGCGCACCGCAAGCATGGAAATTCTGGCGCAAATCTAATTTGAATGCGCTGCAAAGCTTCCCTCATCCCAAGCAGACATCATGACCCGCATCAGCACCCGCCCCTATTCTTTTCGCCAAGCAGAGTTTCTCAAGCAAAGTGGCTTGCATCCGGCGCTGGCACGCTTGTTCGCAGCGCGTGGCATCAACACCAGCGAAGAACTCAGCACCGAGCTAGTCGGACTCATCCCGCCACAACGCCTGACGCACACGCAAAAGGCTGCGGCGTTTTTAGCCGATGCCATTGCCGCGCAAAAAAAATTGGTGATCGTTGCCGACTATGACTGCGATGGTGCCACTGCCTGTGCCGTTGGCCTGCGCGGCTTGCGCATGATGGGTGCGCATGTTGATTACATCGTGCCGAATCGATTTGAATATGGTTACGGTTTAACGCCAGAAATCGTCGCTCTGACTGTTCGTGAGAAATCACCGGACATCATCGTCACCGTGGACAATGGCATCGCCAGTGTTGATGGCGTGGCAGCCGCCAACGCCTGCGGAATTCAGGTGCTGGTCACCGATCACCATTTACCCGGCGACACCTTGCCGCAAGCGGCTGTGATCGTTAATCCCAACCAGCCACACTGCGAATTTCCCAGCAAAAATCTGGCCGGTGTAGGCGTCATGTTTTATGTCTTGTTAGCGCTGCGCGCCGAATTGCGCCAACGCGGTATTTTTGATCAAGCCAATCAACCCAAGCTCGATACTTTGCTCGACTTAGTCGCCTTGGGCACAGTCGCCGACGTCGTGAAACTTGACCCGAATAATCGCATCTTGGTGGCGCAGGGATTAAAGCGTATGCGCGCGGGTCGCATGCACGCTGGCATCGCCGCCTTATTTCGTGTTGCGGCGCGCGAGCCGCGTCTGGCGAGTCCATTTGACCTTGGCTTTGCTGTCGGCCCGCGCTTAAATGCAGCAGGACGCTTAGCGGATATGTCACTGGGCATAGAATGCTTGTGCACTGACGACGAAGGCCGCGCCTGGCAGATCGCGCAAGAACTGAACAGCATCAATGCCGAACGCAAAGACATAGAGCGCGACATGCAAGATGTCGCGCTACTGCACTTGGACGATTTCCAAGCACAAGACAGTCATACCATCACCGTCTTTGACGAGGGCTGGCATCAAGGCGTGATCGGCATT
>JACQDW010000122.1 GCA_016200845.1 Burkholderiales bacterium | reverse complement strand
TGTTTCTCTCATTCACATACGACAGCCATAAGCCCGGCGAGAAACAATTGGCATCGACGCCCATGTCACCACCAGCATCAAGCAGCGGATTATGCACAAACGCTGTATTCAAAAACTGTTTGCTCTCATCATTTGCCGCCGCGTTTTGATCAAAGAAGGCGAAGGGATCCATCTTGCCGAAGGCAAACTCAAAGGCTTCACGTGAATGCGCGGGAAAACCACCGATAGGCAAGGCGACACGGCCGCGATAACCAACTTGCCCCAGCACCGCAACGCTATCGTCGGGCGTGGTGGACAATACGCGGAACGCCGCTGCATTTGGTTTAGAAAAAGCACTCATACCATTCAAGCCACTGCCCTGCCCCAGACGGAAACTGGCAAATAACTGATTGTCGCCACCCAGACTATTTCCCAAAGGCACGCTAACAGAAAGGTCGCCGCGATAATTCAACTGACTCGCTTCGCGTGTCAAATCACCGCGTGGTGCTTGTGCCACCGTGGTAAAACTGATGGCGGTCGAGACGCCATCCAAGTCTTCCACCGTGCGTATCGGCTTTTGCATCGCCAGAGTCTGCAATTCCACCGCCTTCAAACGCGATACCAACTCCGGCTCGTTTTCACTGATCTTGTCGGTCTCCAGACTCTTTTGCACGTGCTCAGTCACGCCTTCCAATTTACGCAAACGCTGCTCCAGTTCTGCATTGCGTTTCTCCAGTTGCTGCAAACGCGCTGCCGTCGCATCGTCCTGCGCCAATGCTGCCCCCGTCGCACCCAACTGCAAAGCCAGCGCAGTCACACATCCCACCAATCTGCGCATCTTAATATCCACCCTTCTTACCAACACCAACGAAGTTAAATTCAAATTCCAATTCAACCGGACGGAACCAAGGACGTACCCCAGTTTGTCTGTCGGTATGGCGCCCAAAATGCGCATGGCCCTCACCCGATGGCGCCAACACAGTGAACTTCACCAGATACTTACCCGGCCCCATCAATTTGACGTTATCGCCATAATGCGGGCCGTCGCTGGCGACCATGGGCATAAAGGTTCCCGCAATTTTTTGATTGGTGCCGACCTTGATCAATTCATAGCGCACCGTCAGATAAGGCACCCATGCTCCCTCAGGAAAACCATTGGGATTGTTGTCCATCGCCTTGATATCGAGCTCAAGATGGATATCTGAATCTTCTACCTTGCGCATCATGCCATCGGGCTCCATGGTAATCGGCTGCAGATACACCGCAGTCAATTCCAAACCCGCTCTGTACTGCGGAGTGCCGATAGGATATTCAATCGCCCAGCTGGCAGACGCCAATAACAAACTGGCGCACAAAGACGCCGCTTTCATCCACTTCTTCATAAAAATTCCTCTTGGTTTAAGTAAGCGCAAATGATAATTATTCGCATTCACTTGTGTCTTTATTCCAGATCAAACTTTGGGGAATCGTCAGGGGAAAGGTGGGAATTCCTGAGCGGGGTCAAGAAGCATCAAAGGCGGGGGAATACATGAAAGTAGCGAGGCAAGATTAATATTTGTGGGGCCCGATTTGACGAACAGAACAGCAAACTACGTCTGTTCCGTCCGCCAAAATCACTCCACCTACAAGCTATAACTCAAGCGCATATACACAAAGCGACCTGAACGACCAAATGGGGAATAGTTAGAAAAACTGGTCGCGCCTGTGGTGTTCAGTGCAGGTGGACGAGGGTCACCATAGACGTCAAACAAATTGTCCGCGCCGACTGCTAATTTCAATTGTTGGTTGACCGTGCAACGCCATTCGAAATCAACTAGGGTCTTGGGTGACAACACCTGATCAAGCGCGGCCGTGGTGCCAGGGTCTAATACTTCACCATAGCGTGTAGCGCGCAAAGTGGCTCCCATGTGCTTTAACTTCCAGTCAACGCTGGCATTTATTTTACTGCGTGGTTGTCCGCGTTCAAACACTAAGACATTGATGCGATCGAATAACACCGGAGAAGGCGTGAGTGCAGATAGCTGCGCGGTCTTGGGAATTTTGTTGACCTTGGTTTGATTAAAATTTGCCGCCACCGTGAAATTAAACTTGCCCACATCTGCTGTCGGCATCGTCCAGTTCGACACGATGTCCGCGCCCTTGGTGGTCGTGTCCACGCCATTAATAAAGAATCTACCACCGCCGATGCCGATGAAGCCTTGTGCGGTCAAATAATTACGAACATTGGCAGCGGTCAGGTTTTCAGATAAAACGATACGGTTACTTAAGTCGATCTTGTAAGCATCGACCGTGATACCTACACCGTTGAAATTAAACACCATGCCCAGCGATTGGTTAAAGGATTTTTCTGCATCCAGCGGTTTCGCACCTAAAGCGACCGCGGCGGGCGAACTTGGGGTGAAGGTGGTGATTTCAAACGGAACGCCATTGATAAAATTAGTCGCTGTCGATGTGAAAAATTGTTGTTGCGGCGAAGGTGCGCGGAAACCATTTTGCAAGGAAGCGCGTATCGCAAATTGTTTATTGAAGTCGTAGCGTGAAGCGAGCTTGCCCGTCACATTGCTGCCGAAATCAGAATAATTCTCTGCGCGCAACGCAGCCGAGGCTTGCCATTCTTTAGTAAAGTTGGTCTCAAAATCAACGAAGACGCCAGCCGCATTACGGCTATTGTTGGACGCATTAGCAGGCGTAAATCCTGGGAAGACTTGGGCGCCGGGCGCGGTAGGCGAACCGTTCGCCAACTTTTCACCGCCATAGCGATAAGAATCAGGCTCACCGGCAAACAATTGGTAGCCTTCTTTGCGCACTTCGACTCCGGTCGCAAAATTCAAAGGTGCAGCCAATGCGGGGAAGGTGAAAGCGCGCACCGCTGAAGCATTAAAGACCAACTGATCATAGGAAAATCCACCAGCATCGAATTGCTTTTTGCTGGAAGCACCGATGGAACGATTTAAGGTGTCCTTGATGGTGAATTGCATTTTGTTTTTGCCGTAACCGAGCGAAACATCCATATCCCATTCGCCGCTAGTCCAGCTGGCACCGCCAGTGATACTCATGTCGTCAACCACAGGGGCAATCTTCGGCAGGAAACCGTCGGGATAAATACTGAGGACATTTTGATCTTGTAAGGGGCGACGGAAAAATCCTGCCGAGAGCGCATCACGTTTTTGATAGCTACTCCAGCCATACAGCTTGACGCCATTGCTCAGATTTTCACCTGCGTTCGCGAACAGCGTTGTTTGTTGAAGGTCGGGTTCTCCATACCATGCGTCAAAGCGATTAGTCGTTTTTTCTCTGGGGTCAAAACTACCATTCACTAAAGGATACTGCTGCCGAAAATCCCAGCCAGAACGCTCGGTGTGTTTCTGATCTTTGCGTTCAGCGGCAAAGGTCAGATAGCCATCGTCTCCGATCGAAAATCCCTTCCAGATACTGAGATTGGCTGTTTCGCCATCATTGCGCTTGCGGCTGCTGGCAGGAGCACTCCACGTTGCGCCAGCGGGTGGTGTTCCTGGCACTAAATCGAATTCAGTTCTACGCTGCCCATAGCTTGCCGTGATTTCGCCGCCGCTGCGGTCTTCGCGCAAGCGTAGGTTGACCACACCGGCCAAAGCATCCGAACCATATTGCGCCGATGCACCATCGCGCAGCACTTCTATGTTTTTGACGATCGCAGTCGGAATGGTATTGAGATCAACTGCTGCGGCTCCGCGCCCCACTGTGCCGTTCACGTTCACCAACGCGGCCGCATGACGACGTTTTGAATTGACTAACACCAAACTTTGATCGGGCCCCAGTCCGCGTAAGGTCGCCGGACGTATCGTGTCGGTGCCGTCGGTTAAGCCAGGGCGTGGGAAATTCAAAGAGGGCAAAGACACTGACAATGCTTGATTTAATTCTGCGACACCGAGCTGCTGCAAGGCGTCGCGTGAAATGACATCGACTCGTGCCAAGGTGCTGGTCACGGAGCGATTCGAGGTGCGAGTTCCGGTCACCACTACCGCCACAGGTTTCTCTTCCTCGCTGTTCTTTGCGGCTTGCCCCTGCGTGCTTGTTTGCGCAGACGAAAACGGCGCATAGAACGCGCCGCAGAGTGCTAATAACAGTGTAGGATTTTTAAGAGAAAAGTGCGACATGGGTGACCTCCAGTTTATAAAAACAAAATAGGCGAAATGTCTCGATTGAGCGAACCCATCATGACATCGCGGAAAATTGAAGTCAATTTAATGATGCCGGCGCGACAATCCCTTAAACGCAAACGCAACAAGCACCTTGACCCCGTTCCAAAAAGCATCAATGATGAGATGAAACTGGGCTCAAAACGCAGGACTCATTAACTTCCTTGCAAGCAGCAGAAACGCCACTCACTCTTCCGTTTCCCCTATGCGAAAACTCTGGCTTCACTTCGAAATTTTTTTGCCCCGGTTTCTGCAGCTGGTGTTGGCGCTTTCCTTGATGACCTATGTTTCGATTCCGGCCTTCTCGGCTACCGCTGATATAGTCACCAAGCAGAAAGAGACCGCTTCATTGCAGCTAGAAAGCGGCGCGCCCATCATGCGTCAATTTCTTCCACAGGAATACAAGGCACAAGGCCAAAATTGGTCGGCTATACAAAATCGTCGAGGCTTGATTTATGTTGGAAATAATGACGGCGTACTGGAATACGATGGTGAACGTTGGCGTTTAATTCCGGTTGCGAATCAAACCACCGCTCGCTCGCTTTGTATTGACGAAGACGATCGAATTTATGTTGGTGCAGTTGGTGAAATCGGCTATCTGGAAGCCGATGCTGTCGGCACCACGCGTTATGTTTCTCTCACAGCGCGCTTGCCAGTGGAGGACAGAAAATTTTCCGAAGTGTGGCGTTGCTTTGTGACGCCGAAAGGAGTGATCTTTACGACCTTTCAAAAAATCTTCAGGGTGAATGCAGACAAGGTTAAAGTATGGCGCACTCAGTCTATTTTTTTGCTTGGACACTACGTTCACCATCGCTTCTTCGTGCACGAACTTGAACATGGTTTGCTTGAACTGCGCGATGAACAATTACAGTTAGTTGCCGACGGCAAGCGATTTGCGTCAGACAAAATTTATACCATGATGCCCTGGCATGAGGACGGCAATATGCCAGGACAAACGCCGTCATCACAGATCTTGATCGGGACGCGCAATCAAGGGTTTTTTATCTTTGACGGAAAACAATACCGACCGTGGAAAACCGAGATTGAGCAAGAACTTAAGATGAACTTGCTCTACAACGGTTTGCAATTAAATGATGGTCGTCTGGTGTTTGGCACCATACAGGGCGGCTTGTATGTTCTTGACATCCACGGGCGATTATTGGCTCATCTCGATCGCAATAGCGGCTTACCTGATCAGGCAATCTATAGCACCCGTGTCGATCAAAGCGGCGGACTCTGGCTCACACTTGATCGCGGAATAGTACGTATCGAGATCGACAATCCCCTGACACAATTTCATGAAAATAATGGGCTCATCGGCGCAGTCTTGAGCGCTCATCGCTTTCACAATACGATGTACGCAGCGACCACTCAGGGTATCTTTCAAATGCAGGCTGGGCCGCGTGCCAGCTTTCAGCGCATCCTGGGAACAGACGGACCGAGCTGGCAATTTTTGAATTGGCGAGATCGAATTTTAATCGCTAACTATCAAGGTGTGTACCAGCTCAAGACATCACAATCACAAAGCACGCCCCACTCAACTTCGCCTCAACTCGACAAACTATTATCCATCGATTCTGCCTTTTCATTGGCGATATCGCGACGCCATCCTGACTTACTACTAGTTGGTGCACGCCACGGAATTTTTATCATGCGCTTTCGCAACGATGTCTGGGAAAATCTCGGCAGTGTCGCTGGAGTGAATGAAGAGATACGCACACTACTCGAAGATGAACAGGGGCGTTGGTGGCTAGGTACCAATACCGCAGGCACCTTGCGTCTGAGCTTTCCCAATATGGCGGAACATCCACTTCAAGCGACTATCGAACGGTTTGGCGTCGCCCAAGGCTTACCCAGTGCAATCAAATTCTGGGGTTACCAATTGCGAAACGGCATCCGGTTTGGAAGTAGCGATGGCGTGTATCGCTTTAACGAAACCGTGCAGAAATTCGAGCCAGATCCAGCCTATTCCCACCTGTTTCCAACACCACGTCCTGTCTATAGTTTGCATCAGGATCAAGGCGGTGGCATTTGGATGATTTCACACGACAAGGCCAAGGGAAAAGAGGAGTTAGGCAAAATGATCGCCCAAGCCGATGGTGACTATCATTGGTCATATCAGGCGTTTCGTGCCATTGCTGGTGAACGTGCGGAAGGGATGCAAAGAATCCTGTCTGACGCAGACGGTGTCAGTTGGTTTGGCGGAACTAAAGGATTGTTTCGTTACGATCCGCGCGTCAACAAAAATTATCACGCATCATACGCGACGATGATACGTCAGGTCAGCGTGGCAAACGAAACGATTTACGGCGGTGGACACGAAATCAAAACACCCATCTTTGAGTATCAAGACAAACGCATACGCTTTGACTATGCGGCGCCAAGCTTCGATGGCATCGATGCCAATCAATATCAAGTTTTTTTGGAAGGCAGTGACCGCTCGTGGTCAGATTGGAGTCGGGAGAATTATCGCGACTATAGTAACTTGTACGAGGGTCACTATCGCTTTCGTGTTCGCGCCAAGAATATCTACGACAATCTAAGCGAGGAAGCGAACTACTCATTTACCATCAACGCGCCGTGGTACCGCATGTTATGGGCGTATGTGGTTTATGCTCTGCTCTTAGTCGGCATCGCGAAGGCAATGATTAATTGGCGAACTGAGCGCTTGAATGCACAAAAAAAGCTTCTGGAAAATCAAATACAAGAACGCACCAAAGAATTGGAAATAGCGTACGCGGAAATTAAAAAAATCAGTGTCACTGACCACCTGACCGGCCTGGGAAACAGGCGCTTTCTGAGCCAGGCTTTAGATCACTATCGTGCAACCGAAAACACAGAAGAAAGACGTATCTCACGACGCCAAAAAATGGTTTTTATGTTGATCGACATTGACCATTTTAAAATGGTCAATGACAGTCACGGTCATGCCGCTGGCGATGCAATACTGGTCGGCTTTGCTGATATCTTGCGTTTGCACTGCAGACGCGACGACGTTGCGGTGCGCTGGGGTGGAGAAGAATTTTTAATGTGCGCCCAAGTCCACGATGAACAGGAAGCATTGCACTATGCCACCAGATTAAGGCTGGCGGTTGATCGTGCGAATTTCGCCATAGGGTTGGAACAATCACTCAAAATAACCTGCTCTATTGGTCTGGCGTGCTGGCCGTTCGACGTCGCCGATCCCGAGAATCTGGAATACGACGACATCATCCATCTCGCCGACGCGGCCCTCTATCTGGCTAAGCGCTCAGGGCGTGACCAATGCATAGGTGTGGTTGCATCGCCGCCCTTGCCGGTCGAATGTAAATTATTGGTTCACAGCGACGTACAAAATTTTTTAAACTCACAATGTGTGCAGCTTATTCATGACAGGACGAGCACCTGAACGACGCGGCCAATGCGCAAACAGAACACCAGTCAGACACACCAATAAAATGACTCCCCATTCCATTCCCCCTTCGCCGGGTCCGACGACATACCATCCGTTCGGATAATGCACGTGTACAATTCCCGCGAAAATAATCGCCATGTGCCCGAGACAAGCAAGAATCACCATGCGATTCAACAACAAAGCCAGACTACAAGCAGATTGCGTCAAGATGACACCCCATGCTAACCATTCCCCATGAGGATAACCAAGTGCACTCAGATAAGCGCCAAACTGGGGCATATTTTCTGAATGGAAAAATCCATGTAATGGATGCATCAGAATAATCAAAGCGACACCCAGACGCACCACCGTCACACCGCTTTCTGCGCGCGTTGGCGAGCAATTGCGAAACCACGCAAACATACGACCTCCACTTATCAATGAATCGAGAGCATGCCATGCCAAAGCGCCGGTATCGCCACGCAGGGATCAAACAGCTCATTCGCGGGATAAAAAAAATAGAATTAGAGAGCGCTCAAAGCGATTGATTTATCGACGCAAAGAATTTATAGTCTGCACGTTCTCAACCACTGGAGTTCACGATGAATCTATACTTAAATCCGTCAATGAAAAAATGTGCACTGGTCCTGGCTTTACTTTGTCCCTTGATGTCAGCGCAAGCGCTCACAGCACAACAAAGCAAGATGGCGACCTGCAATAAAGAAGCCACCGGAAAAAAAGGTGACGAACGCAAAGAATTTATGAAAACCTGTTTGTCTGCAAAACCAGCAGCAACAGAAGAGAAAACCGTCAGCGATCAGCAAAGCAAAATGAAAACTTGCAATGCCGATGCCAAAGGGATGAAAGGCGACGAACGTAAGAAATTTATGTCCACTTGCCTATCCAAAAAATAGTCCCGCATCAAAAAACTGCTCAGTGTCCCGGCTTCCAACGTCGCAAAGTCAGGGCATTGAGCACCACACTCACACTGGAAAACGCCATTGCGGCGCCAGCGATCATGGGGTTGAGATAACCCAATGCCGCCAGTGGAATACACAGGATATTATAGATAAACGCCCACGCTAGATTTTGGCGTATCTTGCCATAGGTTTTTCTGGAAATCGCGATCGCATCGACCAGCAAGTTGGGATCACCTCGCATCAAGGTAATTCCTGCCGTATGCATCGCCACATCAGTGCCACTCGCCATCGCAAACCCGACATCCGCCGCTGCCAA
This sequence comes from Burkholderiales bacterium, assembly GCA_016200845.1. GTDB lineage: Bacteria > Pseudomonadota > Gammaproteobacteria > Burkholderiales > Burkholderiaceae_D > Undibacterium. The sequence continues at coordinate 5,771 of JACQDW010000122.1, read as the reverse complement.
AGCAGGCGCATCGTTGATGCCGTCACCCACCATGCCCACGCGCCAGCCTTGTTGCTGCAGCTCACGCACTACATTGGCCTTGTCTGCTGGTAGCACTTCCGCGCGCACTTCATGCAAACCCAATTGTGCCGCCACCGCTTGCGCGCTTCCAAGGTTGTCGCCAGTCAGCATCACGGTCTGTATATGCAGCTCTCGCAAACGTGATACCGCAGTCGCTGCCGTCGATTTTAAACGATCACCAAAACTGAGTAGTCCTAACAATTGATAGCGACCCGCCTGTTCGCTAGCGAGATAGGACACGGTTCGTCCCAAGGCTTGCTGCTCTCTGGCGACTTGGTCTAAAACGCTTATATCGCACTGCAGATCATGCATCCAACTGCGGTTGCCTAAACACACTTTCAAAGTTGCATCGTTCAAGCTCACAACAGCCTCCACCCCATGCCCGGGATGAGCACGTGCATCCGCCGCAGACAAGGTCGGCACACCGGCTAAACTCGCCGCACGCAGCACCGACAGCGCCAATGGATGTGCGCTGTATTGCTGCACCGCTGCGGCTAATTGCAGGACTTCATCGTGCGTCTGTCCTACGCCCTGCACCAACATCAGTTCGGGCTTGCCTTCGGTCAGCGTCCCGGTTTTATCAAAGGCCACAGCGGTGATGCCATGCGCATGTTCCAAGGCCTGCGCGTCTTTGATCAAAACGCCGTGTTTTGCCGCCATGCCAGTGCCCACCATGATCGCTGTTGGTGTCGCCAAACCGAGGGCACAGGGGCAAGCGATCACCTGCACCGCCACCGCGTTCATCAATGCCATTTGCCAATCGCCCGTCACCCAAAACCAGGCCACAAAGGTCAACACAGAGATCAACAAGACGATGGGCACGAACACAGCGCTGACTTGATCCACCACTCTCTGAATTGGCGCTTTGACTGCTTGTGCTTCTTCTACCAGATGAATAATTTGCGACAACATGGTGGCGGCACCAACCTTGGTCACCAACACCACTAAATTTCCTTCTGCATTAACCGAGCCGCCCGTCACTGCATCGCCCTCGCTCTTTGCGACTGGCAGACTTTCTCCCGTCAACAAAGACTCGTCGAGATGACTACGCCCTTCTCGTATCACGCCATCGACCGCCACCCGCTCGCCGGGGCGCACGATGAGAATATCACCCTCCACAATCTCGGCCAAAGGCAATTCGCTGTCCACGCTATCGCGCCGTATCAACGCTGTCGCCGGGCGTAAAGACTCCAAGGCTTGCAGGGCAGCCAGAGTTTGATGCTTGGCTCTGCCTTCAAGATATTTACCTAGCAATACCAAACTAATCACCACTGCCACCGATTCAAAATACAAATGCGTGACGCCATGCGCCGCGTGTTCCGCGCTCGCCCACCACAAATAAATCGAGAGCCCATACGCCGCGCTAGTACCGATCGCCACCAGTAAATCCATATTGCCAGTGCGCGCCAAGAGCGCTTTCCACGCCGAACGATAAAAACGCGCACCAAAATAAAATTGCACCGGCGTCGCTAACAGCCATTGCAGCCATGGTGCGATAGACAAAGGCACATTCCATAAAGACAGCAACATGGGCAGCACTAAAGGCGCGCTCAAGACTGCCGCGCCCAGCACCGCACGCAACTCTTCGCTGTTCTGACCAGACTCTCTTACGGCGGAAGCGCTAGCTTCACCCACCGATGTTCCGGTATAGCCAGCGCGTTGTAAGGCAGCGATCAGGCGAGCTAAAACGCTACCCTCTTCGCCGTCTTGAATCACCTGCACCCGCGCCCGGCTGGTAGCCAAATTGACTTGTGCCTCGACCACCCCGGCGACTGACTGCAGAGCCTTTTCCACACGCGCTACGCAAGAGCCGCAATTCATTTTTGTGACGTGTAAATCAACCAAAAACACCGGCACCTGATAGCCAGCCTGACGCACTGCAAAAACCAGAGGAGCGAGGTTTAATTGCGTGTCTGCTGCGCCTTCAACCCGTGCTTTTTCACTCGCCAGATTCACTGCGACTGTCTGTACACCCGGCACGGCCAGCAAAGCGCGCTCCACCCGTCCAACACAGGATGCGCAACTTAAGCCTTTGATTGGGAAATAAAAAATCTGTGAGGCTGTCATATGTTCTGTTCCTTAACAGAGTCACTAATACTTCATCATTAGGACTTACGCAAAACAGACGCTGGCGTTGTTGTGTTCGCCTCGCCGTACATTCGTACTGTCTTCGGCTCCACGCCTAGCCAGCGCAATTTTGCGTAAGTCCTATCATAACCCAAGCAAGTTGCCTTTGTTTGCGAAAAATCATCCCTCCGTTTTATCTACAAATCCCTTCGAAAAAAAGTGAAATGCAACACTTCCCTGTTTTTGCAATTCAGTTCTTGCTTAACTCTGCATGTCCTGACTAGACTTCAGTTAGTTGACGCTGACTAAATTCGCACATCGCCAGGGCAGACCCTGGGCGCGTTTATCCCATGTCTCAGCTTATTTCCTAAAAACAGGTGCACTATGCTCTTGAAAAAATGGATGCTATTTGCTGCGCTTTGCTTAAGCGCTCTGTCTGGTCTGGCGCAAAACATCGACATGGGTACGCCGCCGATTCACAACTTCTCGTCTCAGCTGTATAAGGCGCACAGCCAAAACTGGAGCGCGGTTCAGGATCGCCGGGGCGTGATGTACTTTGGGAATACCAATGGAATCGTCGAATACGACGGAGTACGTTGGCGACTTATACAAACTCCTAGCAAAACCGTGAGCCGCGCGTTGGCGATCAGTCCATCAGGCACGATTTACTATGGCTCAGTCGGAGACTTTGGTTACCTGAAAGCGAATGAAAACGGCAAGGTGCAGATGGCTTCTCTGCGTGACAAGATTCCTGAAAAAGAACGGCAATTTAACGACGTCTGGCAAGTATTCTGTGTCGGAGACAGCGTTTATTTTTTAACCCGCGAAAAGATTTTCCGCTACTTCAAAGGACAGATCAGCGTTTTAGCAGGACGATTCGCGACATCACAGTCTCTGTTGTTTCGCGAACACTTATTTTACATCGATGCCGATCATGGATTGAGCGTAATTCAAGGCGACGAGATCCGGGTGCTCAGCGCTTTTAATTGGCTCATCAATGGGTCGCGCATTACGATGGCAGCATATGGCGAGCATGAGATTTTAGTCAGCCGCGGCACTGGCGACATGTTCATTTTGCAGTTAAAAGACGCTTGGAATGACAGTAACCAACACTACGAAGACCGTGCACTCGAACGCCAGCAAACAGCTCGGCAATTTATCAGTCCTGTAGCCGAATTTGCTCAACTTGCGCAAGCCTCTGGTTATCGCATGTACACAATACAGAGCAATGATCAACACCCCCTATTTGCACTGACAACGCTCAAGGCGGGGCTTGTATTTTTTAATGACAAAGGAGAAGTCCAACGAGTCATCAACAAATCGACTGGGCTGGCTGATAATACGGTGACTAATCTTTTTCAGGATCGATTAAATCACCTCTGGATCACCACGAACGCGGGGCTGTCTTACGTGGAACATGGCAGTGCAGCTTCATACTATGGCAACGCTTACGGAATCGACGGCAATGTGTTGACAACGATACGACATAAAGGTGAACTCTATGTCGGTAGCTTTCAACAAATGCTGGTGCAGGAAGCGTTCCAATTTTCATTCAACACACCGCATCAAAAATTTGTTCCAGTCACCTATGGCTTAGGCAATTTCTGGGAGTTCGTCGAATTTGATGACGAGTTACTTGCTTCCGGTGCTCTGGGATTGTTTCGTGTGCGCGACCATAGCGCGACCTTGATCGCCAACTCGCCCATCAATGGATATTGCCTTTCGCGTATCGATAAATGGCCAGACCATTTACTGATGGGCGTTACTGGTGGTTTGGCGCTCTTTAAAAAAACCGCCAATTCGTGGGAATTTATCGGAAAGATAGAAGGAATTCGCGACAATATCCGGCGTATTTCACAAGACGCATCTGGTCATCTTTGGCTCAGTACAGAAGTCAACGGTTTGTACTATGCCCCTATTGGAGATCAGGCGAGTTTAAAGATTCCACTCACCCATATCGGCAAAAGCGAAGGATTGCCTGCGCTGGAAAATATTCAGGCATATAGCTTCGAACAACAAGTATTCGTCACCACGCCGCACGGCCTTTATTCGCTTGATCGTAGCCGACTCCAGCAATCAGGCGAATTTCATTTTCGCCCTGACCCTGCGATGGACAAATTCTTCAACCAACCGCCGCGCCTGATCAACGGCATTGCCCGTGATTTTGGCAAAGGTTATTTTGTTAGCACAGAGTCCGAAGTCATGTGGCTGGTACCTGATCAGCAAGGACGTATGCAACTGAACAATGGCAGCTTCGACGGAGTGACTCCACCAGACATGCCTATCAATCGCGTCAGTGCCAATGAATATTGGATACCAGGAGAGATTCTGGCACGCATTACACCGCTTGCTCCGATTCACAATGACACTGGTTTTAAGGTTCTGATACGTCAGATCACAACAAAGAATAAACGTAGTTTGCTAGAAGGCGCTTTCAGCACGATTGCCAGCGACTCCAATGCAGCAAGTATGTTTATCGACCACCAAAGTATGCAAGCCATTCCCGAGCTTGCGTTCGAAGAAAATGGATTAGCTTTTGAATTTGCAGCGCCTTATTTTGCCAACCCTAATGCGCTCGCCTATCGCTATAAGTTAATTGGATTTGACCAGGAGTGGAGTGACTGGAGCGCCGTAAGTAACAAAGAATATTCATACATCCCGCACGGCAGCTATCAATTTCAAGTACAGGCAAAAAATGGCTTGGGTCAAATCAGCAGCACCGCAACTTATCACTTCAAAATACTGCGTCCATGGTATTTGAGTTGGTGGGCGATCCTGCTTTGGCTGGTGCTCGGCATCAGCGCCGTCATGCTAACCATACAGCTTCACACGAAAAAGCTGGTGCGTGAAAAGCAAACGCTGGAAGATCTGGTCAATCTCAGAACTCAGGAATTAAGAGAGGCCAGCCTCACTGACCCACTCACTGGACTACGCAATCGTCGCTTCATGAAAGAAGTCTTAAACAACGACATCTCCGCCTTCATTAAATACAAAAACTACATACTCGACGCCAAAAACAAACGTAGCAATGTCAGCGATAAAGAGGTGTTCGGTATCTTTTTGCTTGATATGGATCACTTTAAACACGTCAATGATCAATATGGACATGAAGGTGGGGACAGAGTATTAAGAGAATTTTCTAGCATACTAAAAAGCTGCGTACGCCAAGATGACGTTGTAGTGCGCCTTGGCGGCGAAGAATTTCTCGTGGTCTTGAAAAAAACCATGCCAGAATTTTTGCATGTCTTCGCGCAGCGACTGTTGAAAAAAGTCGCTGAGACCGAATTTCATCTCGATCATGGCATCGTCCTGCATAAGACTTGTTCCATCGGCTATGTCGCCTACCCTTTTGATCAGGATAATCCTGATTTGCTCAGCTTTGATCAAACTATCGCGCTCGCTGACCTAGCGATGTATCACGCAAAGAATGAAGGCCGCAACCGCGCCATCTATCTCAGTCGGGGGGCACAATGGACTGGTGGCGACGACTATCTGGAGCAAATCCTGACCTCATTGGAATTTGGTCTATCCAATAGTTATCTTTGTGCGGCTTAAGATCTTAATGGGACTTACGCAAAATTGCGCTGGCTAGGCGTGGAGCCGAAGACAGTGCAATTGCACGGCGAGGCGAACACAACAACGCC
>JACQDW010000119.1 GCA_016200845.1 Burkholderiales bacterium | reverse complement strand
CTAAACTAGCAAAAGACGGAATAAACATCTCAAACTAGTTCCGGTCACAGCACATATCCCAATCTGCTAAACTTTGCCAGCTTCAATCCGCACCAGCTTGACGGTTCCGGTCACAGCACATATCCCAATCTGCTAAACTCCACTTGACTTACAAACTTGTGCGGCTGCAGTTCCGGTCACAGCACATATCCCAATCTGCTAAACTAGCTGTAGCAAAAAGCCTTGATTTTTCAAGGCTTTTTGCTTTTTTAAACTGGAAAAAATCACTGTTTTCATTAGAAAAGATTAAATTGGTCGGGCGTTTTATTAGGTGCTTGTTTGGTCTGCCCCTGAAAAGTAATGATGCGTTCGTATTGTTTATCGGTAAATTGCAAAATGTTGACTTTACCGCCGCTCGGTAGATCCTTTTCTACCTTTCTACAGTAAGTGTCGATTTGACCTTGACTCGTGCAGAATCGCATATATACCGAAAATTGCGACATCTCGAAACCCATATCTAGTAAGGCATTGCGGAAGTCGGTAGCCGCTTTGCGCTCTTTCTTTTCGATCACCGGTAAATCAAACATAACGATCATCCACATAATACGATATCCGCTAAGCATAATTTTGTTGACTCGAGAAATGTCTATGAAAAAGAGTTATTGATTGTTGAATCATTCATCCTTATAGTGCAGCAGATAAATTGAGTGGTAGCCCAGGTAGAGGCAAATCGAGTTTCTCTCTTTCACCGAGAAAAATTTGCGCCAGTGAGGTTGCGAGTTTTTGCGTACATACCATGACGGGTGTAACTCCAACACTTGTCTGCATGTCGTCATACATCGTGTTGACGAGTGCACGTTTGGAGTCGGGTGTAATTCCTTGTTCTCCTCGCTGAGTTAGCTGCCATACTTTCAGGTCAACCATAGGTCGAAAGGGTTCCATCAAATCATCGACCAAGCGCATCGCGTTACTTTGATTGCTATGATGCAGTCCCATGGTTGGATGTAACCCTGCGGCGACAATAGCGCGTGCAGTTGTTGCACGCAAAATCGTATATCCATAGTTGAGCATGGCGTTGATTCCACTGGCTTGTTGATCTCGTCTGAAACTCTCACCAAACAGTAAAGTCCAATAGCGCCTTGCACCTTGTGCTTCAAAATTGTCAGGGTCGCCAGAACGAACCCTCTTTACCAAGGAAGAAAGAGGAATGCTGCCGACATTTGCGGCCTCCAATGCGGCTGCTTGTTGCTGAAGTTTTGATTTAACTATATCGGCCCATAATCGCTTGATTGTTGGCTGGGAAGCCGCTAGCTGTGCATCGAATCGTTTGGCCTGCTGAAAATTGCCCTCAATAGGTAAAAGCATTCCCGCAGCATTGTGATTTTCGGCACAGAGAACAAATGGGGCGCAGCGCTCCGCTAGAGCTATCAGTAAGTTGTTGGTGTAGCTTAGGCCGTGTGCGTTAGCGATGACGGCGGCGATATCATCTAGCGGGACTTGCCCGAGTTCTTTTCGTTCTCCTGTCGTATTCTGAACTACCATGAAGCCGCGAGATAGAAATAGATGTCGTCGGTCGTCAGCGATTTCTACTATGCGGCCTATCATCGTACTAGTCCTTAAAGCCTAGGTCTCGAATTTCACCAGTCGGTGAAATGGTAATTTGACGTGCGTTCGATTTTTGTAAGGAGCCTGCCATCTTCGAAATGTAGATAAACGGATCGTCTTTGCTTCGATTGCGAGTATCGACATTTGCTTCATTTGTGGCTGACATAAAAATCTGCCCATTTCCGCTAATCTTCGCGACACGCATTACTTGAATAATTCCATCAATTTCTAGCCTGATAATATCGTTGATCATCAAGCGCATAACGAGAGGCTTGCCACAACGTCCAAGTACTTCGCTCCGAAGGTGTTGAATCCCTGATGATCTGACAATCTGATAAGCATCAAAAGTTGAAATAACTTCGCTCTCCCATTTGCATTTTTCATTGCGAACGATTTCAATGCAATAGTTGCTATCGCCTTTATATCCTTTGTACGGTTTCGAATCACCGTTTTTTAAAAGGCCGTGACGATCATTTTGTCCAGAGTCAGTAAAAGGAATGACATTTAAGTTCTCTTCTATGCGAACACGTTTTCCATCTTCAAATTTATGTACACTGACTTTGCCGTTACCCAAAATGCGATAGGCCGTGTCATTGTGCATTGCGCCCTCGTGACTATGATCTGGTTTATGACTCACCCAAATACGTTGCACGGCTCGTTCAACATGTTCGCGATATGTCTCCCAAGGAAGGGGCATGTTATCTACTAGGCGATTGAGTTGTTTTTCTCGTGCGCTCGCCGAAGCTTGAGCAAAGCGTTGTAACAGTCCTTGATCTGTGACCCCAATCACACAAGCGTCCACAGCATGATGTCGATGATCGTTGCGGTTTTTTTCGCCGTTTAACCCCAATATATTGTTGAGTCCAAATTTTGCTCGTAACATTGCCGTCATCTGCCCCGGAATAACCCGTGTATTGGGGCAGATTAACTCCATATATTCACGTGCAATTTTACTTAGATAACGCGTATCGTTTAGTGCACGCGGCAAGAAACCCGCATCGTCTTTTAACCATTTTTGATAACCGTCTTCGCCAAATCGATAGCGTTTTGCTTTAGGCATGCAGGCTGCGCGCGCGAGGATATCTTCGTAGCTAAAACCTTGCGCGTTTTCTTTTCCAAATGCTTCCCAGGGTGTTTGGTTTCCTTTGATGCGATTGGCTTGGCGTAGTGACACTGTTTTGTTGTTGAGGCTGTCATCTAACGTGATCGAAAATGGCAAGATGTGTTCAATTTCCACTTCATCGCTGAGCAACATGTTGAGGCTAATTTGTACTCCAGAGTACGGGCAGCGACGATCTGCTGGGTCGAAGCTTAATTCTTCCCACAAAATCATTTTTTGCAGATCGGCTGGCTTTACGCGTTCTTCGGCAATATTTAAAACTACTGCCACGTCTTTCCTTAAGCGCGCATTGCGTCGCTGATTTTCTGCTTGACGTTTATTAGTATCGTTGCGTTGTTCTTTACTTTGCTTCAGTTCGCGCGCTACTTCGACTATGACTTCACTTGGATGACCATAACGCTTGATCAGCGCGTTGACGACGAGTCTCACTTGATTCAATCCAATGTGTACGGTCGGGTTTGCAATGCGGCCATAGCGTTTTTCATCATGATGTTGTGGCTCTCCACTGCCAAATCCGACATGGCGCTGCAGTGCTTGTCCATAGTAGGGAAGTACATATAGAATTTCCCCTTTTTCCACGTTTCTTAAGGCGCTGTGATGCTCGAATCCGGCGGCGATGACAGCCTCAGAAAATGGAATAACTCTCTCGCGCAATCTAGGTAGGATGCGCTCTAATGCCAATTTACTGAGGTTGCCGTAACCCGGTGGTAAACCAATTCCTGCGATAGATTCAGCACGTGTTTCACTCATATCGGTTTTATCTATCAGCCATTGAATGAGCTCTCTGAGATTTTCTTCGATGAGAAGTTTCTGGACGATTTCATCTTGTTTTTCTTCGTCATAAGAAAACCACATATCGCCAAAGTAGTCAGACTTGCTTAGAATCGCACTCGTTGTGTTTCCCTTTAATTCTTGTCGTTTTTCATCTTCAATGTTAAAGGTGATGTCGCCTAAACCTAGCAATTTTTTAATCTGAGTGAAACTACGTTTGCTATTTTTCTCTAAGGCATCGACGATCAAATCACGTTGATGAATGTTGAGAGCTTCTTCTTTCAAGCCGTCTTTCAAAATGCGCAGATTGTTGACCTCTTGATAGATGCGGAATCGCTGTGTACTGGGTAGTGCCAGAGGTGCGCGCATCTGATCAGGCAGCAGAGTGCAGCGTCCAGGAATAACCGGCTTTAAATTGCGCTGAAATAAAAGAATATTTTTGAGATTATTTCTTGCTGGTTCACTAAATAATGTAGGGTTGAACCCTTGTTGTTTCACCCAGAGCGCATCAAATTCTCCTTCTATCATTGCGCGGTCAATGTACAAATCATAGCTTTTATCAACACGTGTCTTTCCATCGTCTTTTAAGACCTTATTTTCGCGGTAGCGAGCACGTACGGTTTGTCCTTTGAGGTCACGTTGATAAAGCCATTCTCCAACCGTGCGACAATTTTCAGTTGTTAGCGATTCACGTAGTCGATTTATCGCGGTTTTGAGTGCGCCACTATCGTTGTCCTTCTTATCGGTTTTACGATTACTTTTAAAACCCCTTCGTTGGTTGATATGGAATAGGGCACGCGCAAATTCTCTAGGTTCTAAAGCGCTATCTAAGCCTTTGGCGCGTAGCTCATAGGGATTGAGTCTTTCCAGTTGCTTGCGTTCATCTGGATCGGAGGGGAAAAACCCGTGTTCGATTAAAGCCGTGCACATGCGTGTCTTACGTTTTAGCAGACGATCACGGCGCCGACGCATGGCGCGTGCGTCGCGTCGAGTGACTGCAAGCGAAGATCCGTCCTTGGGATTACGACCATCGGAAAAAATACGGACACCTGCTTTAATAATTGCATAAGGATTTTTTTCGTCGTTCAACCTAATGACTGCCCAGCCTAAAGACGTTGAGCCAAGATCGAGTGCGAGACGATAAGACATTTTGTGCGACATAAACTTCCTCAAGAACAATAAAATCAATCAGTATTTGACTTTAATGCAAACTTAAATTAAAGTCCAAATCCATTAGTTGATTGGGATATGTGCTGTGGACGCTAACAAGCTGAAATATGCACCAAATGAAAAGGCCGCTACATGCGGCCTTTTGCTTTTTACATGTTAATCGTGTGTTTAAATAATCGCTGTTGATATGGAAAGCATATTCATAAATATAGTGTTAATCCAGTATTAGGGGATCAAAATACCTACAATTCTTTTACATGTAAATGAGTCTCTTTAATCTGTTTGCTGAGTGACGGATATTATGTTGTTCCCAAACCACGTAGTTCGATTAACTTGTCGCGTCTTTTGTGATCCTATGTGAATGATCATGGAGTTTCTTGGAGTGCTGTAAATGAAGCACCAACAAAACCTAAGTGATAATGTGGTATCGCCTTTACATCACTTTCGAACATTGGACAGTTATTCCTAGATGATTGTCTCGGACGCAAAATCATCAAAATTTGGGAAATGGCGCGAGATGTTGTATCCTGTAGGATTGAAACAACGGCGTAAAGCCCATTATGCAAGAGCACTCTAGTAAGGTCAGACCATCTGACCTTAAACCACACAGGTCATTGTTTGAACGATTGACCGCCTTAATTTCCCCCGAACCCGAAAACCGCGAAGAGCTGTTGGAAGTCTTGCACGACGCGCAAGAACGTAATTTGATCGATGCCGATGCATTGGCGATGATCGAAGGGGTTTTCCAAGTTTCTGATTTATCTGCCCGCGACATCATGGTACCGCGCTCGCAGATGGATGTTGTCGATATTTCCAAACCAATTTCCGAATGGATGCCAGAAGTGCTGGAAACTGCGCATTCGCGCTTTCCTGCGGTGGATGGTGATCGCGATAAAGTTGTCGGCATTTTGCTCGCCAAAGATTTATTGCGCTACTACGCCGAAGACAGTTTCGACGTGCATAAAATGCTGCGCCCTGTGGTGTATATCCCGGAGTCTAAACGCCTGAATATCCTGTTGAGGGATTTTCGTGCCAATCATAATCATATGGCGATGGTGGTCGATGAATATGGTGCGGTGGCGGGCTTGATTACGATTGAAGACGTGCTCGAGCAAATCGTCGGCGATATTGAAGATGAGTACGATTCCGATGAGGAAGAAGACAATATCCTCGTGCTGGAAAATCAAGGTAATGGCAAGCGTTGGCGGGTGAAGGGCTTGACCGAGATTTCGCAATTTAATGAAACCTTGGGCTGTGATCTCGCAGATGAGAATGCCGATACGATAGGTGGATTAATTACGAATTATTTACAACATGTGCCGCATAAAGGCGATGAGTTTGCTATTGGCACATTTCATTTTGAAGTCTTGCGTGCCGATGCGCGTCAGGTGCAAATGATTTTAGTTGAAAAGCGCAGCCCTGCTTATGTCGGTGACGAATAGACTGAGCGTCTTTTTGCAGGCGCTCAGTGTGCGCTCTGCTTGCTTGTTGGCGGTCTTGCTGGGCGCATTGAATGTGTTGGCGTTTGCGCCTTTTTTTATCTGGCCCATGCAAATTGTCAGCCTCGCGTTGATGTTTTCTTTGTTGTCTCTGCGGTCTGATTGGACTAAAAAACAGTTTGCCTTGCTAGGCTTTTGTTTTGGTTTTGGTCTGATGTTTGCTGGCGTCAGCTGGTTATTGATCGCGATGATACGCTATGGTGGCATGCCGGTGATTGCTGCGGCGTTTGCGCTGACTGTCTTTACCGCTTATTTGGCGCTGTTTCCTGCTGCTGTGCTGGCAGCAGGGCGCTATCTGCAGCAGCGTTGGCATAGTAACGATGCTGTGTTGCTGCTGCTGATTCTACCCTCGTTCTGGGGCATCTCTGAATTTTTACGTGGCACTCTCCTGACTGGTTTTCCCTGGCTGTCATTTGGTTATGCGCATCAAATCAGTCCACTTTCCGGCTTTGCGCCTGTCTTGGGCGTGTATGGATTAGGTGGCTTGGCTGCTGTGATGGCGGGTGCGATGGCGCTCTTGGTTTTGCGTAGGGACTGGCGACGTCGCGTTTGGTTTGGCTTGATTGCTCTGATGCTTGCAGGTCTGACCTTGCGCCAGCTTGCCTGGACCACGCCGCATGGCAATCCGATCAGTGTACGTTTGGTGCAAACAAATATTGATCAGGGCGAGAAATTTGATGAAGCGTTTTTTCATCGTATTTTGCAACAAGTTGAAACAGCGATTACCGTTCAGCCTGCCGATCTGATCGCGATTCCTGAAACTGCGATCCCTGTGACAGCGGCGTATTTACCCCCGGAATATTTGCCTCGTTTGCAGAGTTTTGCTCAGCAAACTTCCAGTCATCTTTTTGTGGGTATGGTGACGGAAGACGAGCAGGCGCGCTATTCAAATAGTATTGTGGGGATGTCGCCAGAGCCGGTTTTAAGCGGTAGTAAAAGCTACCATTACGACAAACATCATCTGGTGCCTTTTGGCGAATTCGTGCCCTGGGGTTTTCGCTGGCTGGTCGATATGATGCACATTCCATTAGGTGATCAGGTGCGTATGGGATTGCTGCAAAATCCCATGCAGGTGAAGGATCAAAAAGTAATGCCAAATATTTGTTATGAAGACTTGTTTGGCGACGAGATTGCTTTGCAATTGCGTACACAAGTGCAGCAACAGGGTGAGGCAGCGCATATTCTATTGAATGTGTCTAATCTCGCTTGGTATGGCGATTCGATTGCGATTCCTCAGCATTTGCAGATTTCACAAATGCGTGCCATGGAAACTGGGCGCCCTATGTTGCGTTCGACGAACACTGGCGCCACGGCGATTATCGATGAGCGCGGCCAAGTACAGACGAAGTTGGCGACGCTCAGCTTGGCCAGCTTGTCTGGCAGCGTGCAGGGCATGACGGGCTTGACGCCTTATGTGCGCTTTGGTGATGCAATCGCTGCTGTATTGGCAGCCATTGCATTGTTTGCTGCCTGGCTTATACGGCGTCGCGCTTAGCTTGATTTGCTCTGGGCGTCGATGTCGGCAAGACATTCGCGTCCACGGGCGCTGATGCTGGTCTGTTCTGTGACCGGATCGATGTCGATATGTCCCTTCTTTGCCAGAAAAGCGATCACAGGTTTGCTCAAGACGGCTGCGCTGTCGTTGGCTTTTGCGCGTAAGCCGTCTATGCATTGTTTGATGAACAGTGTTTGTCTTCCATTTTCTGTCAATTCAAAACCACCATCACGGCGGTGCGCGACCAGCTTAATGCCAACCAGGCGTTTTGAGTTGCGGGCGATGCAGGCGCTGGGGCGTGCACCTTTTGCTAATTTGGTGATTTGTTCAAGTGCGTCGTATTCGTCTATGCTTAGTTGCTGATTCATTTTATCTTTGCTCTAAAAATTCCAGACGCTATTGTAGTTCTTTTGGCGTATGCCTAGTCTAACTTAACTAGCTGTTTCCCTACTATAGGCGAATTTTCCTTTGCAATCGATGGGCGTAACCTGTCGTTAATCAATAAAGCAGAGGGAGTATGTGATGACTACGCAAGAAAACCTACAGGGCAAGGCGAATTCCGTGCTCGGTGCCAGTACGCTGGCATTTACGATTTGTTTCACCATTTGGATGATGTTTGGTGTAATCGGGATTCCGATCAAAAAGGCCTTGGAACTTAATGAAACGCAGTTCGGTTTGTTGACGGCGATGCCTGTGTTGACTGGGTCTTTGATCCGTGTTCCATTGGGGATTTGGACCGATCGTTTCGGTGGCCGCATCGTATTATTTTTGTTGATGATTTCCACGGTTATCCCGATTTATCTGATCAGTTATGCGACCGCGTATTGGCATTTTTTGGTGCTGGGTTTATTCGTCGGTCTGGCTGGTGGTTCGTTCTCTGTTGGCACGCCCTATGTCGCGCGTTGGTTTAAGAAAGAGCGTCAGGGTTTGGCGATGGGTATTTTTGGCGCGGGTAACTCTGGTGCCGCAGTCAATAAATTCATTGCGCCAGCGATTATTGCTTCAGCCGGTTGGGTGATGGTACCAAAAGTGTACGCAGTGATGATGCTGGCAGCGGCCTTGATTTTCTGGACTTTTTCTGCCACTGATACTAGCCATAACGTGAAGTCAACGGTGAGTTTTTCTGAACAATTTAAAATGTTGAAAGACCCTAAAGTATGGCGCTATTGCCAGTATTATTCTGTGGTCTTTGGCGGCTACGTTGGCTTG
>JACQDW010000115.1 GCA_016200845.1 Burkholderiales bacterium | reverse complement strand
CTGCCGGACCGCTGGCTAATTTTTTGCTGGCGATCGTGATTTTCTCAGGTCAATTTTTGATCGGCATAGAAGAGCCGGTGGCGCGTGCCAAAGTGGCGGGTGTCGAATCGATCTCATATCAGGCTGGCTTGCGACATGGTGACGTGATCTTGAGTGTCAATGCGGAACCCGTACAAACCTGGTCACAGTTTCGCTGGAAATTATTGCAGGCGGCGGTGGCGCATCGTGATGCCGTTGTCAGTGTTTCGCGCTCGCACCCAGATCGGTCAGCTAGTCAGATGGTATTGGATGTGCGTTTGCCGACGGCGAAGATGAGTGCGGCTGAGCTGGAAAAAGATTTATTGCCGGTGCTAGGGATCGCTTTGTATCGTCCGCCCGCTTTGCTGTCTGCAGTGCAGGAAAATGGACCAGCGGCGAAGGCTGGCTTGAAGGTAGGGGATGTGGTGTTGGCGATTGATGGGCGCGATATCAAGGATGGACAAGAACTTGCTGAAACCGTGGGGCGCTCTGCTGGGCAGAATTTGCGTTTGACGCTGCGTCGTGGTGACGAAACGCTGGAGCTGCCGGTGACGCCTGAACTTAAAACGGAGAGTGGGCGCACATCAGCTCGTATCATGGTGGCTCCCGATGGGCGCGTAGCGACGACGGTATTGCGTTATGGCGTCGTCGATGCGCTGTTGCAAGGAGCTAGCAAGACTTGGGACAATACCCTGTTGACTTTCCGTATGCTGGGCAAAATTGTGAGCGGTGAGATATCTTGGCGAAATATTACGGGGCCGATTACCATCGCCGATTACGCGGGGCAGACCGCGCGCATGGGGCCTTTTGTTTATATTAGCCTCATTGCCATGCTGAGTATTAGCCTTGGTGTCATGAATTTGCTGCCTATACCTGTGTTAGACGGCGGACATTTGTTGTATTATTCGCTGGAAGTTTTAACTGGAAAGCAAATTCCAGCGAAATACCTCGATATGGCACAGCGAGGAGGGCTAGTTGTGCTGTTGTGTTTAATGGGCATTGCATTCTTTAATGATGTCGTCCTGCAATTGGCGAAGTTCGTTCAATAGGCGACTCATGCAGTTTTTAGTGACCTGGTAGAAATTTGAGACAGATAGATCCTGATGAAATTACAATTTGAGAAATTTACATTGCCAGCTTTCCCTCGCCACCTCCTCGCACTCGCTGCTCTAGCACTGTGTTCCGGCCAAGCCGCCGCCATCGAACCATTTACGGTCAAAGATATTCGCGTTGAAGGTCTTCAACGTACTGAGGCGGGGACGGTATTTAGTTATTTACCCGTGCGCGTCGGCGAAGTCTTTAATGACGCGAAAAGCGTTGCAACGATCAAAGCTTTGTTTGCGACGGGCTTTTTTAAGGACGTCCAAGTCGAAGTAGAAGATGGTGTCTTGATCGTCTTGCTCGATGAGCGTCCCACTATTTCAACTGTCGATTTTGTCGGCACCAAAGAATTTGAAAAAGATCAGCTAGTCAAGGCGCTGAAAGATATCGGTGTCGGTGAAACGCGCATTTTTGATAAAGCGACGGTGGATAGGGCGGAGCAAGAACTCAAAAAGCAATATCTGTCGCGCGGTTTGTATGGTGCACATATTAAGACAACGATCACGCCGATAGAACGCAATCGCGTCAACGTGACTTTTGATGTTGAAGAGGGGGATATCGCCCGCATCGCGCAGATCAATATTATTGGCAACAAAGCGTTTTCTGATGGTGAACTCAAAGAGTTGTTGGCGCTCAGTACGCCGACTTGGTTCAGCTGGTATTCCAAAGCAGATCAATACTCAAAACAAAAATTGTCGGGCGACGTAGAAACCATCCGCTCCTTTTATCAAAATCGCGGCTATCTGGAAATGCAGATCAGTTCGACGCAAATTTCTATCACGCCCGATAAAAAACAAATCTATATCACCATCAATATCGATGAAGGCGATAAGTACACGGTGTCCGATGTGAAGATCGAAGGTGATACCTTTGGTCGTGAGGCTGAATTAGCGTCGTTGTTGAGCTTGAAAAAAGGCGATACCTATAATGCCGCACGTTTGACTGACAGTACCAAGCGCGTCACTGATCGCATGGGTAATTTTGGCTATGCGTTCGCCAATGTGAATGCAAATCCCTTGGTCGATAAAGAAAAGAAAGAAGTTGGTTTTACCATTTTTGTTGATCCGGGTAAGCGTGTCTATGTTCGTCGGATTAACTTAGCGGGTAATACCCGTACCCGTGATGAAGTGATACGCCGTGAGTTCCGCCAATTCGAAGGTTCCTGGTACGACGGTGAAAAGATCAAAGTCTCACGCGACCGCGTCGAGTATCTGGGCTTTTTCAAAGAAGTCACGGTTGATACGCCCGAAGTGCCGACCAGCACCGATCAAGTCGATATGAATTTAACTGTTACTGAAAAGCCGACTGGTAATATCATGCTCGGTGCAGGCTATTCCAGTGCCGAAAAAATCACCTTGACCGGTTCGATTCAACAGGTGAATGCTTTTGGTAGTGGTGATACGATAGGTTTGGACATCAATACCAGTAAATACAATCGTACCATTGCGATCACCCACGTTGATCCGTATGCGACCGATGACGGTATCAGCCGTAGTATCGATGCCTATATCCGCACCTCTTTGCCACCGATAGGCTCGTATGGCTATTACAAAATTCAATCGACGGGTGGCAATTTGCGCTATGGCGTGCCGTTCTCTGAATTAGATACGGTGTTTTTTGGTGCAGGTGTCGAGCAAACTAAAGTCGATACCTATTCAGATAGTCCGATTCAATTTAAGAACTACGTACGGATGTATGGTGGTGATGAGATCGAAAAGAATATATCGAATCCATTGTGGGGTATAGGTACTGCGACTAGTTTGTCGCTCCCACTGTCAGTCGCCTGGCAGCGCGATAGTCGCGATAATATTATGACGCCATCGATAGGACGCTATCAGCGTGTTAACCTTGAATTGTCTGATTATGGACGTTCTAAGTATTATCGCGTGATGTATAAGCATGAATATTTCAAACCGATTTATCGTTCAGTGATTTTGGCGATGAATGGTGAGTTGAATTATGGTCACGGTCTGGCGGGTAAAGCCTATCCGACATTCAAGAACTTTTATGCCGGTGGTATCGGTTCTGTGCGCGGCTACGAGCCTTCGTCTCTAGGTTCCAAAGACGCCTTTGGTAATACCGTGGGTGGTGCAACGCGTGTGGTTGGTAATGTTGAATTGCAGATCCCATTCCCGGGTGCGGATAAATCTTTGCGTTGGTTCACTTTCTTTGACGTCGGCAATGTGTTTGACGAAGGACAAAAAGTGCGAGTGCAAGACTTGCGTACTTCCATCGGTATGGGTATTAGTTGGATTTCACCTATGGGGCCGCTCAAATTAAGTTTTGGTAAGCCTTTGAATGCGAAACTTGAAGATAAGCGCCAGGGCTTCCAGTTCACTATGGGTACGGGATTCTAAGTCGGGTGTTTGATGTTTGTGTCGGCTCATTTGTTGCTGAAATTTGGAGAATATTTTGAATCAATTATCTAATCCTTCTAAATTGATGAGCCGGGTTCTGCTCTGTTTTGCCTCCATCGTCGCCTTGGCGCAGACTCAGGCGCAGGCACAGGAATTTCGCATCGCTTTTTTCAACGGGCAGCGTGTGTTGGAAGAGTCGGTACCCGCTAAAGCGGCGTCGTCTAAGATTGAACAAGAGTTTTCTCGTCGCAAGAAAGAGCTCGATGATCTCAATGAGCGTCTGCGTAATTTGGTGCGCAAGTATGAAAAAGACGCGCCAGGTTTGTCCGAAACAGATCGTCTGCGCCGCCAGCGCGAATTGACGGACGTCGATCAGGATTTCAATCGCAAACAACGTATTTTTAATGAAGATCTGGCGCAACGCCGTCAGGAAGAATCCATCGCTTTGGGCGAGCGTGCCTTACGTATCGTACGTCAGATCGCCGAAGCAGAAAAAATTGATATCGTGGTGCAGGATGCTTCGTATGTGAATCCACGTATCGATATTACCGATAAAGTGTTGAAAGCCTTGGCCAAGTAATCCTAGATTCCTCAGTTGACCGCTTAATTTCGTCTTTAAAGCCGTATGGAGATTAATTTTCACAGAATTTTGATGGCTCACCATTTGGGTGCGAGCGCTACGAGTTCGATTGCACACTTTTCCGCGTCGCTGGACTTCGTTATTCCTCCTATCAACGTGGAGGTTGCGTCGTCGTCACGCCTCGCCAACAACGCGGAAAAATGCACACTCGAACCCGTCCAACTGAGGAATCTAGGATAATGACAGATATCAGCATTCGACTAGGGGAGTTAGTCGATCGCTTCGGTGGTCAGTTAATTGGTAATCCTGATATTCAGGTCGTCGGTATTGCCCCATTAAGTGATGCGAGCGCTCGTCATATCACCTTCCTTTCTAATTCCAAATTTCGTTCTCAGGCAGAATCAACGCAAGCGGCCGCCTTGATTTTGTCCGAGAAAGACCATGCCTTGGTGGGCGAGGCCTACCAAGGTGCTCGTCTTTTGACGGCCAACCCTTACGTGTATTTCGCCAAAGCAGCACAATATTTTAATAGCCTGCGCGCCCGTCCTGACCGACTTGGCATTCATCCTAGCGCCTGGGTCAGTCCTCTGGCACAGGTGGCTGAGAATGTCAGCATAGGTCCCCATGCCAGCATCGACGATGAGTGCGTGATTGCAGAAGGCGCGGTGATAGGCGCGGGCGTCGCCATTGCGCGTGGCGTGCATATAGGCGCGGGTAGTCGCTTGTATGCTAATGTCAGCGTCTATGAAGATTGCATCATCGGCGCGCGCTGTGTAATTCATTCCGGGGCGGTGATAGGCGCAGATGGATTTGGTTTTGCCAATGAAAAAGGTAAATGGATCAAAATTCCCCAAACTGGTCGCGTGCTGATCGGTGACGATGTGGAAATTGGTGCCAATACCAGCATCGATCGTGGGGCGTTGGCTGACACCGTGATTGAAAACGGCGTGATACTCGATAATCAAATACAGATTGGTCACAATTGCCATATCGGCGAAAACACCGCGATGGCGGGCTGCGTTGGCGTTGCCGGCAGTGCCAAGATAGGTAAGAATTGTAGTTTTGGCGGCGCCGCAATGATCCTCGGGCATTTGACGATCGCCGATAATGTGCATATTTCTTCGGGCAGCATGGTGTCGCGTTCTATTCTGGAAGCGGGGCAATACACGGGTTTTTATCCTTTGGCAAAGAATGCCGATTGGGAAAAAACTGCCGCCATTGTGCGCAATCTTTCGTCCATGCGCGATAAAATCCGGTATCTGGAAAAAAACATGAAAGCGCAAGGTTTGCTCTCTGGCGAAGACGATCAATAACCCTCAAGTGTCCGCCACCAAGTTTGCCTTCGTTCTTAAGACGCTCCCCCCCCATTTTTTGCTCAACAATTAAATAAAGAAGAAGTATATGGAAAACATCAGCAAAACCCTCGACATCAATCAAATCAAACAATATCTGCCACATCGCTATCCTATGTTGTTGGTTGATCGTGTCTTGACGTGGGAGAGTGGTAAATCGATCACGGCCATCAAGAATGTCACTGCAAATGAAGAATTCTTCAACGGTCACTTCCCAAATAAGCCTGTGATGCCAGGCGTGTTGATGGTGGAAGCGATGGCACAGACGGCGGCGATTTTGTCGTTCTTGACGATGGGGCAAAAGCCAGATGAAAACACCTTGGTGTATTTTGCAGGTATCGATAATGTGCGCTTTAAGCGTCCGGTGGGCCCTGGCGATCAGTTGAAAATGGACGTGGAAATTTTGCGTGTGGCGCGCGGCATTTGGAAATACAAAGCGGTCGCGACTGTCGATGGCTTGTTGGCTGTCGAAGCAGAATTGATGTGCACCTTGCGTAGCAATAAAGAAGAGGCAAAACCGGCGGTCACTAGCGATACCACAGGCGAAACTCCAGCAGGAGCTTAAACATGGCGATTCATTCCACCGCAATTATTGACCCAAAAGCGCAGCTTGATTCCAGTGTAGAGGTCGGTGCTTATACGATTATCGGCCCTGATGTCCGTATCGACGCTGGTACTAAGATAGGACCGCATGTGGTGATAGAGGGACATACCACGATAGGTAAGGACAATCAGTTCTTCCAATTTTCATCGATAGGTGCGGCACCTCAGGATAAAAAATATGCGGGTGAACCAACCTTATTGGAAATCGGTGACCGCAATGTGGTGCGTGAATTTTGTACCTTTAATTTAGGCACAGTACAAGACGGCGGCGTGACCCGTGTCGGTAGCGATAACTGGATCATGGCCTATGTGCATATCGCGCATGACTGCCATGTTGGTAACCGCACGATTTTTGCTAATAATGCGGCCTTGGCCGGACACGTGCATATTGGTGACTGGGTGATTCTTGGCGGATTTTCCAACGTTCATCAATTCTGCAAAATCGGTGATCACGCGATGGTGGGCATGTCCACCAGTCTGACCCAGGACGTGCCACCGTTTGTGATTTTGAATGGTAATCCCGCTGCCGCGCATGGCATCAATGTAGAAGGTTTGAAGCGGCGCGGATTTAGTCGTGAACAGATTTCTGCGATTCGCCAGGCTTATAAGACTTTGTATAAATCTGGTCTGACTCTGGATGAAGCAAAAGCGGCACTCGATCAAACCATCGCGGAAAGCGCTGACGACATCGCGCAACAAGTGCGTTTGTTCCGTCAGTTCTTAGATACGTCCACACGTGGAATCGTACGCTAATGTCTTTGCTTGATTCGTCAGCGCATCGCCCTGTGATTGCCATGGTCGCCGGAGAAACCTCCGGCGACATGCTGGCAGCGCGTTTGCTGTCGGGCTTGCGACCACAATTGCCCGATGCGTTAATGCATGGCATAGGCGGCGCGCATATGATGGAGCATGGCTTTGTCAGCGATTATGCGATGGATAAATTATCGGTGCGCGGCATCTTTGAAGTCTTGATGCACTATCGCGAGATTTCTGGCATACGCAAGCAACTGATGCAGCAACTGCTGACGGAAAAACCCGATGTCTTTATTGGCGTGGATGCGCCTGATTTTAATCTCGATCTGGAAATCTGCTTAAAGCAAGCAGGCATTCCGACCATGCATTACATCAGCCCCTCGATCTGGGCCTGGCGCGGTGGACGGATTAAGAAGATTGCGCAAGCGGTGTCGCACATGCTGGTGGTGTTTCCGTTTGAAGAAGAAATCTATCGCCAGGCAGGTATCCCGGCGACTTATGTTGGCCATCCGCTGGCACAAGTGATCCCCGTTGAACCCGATGTCGCTGCGGCGCGAGCCGAGCTAGGCTTAGAGAGCAAGGGCAATGCGAGGGTTTTGACGATTTTGCCCGGTAGCCGCATGTCTGAGCTCAAATACAATACCGTCGCATTTATCGAAACCGCAAAAAAACTATTAGAACGCGATCCGCAATTGCAAATTTTGGTTCCCATGGTCGGCCCTAAGCAAAGGGCGTACTACATGGAATTGATTTTGCAGGCGGGCTTAGACGATGTGCCGGTGTTGCTGATGGAAGGTAAATCGCATACGGCAATTGCAGCGGCGGATGCCGTGCTGGTTGCCTCCGGTACCGCATCGCTGGAAGTCGCTTTGTTTAAGAAGCCGATGGTGATTGCCTACAAAATGATGGCAGCTTCCTGGCATGTCTTAAAGCACATGGGCTATCAACCCTGGATAGGCTTGCCGAACATCATAGAAAAAGAATTTGTCGTGCCAGAGTTTTTGCAATCAGCAGCGACGCCAGCAGCGATGGCGGACGCATTGTGGAAACAACTTGAAGACACCAATCTACAAGCAAGTTTGCGCCAACGTTTTACCGATATGCACCATACTCT
Source organism: Burkholderiales bacterium (assembly GCA_016200845.1). Lineage (GTDB taxonomy): Bacteria > Pseudomonadota > Gammaproteobacteria > Burkholderiales > Burkholderiaceae_D > Undibacterium. The sequence goes on along the minus strand of JACQDW010000115.1, from coordinate 11,952 downwards.
GTTACGTGATACTGCTCAGATTGCATCGCAAGCGGTGTTGGATGTGATTGCGGCGCATAAAACAAAAGGTAGTTGTTGATTCTCAGTATTTTTCTTCAAAAAATCGGGCTGGTCTAAATGTACGTTGATTCCCATTGCCATATCAATTTTCCTGAACTCGTTACTCGCATGCCTGAGCTGTTGCAGCGCATGCAGGAAAATGGTGTGACGCATGCTTTGTGCGTGTCGGTTGATTTGCCTGACTTTCCGCAAGTGCTGGCACTGGCAGAGCAGTATCCCCATATTTACGCTTCGGTGGGTGTACATCCCGATTATCCCGATACAGAAGAGCCGAGCGCCGAGCAATTGGTGCGTCTGGCGCAGCATCCTAAGATCATTGCGATAGGCGAAACGGGTTTAGATTATTTTCGGCTGAAAGGTGATCTGGAGTGGCAGCGTGAACGCTTTCGCCAACACATACGCGCATCACGCATGTGTGGTAAACCTCTGATTATTCATACCCGCGCCGCCAGTGAAGATACCTTGCGCATTATGCATGAAGAAAAAGCGGGAACCAATCAAGGTGGCGTGGCTGGCGTTATGCACTGCTTTACGGAATCGTTGGAAGTGGCACAAGCAGCCATTGAAATGGGCTTCTATATATCATTCTCCGGCATTGTGACTTTTAAGAGCGCGAAGGATTTACAAGCGGTCGCAAAGGCCTTACCCTTAGAACGTATTTTGATAGAAACCGATTCGCCGTATCTGGCACCCGCGCCCCATCGCGGCAAGATGAATGAGCCCGGTTTTGTCAGACATGTGGGGGAGTTTTTGGCTGATTTGAAACAGCTCCCATTAAAACAAGTGCAAGAAACGACGACGCAAAATTTCTTTGACTGTTTTAGAATAAGCGGAACTTAAGCAGGAGGTGTGCGATGTCTCAATTATGGATCACACGGTTCTTAGTGCTTGCTTGTACAATCACACCCTTCACTTTATTCGCGCAACAAAGCAGTCATCAGGCCTCGACACAGGAAATAACGCAGGCCGCATCCATGCGTCAGCACGATGCCTTTTTTTACGCTGTTCGTTTTAACGATCTCAAAAAAGTCCAAGCAATGGTCGAACAAGGTTTTGACCTGAACGCGCGTGAAGCGAGTCGCGGTGAAAGTGCCCTGATGATCGCTATACGCGAGCAGTCTTACGACGTGTTTGACTATCTGATACACCATCCCAAGATCCACTTAGACGAGCGTGCTAACAATGGCGATACGGCTTTGATGCTCGCAGCGTATCTGGAAAAAGTAGACTGGTTAAGCGAATTGATTTTCGCAGGTGCGCAAGTTAATCAAGCTGGCTGGACCGCCTTGCATTATGCCGCCGCCGCAGGTGATTTGCAGATCGTTGCCGTTCTGCTTGAGCACCGCGCCGATCTCAACGCCTTATCGCCCAATCACACGACACCCCTGATGATGGCCGCCCGCAAAGGCAATGTGTCGGTGGCCGAACTTCTGTTGAAAGAGGGCGCAAGTCTTGATGCTAAAAATATGCAAGGTATGACAGCATTGGATTTTGCAGTGGAGTCGGAAAAGAAGGAGATGCAAGGATTTTTGCAAGCGTGGTCTCGCCGTTAATCTAGGAAGATAAAACAAGGAGATGGAAATGCGCCAACTTTGTTGTTTGCTCGTCTTGATGCTTGTCTTTGCGTGCACTAGTCCAGAGAAAAACCTCAACCCCGCTTCAGTCAAAAAGGACGCATCGGTGTTGCAGTCTGAGGTCAAAAAGACAGCGACCGTTGTGCGGTCTGACGTTAAAAAAGACATCGTAGAGACTTCTAAGCGAAGTAATTTATCTAGCTATCAAAAAGAGCTCGCGATGCATATTTCGCAGCGCAGTTCGCCTCATATTTACGTGACCCAACCACAAGCCATGTTGCGTTCTGTGATCGTCATTAAATTCGCATTAGATGCAAAAGGGCGGCTGGTGAGTCACGATATTTTGCGTAGTAACAAGGATAGAGAGGCCGAGCAAACAGCGCTGGCGAGCTTAATCCGTGCTCAGGATTTTCCTGCGCCATCGGTGGATTGGCTCAGGCAAGGCAAGTTAGAATTAATTGAAACTTGGCTTTTTAATAGCGATGGTCGTTTTCAATTGCGCACCATCGCTTTGCCGCAAGCGGGAGAATAGTTCAGAGAGACCACTGCACAACTGTTGCGCAGTAAGTTGTGCAGCGGTCTCTCAGATGGAAATCTCCATCAGATCGCGCCCCACAATAATCTCGCCATCAAAATGCGGCCGCACTGCGTCTAGCCAAACTTGATCGTTCAGATAAGGGTAGCCGCCCGGTACAAAGTGTGACAACACCAATTTCTTAACATTCGCTTCACGGGCGACCCGTGCCACTTGTTCACCTGTGCTGTGACTGGCTAATAAATGCGCTTTCAAACGCAGTGCATTGGGTTCGGTCGCCAGCAATTTTTCCAATGAGGGTGTGTGCATGATCTCATGCACGAGGATGTCGGCGTCGCGCGCCAACTCCACCAGTTGGGGTGAATAGCTGGTATCGCCAGAAATCACAATCGAGCGCCCCTGATGCTCAAACCGAAATGCGTAGGCTGGTGTGACCGGCGGGTGCACCACTTGTGTCGCCCGCACCGTGAGGTCGTCGTGCTGCAAAACGATGCCGGGACGTTTGATGTCGTGGGGGACGATGAGTTTGTCTAGCGCGGGTCTGCCTTCATCTTTGATGCGGGTTTGAATATCCGTGTCGTTCAGCGCCAGAAATTGGCGAGTCATGCGCTGCAAAGGCGGCGGCCCCCAAGTGTCAACTCTATGATCGAGATCCGCCGCCCATGCCAATAACAAGAGATTGCCATAGTCGGCGTTATGATCAGAATGGTGGTGCGTCACAAAGACATGGCGAATCGCGGACAGTTTAATACCTGCCTTTGCCAGTTGTTGCGCAACGCCATTGCCACAATCGACGACATAGGCGACCTCATTGATCAGGATGACTTGAGACGGAGCTGCGCGGTTTTTCTTGGGAGTTGGGCCGCCGGCGGTGCCGAGTAAAATCAGGCGCATGGCGGGCGGCGCAGCGCTGGACTGTCGGGCTTGAAGTGGAAAAGTGAAACTGGCAAGCCCTGCAGTCAGGGCATAGGTAAAGTGGCGGCGAGTGAGTGACATGCTTGTAGTCAGGAGGAAGGAAGAAAATATTTTACTCTGCCAATTCACGGTTTTGTCTCTCTTTTTTTTGTTTCATCGGATAATGGCAGAAACTGACGGAAAGTCAGATTAAGCTGCGCTACATCGTCAACTAAGTCAAAGCCCATCATCATGATCAATCAAATTATCTTTATCGTTCGTACAGCAGTGGCATGGTTATTGACAGCCCTGTTAGTGCTAGGTGCTGTCTTTGAAATTATTTTGGGACACCCTCCACATGGGATGGAGATTATTCCTCTTGCGCTAGGTTTTTTTGCTTTGATCGCTGCGTTCTCGCATATTCGTCGCGTGCGTTTGATTTCGCAAGAGATTAACCCCAGCTTACTCTCGAACCGTCAGCGGCGGCAGACCGAGATTCCTTTAGATGTCAACGAGGCATTTGCCTTGATCGAAGCGGCGATTCGTGAGCTGCCCAATGTTGAGAGAGTCGATAGCGCGCCTGATAGCTTGCAATTGCGCGCCAAATTAAAGCGGATTCATCCTTATCACAGTGACTTTTTAAGTGAGACAAAATTATTTGATTGGCTGCAAAGTGGCAATAACCAAATCTTAGTGACGGTGACCCCCGGCCTAGAAGCGTGCAGCGCAACGATTATTTGTGAACCCGATCGTGCGGCGTGGACTGATTTTTATCTGGTCGATAATGGAACCAATCTGGAAAACTCAGAAGCCTTGGGGCGAGCGATATCACGTCGGATTGCACAAACCCGACAGCGAGAAAAAGCTGCAACTCAGCAGACCATGACGGAGAAAGAATTAACCGTCGCCAAGCTCAATTTATTGCACGCCCAAGTGGAGCCGCATTTTTTGTATAACACGCTCGCCAGTGCACAATTATTGACGCGCTCTGACCCGGCCAAGGCCGATGACATGCTGGGCAATCTAATCACGTATTTGCGGAACTCCTTGCCCAGAACGGAAGACTCTTTGTCGAGTATTGGGGCAGAGTTAGAACGTTCACGCGCCTATCTGGATATTATGAAAATTCGTATGGGCTCGCGTCTGCAAGTGCATATCGAAGTGCCCGATTATCTCTTGCCGGTGTTATTTCCCAGCATGATGTTGCAAACCCTCATTGAGAATGCAATTAAACATGGCTTGGAACCGAAGAGCGGTGGCGGCACTGTTTGGATACTGGCGCGCGCTCATGAGAATACTGTGGCAGTGACAGTCGCCGATGATGGTCGTGGTTTTAGTGCAGAGGGGGGCGGAACTGGCATCGGTTTGCGCAATGTGCGTGAACGTTTGCGTTTGGCGTATGGAACGAGCGCGCATTTTAATATCGTCGCGAATTTCCCTAGTGGCGTGGCAGCGACGATCACCGTGCCGACCAGTTTTTTGCAGGGAGAGCATCATGCCTAAGTGTGTTGTAGCGGAAGATGAAAATTTATTGCGCGAAGCTTTGCTGGAGCAATTGCAAAAGGCCTGGCCCGATCTGGACGTGGTGGCTGCATGCGATGATGGCGCAAGTGCCTTGGAAGCGATCATCGAGTATCAACCCGATGTCGCGTTTTTGGATATTCGTATGCCCGGTTTGACCGGTGTCGAAATCGCGGAGGCGATGAGCACCAGCAGCCCACATACGCAAATCGTGTTTGTTACGGCCTATGATCAATACGCGATCGATGCCTTTGAAAAAGGGGCGATTGATTACCTCTTAAAGCCGGTTAGTTATGATCGCATGTGCGCCGCCGTCAAGCGTTTGCAGACTCGCGTGAACAATGCAAGCTTGGCAGGTACTCAGGCGAATGTGGTGTCGCAGTTGTTGGCGCAATTAGGCGTCAATCAAAACGCCTTTAATCTGCATAAAAAGAATGAACCATTAGTGTGGCTCACCGCCAGTTCGGGCAATGAAACCAAGCTGATCATGATCGACGATGTGGCTTACTTTAAAGCCGACAATAAATACACGGTGGTGATGACGGCGCAGGGCGAGGCGCTGCTGCGCAAGCCGATACGCGAATTACTCGACGTGCTTGACCCACATACCTTCAAGCAAATTCATCGCTCCACCATTGTCAATTTCAAAGCGATTGCCTCGGTCGCGCGTGACGATGGCGGGAAAGGGATAGTGAAACTAAAAAACCGTCCCGAGACGTTGAGCGTCAGCCAACCCTTCATGGTGTTATTTCGCAATATGTGAGGTCCACATGCCAATTATTTCTGATTCCGCTGCCGCGCCAGCTGGCGCTGTGGTGCGGCTAAACACGGTCTTGCTTCGGTTTCTGGCCTTATCTGCAGCCGTGCCCTATGAACTCTTGGAGGAAAAAGATGCGCAAGGCCGACATCGCTTCGGGCGCGGTCGGCATAAATATTATGGTATCGCCAGTTTAGTGATTTTCTTTGCGATTTTTTCTGGCTATGGCATGGGTCATATGCTGGCAAGCATGAGTAATATGTCTTGGTGGGGCGCAACGATCGCGGGCGTATTGTGGGCGGTTTTTCAATGGTGTCTGGAGCGGCAAATTTTGCTCAGCATACGCAGCGATGCATCGTGGTGGGAAAAGTTGTTTGGATTAAGTTGGCGTACGCTGCTCGCGCTGCTCTCAGCCAGCACCATGGTGTATCCGTTTTTTGTGGAAAGCAACCGCGCAGAAATTGATGTGCGGGTGGGCGAGATGGCACGGTCGCGTTTATTGGAAAATCAGACCTCGGCGCAGCTTGCCGTTGGCCTGCCAACACTGCGCACGGACGCGGCAAATCTCATATCGACGGTGCAGCAACTGGATCAATTGTTGGTGACCGATCCGCCCGAAGTACCAGCATTGAGAAAAAAAGCCACGCAATGCTGGGCGCGTTTTTATGATGGCGAAACTCAGATCAAGCGACAGCTCCGACCACTGCAAATGTTACGGCAACAGGCAGGCGTTGACGCAGCTCTCGATGCGCGCATCGATCAATTGCAACAAAAAATCGACACGGCACGCGCGCCTTGTGTGAGCATGGATCATGTAATTGCTCACAAAATTGCAGAATGGAGACAACAGAAAACTGCAGAAAAGCGGGACGCGATGGCACAGCACAAGCAAGTACAGAGCCGTATCGTCAGTGCTAAATCAGAAGAGAGCCGTTTGATTGCCGATCAATCGGCAAAGATAGAGCGCGCAGCAAATTCAGGCTTTGCGGCCGACTTTACGGCGGTTGCGGATCTGGTGCGCAATGACGCGAATCGACGTTTTCAATTGCTGTGGTGGTTGACCTGGTTTTTGGCGATCGAGTTGGTAGCGATGCTCATCAAGCTGAGCGCCAATACAGATCTCGATTGGCATTTGCAAAGCGAAGAAACGATAGCCAGAGAAAAAACGCAGAGCGATCTGCACACCAAACAAGAAGAAATAAAGACCCACAATCTACGCACCAGTATGCACAACAAAGGTGAGCAAGCGGTCTGGCTGGCAGACGATGGAAAAATGGCGCAAGAGCAGTTGTTGCAAGCACTGGCGATGGATGCAGAGTTAAAACGACCGCTGCAGAGATTGCAAGCGCATATCCGTCAACTCAAAGAGATAGAAGATGTGATGCGCGAAGCGAAGACGCTGACTGATCAGGAAAAGCTACATGTTCTGGTGCAGGTGGCGATACAGGATCTCGTCGAGAAATATCAGACACGCTATCTCGATCTCGGAAGCGCAGCGGTGAAGTGACATATCGCTGCGCTCCGGTTTAAGGCTAATAGAGCTTGCGCCTCAATTCTTCATAAACTCAAGCAATGCATCCAACACCACATCTGCCTGCTCGCTCATCATCGAATGCCCGCAGTTGTCGATGAGCTTGATTTGCTTATTCGCGATCTGGTTAGACAAGCTGATGCTGGCTTTTGCTGGTGTCATCATGTCTTGTTTTGCCAGCAGGAAGAGAGTGGGGCATTGCACTTTTTTGGCCGCTTCTTCGCCGTTGAGATAAGTATTGCAAGCGGTAAAATCAATAAAGAACACTTGCTCAGGATTGATGGCGGAAATTCTTTGCATGAGCCGCATGCTACCGTTCATGACCGAGAAGCCGGGGCCGGGGCAGGATGGTTTATGTGCGATGCTGGAATGCGAAAAAATGTTCACCATATCGATGGCGCTTTGCTCGTCATTTTGCGCAGAAAATAAAAGGGCGTCAGATACTTTCATCGGGAATGCCGTGCCTAATAGTGCTAGCTTTTGTATGCGCTCCGGTGCCATGCCTGCTGCTTCTAAGGCGATCAGGGAACCCATGCTATGTCCAACCACATAGGCTTGTTGCACGCCGCTCATGGCGATCAATTCTAGTAGCCATGCAGCCAGCTGCTCCACACTGGCTAGAGCGGGGCCAGCACTGCGGCCGTGACCGGGGAGGTCGACTGCTAACACGCTGTAACCATGATGCGCCAGATAACGCGATTGCAAAGCCCAGACTGAATGATCGTTTTGAGCGCCGTGAACGAAGATAATCGTCGGCAAATTTGGGTTAAAAGCCTTGCCGCCGGTGTAGGCGTAAATTTCTTTTCCGTGTAGGGTGATGTGCATCTTATTTGCCTTTCTGTGCCATTTTTAAACCGCGTGCCAAGTCTTCGATGAGGTCGTCAACGTCCTCCAAACCGACGGACAGGCGGATCGTACCTTCGTGGATGCCGGAGGCAGCCAGTTGTTCGCTTGGTACACGGAAATGGGTGGTGGATGCAGGATGGATGACTAAGGATTTGGCGTCGCCGATGTTGGCTAAGTGCGAGAAGATTTTTAAGGATTCGACAAAGCGTTGTCCGGCAGCGCGATCACCTTTGATGTTAAACGAGAACACCGAACCGCAACCTTTAGGCAGTAAGTTTTTCGCTAATTCGTAATCGGGATGTGAGGCTAATTCTGGATAGGCGATGGCATCGACAGCGGCGTGGCTGGCTAAAAACTCGACCACTTTACGTGCATTGGCAACGTGTTTTTCCATACGCAAACCCAAAGTCTCGATTCCCTGCAAAATCGCAAAGGCATTATGCGGACTCATGCAAGCGCCGAAGTCGCGCAGCCCTTCGCGGCGGGCGCGCAATGCGAACGCGCCGACAGTGGACTCTTCGCTAAACACCATGCCATGAAAACCTTCATACGGCTCGCACAGCTCTGCGAATTTTCCGGTCTTCTCATAGGCTGCTTGCCAGTCAAAGGTGCCACCATCGACTAACACGCCGCCAATTGCCGTGCCATGCCCGCAAAGGAATTTGGTGGCCGAATGAAACACCAAATCTGCACCATGATCAAACGGGCGCAACAAATAAGGAGTGGTGAAGGTGGAGTCCAACATCAGTGGCAAATGATGTTCATGGGCGATGTTGGCGATTTCTGGGATATTCAACACGTCCAAGCCCGGATTGCCCAAGGTCTCGCCAAAAAACACCTTGGTGTTGGGGCGAATCGCAGCGCGCCAAGCGTCGAGATCGCGTGGATCGACAAAGGTGGTCTCTATGCCAAAGCGCTTCATGGTATACGCCAGCAAATTTTGCGAGCCACCATACAAGGCGCGGGACGCCACGACATGCGAACCGGCACCCGCAATCGTCGATAAACCGAGATGCATGGCGGCCTGACCACTGGCCACTGCGATGCCCGCGACGCCACCCTCTAAGGCTGCCATGCGCTCTTCCAACACCGCGTTGGTGGGGTTGGTAATGCGGCTATATACATGGCCTGCACGTTCCATGTTAAATAGCGCGGCTGCGTGATCTGAATCTTTAAATGCAAATGAAGATGTGAAATAAATCGGCGTGGCACGTGCGCCAGTCGCCGGGTCGGCAACGGCACCTGCGTGCAGACTAAGGGTGTCAAAACCGGGGTAGTGTGGACCGCTCATAAAGTTATTCTCCGAATGTGAATCGCGACATCGTACGCATTGCGCATCAATTTGAATAGTCTTGACAAGCGCTTGTGAAACTTCCCAACGGAAAAATACCCAGAATTGTGTCTAAAATAAATTTCTTGCGATTAATCATGATTATTCATTGCTAATCACTGGATTTTTCCAGTCGCATGCGATACATTGACCACTCACAGGCTTGCTAACAGCTACCTTGATCACACGGTTGGGGCGGGTTCTTAAGATAGTCACACAAATAGCAAATGGGCAGCAAACACGTAGCAAACAAGTCGTAATAGCGAACGGAGGAGCATGATGAAGGTCTCAGAAATTCTGCAGGTAAAAGGCAATATCCTGTTCACGATCACGCCCGATACACCGATGACAGATGCAGTCGGGTTTATGGAAGAAAAAGACATAGGCTCGCTGATTGTGATGGAGTTCGGTGAGCTGGTGGGGATGCTGACTTTCCGCGAAGTGATACGTGCCGTGCATAAAAATGGTGGTTCGTTGGGTGATGGAACGGTGCGTAAGTATATGGACGACCATCCTATGACTGTGACACCAGATACCGAAGTTAACGAGGTGCGCCGTTTTATGCTGGAAAAGCATTCTCGCTATGTGCCTGTGATGGATGCCAAAACATTGATGGGCGTGATTTCATTTTATGACGTTGCGCGCGCTGTGTTGGAAGCACAGAGTTTTGAAAACAAGATGTTGAAGGCCTATATCCGCGACTGGCCTGTTGAAGACGAACAAAAATAATACCGATAAAAGCCCACGATTTTTTGTGGGTTTTTTTTTGCCCACGCCAACCATGAATGCAAAAAAGAGCGTTCTTTAAAACCAAGGAGATTTATATGCATGTAGCGATCATCGGTGCAGGTTTAGCTGGACTCAGCGCCGCGCGGCAATGTCAGGCGCAAGGGCATCACGTCACCGTGTATGAAAGAAGTAGCGGTGTCAGTGGTCGCATGAATACGCGACAAACCGAACTCGGTGGTTTCGATTATGGTGCGCAATATTTTACGGCACAGTCGGATCGATTCAAAAAAGAAGTCGCAGATTGGCGTAAGTTGTCGTGGGTGATGCCATGGGAAAGCCGGCTAGTGAAGCTCGATCATGGGATGACTCAATCATCAAGCCGTGAATCACAGCGCTATGTGCCTGTGCCGGGTATGAGTTCACTTGCCAAGCAATTGGCACATGGTTTAGATGTCCGTTTGGAACAGCAAGTACAAGCCTTAGAAGCGCATGGTGATCAATGGATTTTATCGGTCAAGACCGACGAAGTGCCCGTTGCCGCATCAGCAGGGCCATTTGATGCAGTGATTTTGGCGATCCCGCCGGAGCAGGCGTCAGTGCTGTTGAAAGATAAGGTCAGTTTTTCAAACAAGGTCAGCGAAGTTAGATTGCAGCCGTGTTGGACCCTGATGCTGGGTTTTCAAAACCCGCTTAATTTGGAATATGACGGCGCATGGGTGGAGAACTCTCGCTTGGGGTGGATCGCTCGCGATACGTCCAAGCCCGATCATAGAGCTGGCGAGCGTTGGGTCTGCCATGCCAGCCATGCCTGGAGTATTGAGCATCTGGAAGACGATCACGAACGTGTTAAAGAAAAGCTGTCCAAGGCATTTCACGAAGCGACAGGGTCGCCGATTCAGGCGATTCACGCATTAACGCATCGATGGCGATTTGCGCAGGCCGATGTGCCTTTGGCTGAATCTCATTTATGGGATAAGCAAAAGAAAATTGGTGTGTGCGGCGATTGGTTTGCCGTAGGCTTGGAAGGCGCAGGGCGAGTGGAGAATGCCTTTTTGAGCGGGCTGGCTGTGGCGGGAGCAATTTCCGCTGCTTAATTGATGTTATTTTTGTGTCCGAACAGCGCTGCTGATGAAGAGTGCAGCGCTGTGATTACTTTGAATTACAAGACTGAGCTACTTATTTAGGCTGCTTCACCAAGCGTAAATATGGCTTCAAAGTCTTCCAGCCATTCGGGAACATTTTCTCCGCATCCGCATTCGAAACTGCAGGCACAATAATGACGTCATCCCCTTGCTTCCAATTGACCGGCGTGGCCACTTTGTATTCAGCTGTCAATTGCATAGAATCGATGACGCGCAAGATCTCGTCAAAATTGCGTCCCGTTGTCATCGGGTAGGTCATCATCAATTTAATTTTTTTGTCAGGCCCGATAATAAACACGGAACGCACAGTAGCATTGGTGGCCGCGGTGCGCCCTTCGCTAGTGCCAGATTCGTCGGTTGGCAACATATTGTAGAGTTTAGCGACTGCTAAATCGGTGTCGCCTATCATAGGAAAATGTACGGCATGGCCCTGCGTTTCCTCGATATCCTTAGCCCACAGCGCGTGATTGTCCACTGGATCGATACTCAAGCCGATGAGTTTGCAATTGCGTTTGGCAAATTCAGGCTCCAGGCGGGCGGCGTATCCCAGCTCCGTGGTGCAAACCGGGGTAAAGTCTTTTGGGTGCGAGAATAATATAGCCCAACTATCTCCTATCCACTCGTGAAAGTTAATCGATCCACGCGTTGTTGTTGCAGTAAAGTTGGGGGCGATATCATTGATTCTGAGTGACATGTTTAGCTCCAGTTAGTGTGCTCATTGAATAAATTCGCGTGCCGCTGAGTATCATTCTCAGAGTGGGCGAGTGCAACATCCATCGAAAATATGGTTGTTGATTGTATCAATAAACGATGTTCAAAAAATGATTGTTACCTGCGCTGATCGAAGTGCACTCTGTTTTGTTGTTACCTCGCGCGGGGTGTTTAGACTATAGTAACCGTCCAACGCCCCCACCTAGCATCGACGTCGTAAATAGACTAGCCGCGCAGTGGCAGTAATTCGTCGATGCGGCTATTGGGTTGCGTGGGTAATTTTTCGAGTGTGGCTTTGAGCCATGCCAGTGGTTCGATGCCG
>JACQDW010000107.1 GCA_016200845.1 Burkholderiales bacterium | reverse complement strand
GCAGCGCTTTGAAGTGATGTCGCCGGATGTGGTGGCGATGAAGGCGTTTATTGCACGGCATACCGGGCTTTAAAACTTGCAGGAATAGATTAGAAAAGCGCGGATAGCTTCCGCGCTTTTTTTTACGCCCTCGGCAAACTGATGGTGAAGCACGACCCTTCTCCTTCAGTCGAGGTAAAGCGTATGCTGCCGTTCATGCGTTCTAGCATTAATCGACAGATTTGCAGTCCCAGACCCGGTGTTTGATTGTCGATCAAGCCTTGACCGGGATTTTTGTGTTCGAACAAATGGATGAGGCGCGTTTGAAAACTATCGGGAATGCCTGTGCCGGTGTCGATGACACTGATGTTTGCGTGATGTTGATCGACGTTGATGGCGACTTTGACGATACCGTCGGGCCGCGAGAATTTCGCGGCATTGCTGAGTAAATTGCCTAAGATTTGTAGTAGTCGTCGCGCGTCAGCGAGGACGATGCAATCAGGTAGTTCCCCGTCAGTCTGAAATTGCACCTGATATTGTCTGGTGTAATGGGCGTGGATCGTGAAGGCTTGTTGTACGATGTCGTCCAACTTGCACTCTTGTAGTTGAAATTCCATTTTCTTTGAAACTAATTGCTGCAAGTCTTGCATATCACTGAGCAAACGCGTTGCTTGTTCGCTGTGCTGAAGTGCCAGGTGAATGATGCGTCCCAGGGAATTGGGAAGTGTGCCGAAGACGCCGCCTTCTATCAATTTGAGCGAGCCAGTGATGGAATTTAGCGGGGGCTTAAGTCCGTGTTTGGCGACCTCTAAAAATTGTTGTTGCAGGCGTTCGGCACGTTTGCGTTGAGTGATGTCTTTTGCGAGTATTAAAAATTCAGTCTCTTTTTTTTGTTCGATCAACGAAATGCGAAATTCGATCGTCAAATCTCTGCCTTGCTGATCGGTGACAATGCTTTCTCGTGTCAACTGAGAGTTGTCCGGTAGCCGTCCGTGGCTTGCAGCATCAATAAAATCGCTGACTTCAATCGCGATTTGAAGAGAGCTTGGGCTGCTCAATAGGGTGGAGAAATGCAGATCGTTAGTTTGTTCTGGTGTGAGTTTCCACAGTGCCAAAGCGGCCGGATTGATACTGCGTATGGTTCCGTCCAAGCTGGCGCTGATGATGCCATCGTCGATGTTATTCACGATTGATTGTGTGTATTCAAATGCGTCGTGGAGACGATTTTCTGCTAGCACGCGACGGCTGATATCGATCGCCTGAAAAATCCAATAACATTGATCGAAACTGGGATGCGAGACACGCGACAAGCTGACAATGCAGGGAATTACTTCCGCTTTGCTATTGGTCAGGCAAAGTTCAAATTGCAGACCCGCGCTTTGACGTTCTTCCCACTGCTGTTCCAGTCGGTGGATGTTGAGTTGATGTGACAGCGTCGCAGGCGTTTGCTGTAACAGTGTATAGGCATCGTATCCCAGCATCTCACACAAGCTGGGATTGACACTCATCCATTCACCACTTTGTTTAAACAAGGCCATGCCTTGCGGTGCGGTGTTAAATGCGCTGATGAATCGCTGCTGGCTTTCGTCAAGCGCGGAATAGGTCGAGGTCTGACGTCGATACGAACGAAAAATTCTGGCGATGAGCCAGCCTAAAATAAGTGCTCCCCCCCACGCTATGCTGCGGGCGATTAAGACGAGAAAGTCGAATTTTGGTGGCAGGCGGTGTTGGGTATAAATGAGAATGGAACGTCCGGGGAAGTTGACCTTTAAGCTTTGATCCGCTTGCATTTTTAAACTATTCTTGCCAAAGATTACCCGATTTTTTTCGTCCGCTTCGGTGTCGATGATGAGTAAATCCAAATCGAGTGCTAGTGCTCGTTGGTGCGCTTTGTAAAATAATTCGCTGGCGTCTAGTACGGTGCTGATGAAACCCCAATACTTGCCATCGTCGAGAAAGATAGGCACGCGATAAACCAATCCCTGTCCACCTTGCTTGAGCTCAAATGGTCCGGCCAAGATGGGGCGTCGCGTCGCCATGATGCGTTGGACGGCAGGCCATTGAGCGGGGCTGTCAGGCAGATACAAGCCGACTGCCGACTCATTGCCGGGCAGAGGGGCGACCGTGGTGATGCGGTTGCCCGGCGCGAGACTAAAGTTGCGTATGCCATGCGCCTGTTTTTGCATATCACTGAGCCAGGGAAGTATTTCTTTGCTGTCGAAATTGCCCTGCTTATTTTTGACGAAAGCGACCAATCCTGAAGCGAGATAGATGCTGGAGTTTAGATCGGATTCGAGGATGGCGCGAATTTCGGCTGTATTGCTGATGGCGTTTTGCCGGGCGATGTTTTCTTTGCGGCTGCGACTTTCAAAGATGATCAGTTCGGATGCGATTCCCAAGCCAAAAAAGACGACGACAGGCAATAGAAATTCAAAGACGCGCCTGGGCGTGGACTCATAGTCGAGGAATTTCAATGTAGGCGTCATTGAAAACATAGGCGGCTGTGGGAATTGCTTGATTCAAGCATATTGCATCGATTCTGTCTCGTTTCTTAGAGACTTAAAAGCTTGAAGTGTTGTAAGTAGGATGAAAGCAAATGAGAGCCTCACTTGATTTTCGTTCCTATGTGATCTGTCTGTTCCGACTTATCAGCGATTGATTCCGTGAGTTTTGCGGTCTGTCTCAAAACGGATGCGTTTGTGATGGGCTTTGTTTATCGTGACCTTCAATGAATTTGTTAAGGGTGAAAGTCGTTATCTGCGTCAACCCTCAAGGATAAATAGGAGAAGCCCTCATGTTGGAATTAAAGAGTGTAAGTAAGCGATTTGGACAAGCCGAATATGCGGTTCACGATGTGAGTCTGAAACTGGGAACTGGCGTGGTCGGCTTGATTGGTCATAATGGCGCGGGCAAAACGACACTCATGCAAATGATCGCTACCCTGATGCGTCCGACTAGTGGTGAGATTGTGTTTCAGGGCGTAGATATCGTCAAGTTTCCCGATGCGATGCGCAGCCGACTCGGTTATTTGCCGCAAGATTTTGGCGTCTATCCCAATTTGAGCGGCGTCGAATTGATGCAATATTTTGCGGGTCTGAAAGGGGTGCGTAATCCAAAGCGCATCAATGAATTATTAGAGTTAGTCAATCTGACTGAACATGCACATAGATCCGCTGCTGCCTATTCAGGTGGGATGCGCAGACGCTTGGGGATCGCACAGGCTTTATTGAATGATCCTGATATTTTAATCGTCGATGAGCCTACGGCTGGCCTTGATCCCGAAGAGCGCGTGCGCTTTCGGAATTTGCTGGCTGATCTGGGACGCGAAAAATTGGTATTGATGTCCACGCACATCGTGTCGGATGTGGAAAGCGTAGCAAACGAGTTGGCGATTATGCGTAAGGGATGTGTCATTGCGCATGCAACTCCAGAGGCGATGATCACCGCCGCGTATGGAAAAATTTGGAGTGCGGTGCTCAGCGAGGCTGAGTTGCAAGATTTAAAAACACGCACGCAGATATTACATGTGCAAAAGCAAGCCGATGGCTATCTGGTGCGGATTGCGCATTCTGTACAACCTTGTTCGCAGGCGCGCCTGCACCTGCCTGGCCTGGAAGATGCATTGATGGCGCAACGCTATGCAGTGCAAGAGGAGGCATGATGCACGGTGAATTGAAACGGCTTGAATTGCCCGCCGAATCCCTGCAGACGGAGGTAAGTCGTGATGGGCATGTTCTCGGCTTGAATGGTGCGTCTGGCATCGCGGGTTCGCGGTTTTATTTTTTGTGGCAATGTGTACGCAATGAAATTCGTATGCGTTCGCGCCGCTTGAGCACTTTGGTGGCGGTGCTAGCAATGATGGTGTTGACCTGGAATATGATCGCAGACCCTGCCACAGGTGGGAGCTTGATTGTGGTTGAGAATGCGCGGGTTCTCTATACCAGTTCTGCATTGGCCTTAGGAAGCGCGACGCTGTTGGGCTTTGTTTTGGGTTTGCTGGGGTTTTATCTGGTGCGCGGATCTATGCGGGAAGATGTCCGTTGCGGCATGAGCGCAGTCATTGCTTCTTCACGCGTTGGAAACTGGCAGTTTTTAATTGGGCGTTGGTGTGGTGGAGTTGGCTATATGTTGTTGCTGGTCGCTGCGGGTTTTATTCAGTGAGTCTGGCAATTTTGTTTGATAGCATTCCTGTTTTGATGGGTAAGAGCGGTGATGTTTTGTATTTTATTTTGTGGGTGGCGCAGACGTCGATATTGGCGCAACTAAGCGGTGGTGTGCAGTCGGCCATTTCATTGGTTTTTATGTTTGATTTTAATGGCTTGAGCGCAGCTGTCTTGTGTTTTAAATCCTTCGTGAGCGGGAATAATTTTGCGATTGGTGGCGGGACTTTTGATGCGAAACTGGCGCCATTAACTTTGCCTATGTATATCTGGCCAGCGAAGTTGATCATGATGCGCGCTTTGACTGCGTTGATCGCATTATTGCCTTTGTTGCTGGCAGCGCTTTGCTTTCATCGTTATTCACCCGACCGATTGAAGGCAACGCGCGTGACTGAACGTCGTAATCTGCTGGCGACTTTACATGTTTGGTCGCGACCGCTTAGCCGACAATTGACACCGCTGTATGTCTGGGCTGCACAACATCCAGGGCGCTTGGGGCAGGTGTTAGCCGAAGTTGCCCTGAGTTTGAATTGCGCTCCGTTCATGTTGTTGGTGATCGCGGTGACGATGTTGGCGGCTGGTGTTGCACCGGCGAATGAGCTTGCGACAGTGTCGTTGTGGTCGGCGGCGGCATGGGGAATTTTTGTGAGTGACTTGGCGAGCAGGCATGTGCAAGCAGGGATTGTGCCTCTGGTGGAAAGCGTCCATGGTGGCAGCGATAGGGCATATTTGCGAACTTGGA
Source organism: Burkholderiales bacterium (assembly GCA_016200845.1). Taxonomy (GTDB): domain Bacteria; phylum Pseudomonadota; class Gammaproteobacteria; order Burkholderiales; family Burkholderiaceae_D; genus Undibacterium. Next base: position 14,377 of record JACQDW010000107.1, on the reverse strand, counting down.
TGGTGAGCGTGACAGTTGGCTTGTTGATGGTGGGTGTGGCTTTGTTTCGCCTCTGTTTGAGCTCACCATTATTCGCGTTGGCCTTAGTGTGTGGCATGTTGTTCTTGAGTGCTTTGGCGAGCTGTGTCGGAACAATGACGCGCACAGGTCGAAGTTTTTTGACGATGTTTTTGGTCTGGCTGTACATTTCAACTCAAGCACCGAATATCGCGCAGCTTGATGTACTGGGCTTTAATCGTGCAGCGACTATGGGGACTAGTCTGATGTTTGCCTCGATTGCTGTTGCGGCGCTTTTGGCAGGATTGGTGTGGAATCGTCGTCGTGCCTGATGAATTTATTCAGGAAGTGCTTTTGAAAAATATCGTAGAATGAGGAGAAATCTTGTTCTCTGGAATTTTTTATTATTAAGAATGTACTTCTCAAGAAGGAATTGTCCGTGGAATTACGTAGAAATCCTCGAATCACTGTGACATGGCGCGGTTTTCTGAAAACGAATGAGGGGCATTTGATACCGGTCAGAGCGCAAAATGTGTCTGAGTCTGGTTTGATGATGTTGTGTCCGCAATCTCTACCTGTGAGTAAGCAATTTCAAATGATGTTAGAAGTGCCATGCATCGATCATTCTGATGCGCCACCTTATAAGGTGCCATGTCGCGTTTCGGTTTTGCATAGTATTTTGAGTGGCGACAGTTTTCGCATCGGTGTGGAATTTCTGGAGCTCTCTTCTCTCCATCGAGATCTCATCGCGGCCTGGGTATCTCTCACCAATAAATAAGGCTTATCTGTATCAAGTCACTCAACTTGTTCTTGAACCCCATACCCGTTAAAATGGCGCAGTTTTGGTGCTCGCGGACATGATCTTGTCTGCGGTTAAACGGGAAACACAGCGCGGCAACGCGAGGTGTGCTGCCCCCGCAACGGTGTACAAACGCTCCCCCGAGAGATTCGGAATAATGGAGTCAGCCCTCTGCGCAACCACTGTTTTAGCGACGCTAAGATGGGAAGGTGTGATGGTGATGTTTGTCAGCCCGGATACCGGCCAAAATAAGTGAAATGGGGTGAGCGGGGATGGGTCAGCCTGATCTCTTGCGCTGATTAATAGACGCGTTTTCGTTCCTGCATTTTGTATTTAAACACCCAACGGGGATCTCGGGTGTTATGACTGCGCGCAACTGGTCTTTGTCCTCATAACGTCGGCTGCCGCACTTTCTCTTTAAGAATCATGAATAAATTGATCCAACCTCTCGCCATCAGTATGGCCGTGTCCGCTTGCTTTGCGACTGCATCTGCTTTGGCACAAACCGATTCCTTTAGTCCTAACGTGGTCATCACCGCGAATCGTCAGGTGCAACTGGCAAAAGACGTCTTGGCCGATAACGTCGTGATCACCGCCGAGCAAATTCAGAAAACAGGTGCGACAACGATTGTCGATCTGTTGCAGCAGCAACGCGGCATAGAAATTTCTCGTAACGGTGGCGCAGGTAACACCTCTTCTGTATTTATTCGCGGCGCAGCAAATTCTCAAAGCGTGGTGTTTGTTGACGGCGTGCGCGTAGGTTCTTCCACCTTTGGTGGCGCGACCTGGAGCAGCATTCCTTTGTCTCAAATCGAGCGCATCGAGATTATTTATGGTCCGGTATCGAGTATCTATGGCGCTGATGCCATCGGTGGCGTGATCCAGTTGTTCACCAAAAAATCGAGTGCGAGCACACACACAAACATCAGTGTAGGCGTGGGCAGCAATCATTTGCGCAAAACAGAATTTGGCGTGTTTGGTAGCGATCGTGGTGATTTTCAATATGCATTGAACGGCGCGAAAGAAAGTAGCAATGGATTTTCTGCTTCTAAGCCGGGCGCTGGCATTTATATCTTTAATCCAGACAAAGACGGCTACACTCAAAAAAGCCTCAACGGTAAGTTAGCGTGGAAATTGCAGAATAACTGGAAAGTCGGCGTTGATTTTGTGCAGAGCACGCTGGACGTCGATTTTGATGCGGGCATGACGTATCGTGACCGTTCACATCAAAAGTTTGACAGTGTAGCGACCTATTTTGCTGGCAAGATTCAAGATAACTGGAATAGCCGTTTGCAGTTCTCACGCAGCAATGACCGTGATGCCAGCGACGCTTCTTATGGCAAGAGTTTCGCAAATACAGCAAACCGTGGCTGGACTTGGCAGAACGATGTCAACTTTGGTCGCGACGTCTTGCAATTTGTCGTCGAGAATCGTGAAGAAGACGTGGTTACCGATGAACCGAAAGTGACTGGTAAGCGCGATACGACGTCGTATGCGCTGGGCTATATTTGGAAACAAGATGCACACTTGTTGAGCGCGAATGCACGTATCGATGATAGCTCACAATATGACCGCCACCAGACTGGCAGCGTCGCTTATGGCTACAAACTCTCGGATAACTTGCGTGTCAATGTCAGTCAGGGCACCAGCTTCCGCGCGCCGACTTTTAATGAATTGTATTACCCTGGTTTTGGCGTGGCTTCAATCAAACCAGAGACTGGAAAGAATCGTGAGTTCGGCTTTTACTACGACGACAACACGCTGCAAATGAGTGCGGTGTCGTATAAGAATGAAGTAAGCAATCTCATCGCCTATGCTTATCCATGTCCAGTTGAGGCATCTACACATAGTTATGGCTGTGCTTATAACGTCGATAAAGCGATCTTGTCAGGTACAACGTTCGGCGCTACGGTGAAATTGGATCAGTTCAGCCTGCGCGGAAGTATCGATATTCAAGACCCCCGCGATGCGAAGACAGGAAATAGTCTGGCGCGTCGTGCCAAGAAACATGCGACAGCGGGTATCGACTATCGTATGCAAGACATGGTGATCGGTATCGAAACCGTCATGTCTGGCCAGCGCTTCGATGACACTGAGAATACGCAACGTTTAGGTGGCTACGGGATTGTGAATTTAGTCGTGACGCATAAGTTGTCTGATAGCTGGTCTGGTTTATTCCGCTGGAATAATATCGGCAATAAAGACTACGAACTGGCGAAGAACTATCGTACGCCGGGCTCGAATGTGTATTTGGGTTTGAATTACGGCTTTAAGTAAATGGTTGTTGGAAGAGCTTGGTGTTCGTGAAAAAACCAGGCTCTTTTAGTATTCAAAGTAGGGCGGGTGCAACCCGCGCCGACCGATGTGCTAACGCCTGACAGCGCGGGTTGCACCCGACCTACGATGGTATTTCTTATATTCCTCAAAGAGACCTATGAACCAAACGCGCAGACGTGCTCAAATGTTGGTGCCCGCCATGATACTGGTGTCGCTGCTGAGTTTTGTGCTGGCCTGCGCCATGGGGTCGCTGGCCTTGAGTGTGAGCGAGTTGTCACATGCTGCGCTTGAATTAATGACTGGCGCACCGCAATCTTTGGCGGCGAGTGTGTTGGATTTACGATATACGCGTGCTTTGTCTGGTTATGTGACCGGGGCGACCCTGGCTTTGTCGGGCTTACTGATGCAAGCCTTGCTGCGTAACCCTTTAGCCGATCCTTATGTCTTAGGTATCTCCAGCGGCGCTTCGGTGGCAGCGCTGGCGACGATCTTCTTTTTGGGTGTGGGCATCCTTGTCGATGTCGCTGCTTTCGGTGGCGCGCTTGGCGTCGCTGCCCTCTTATTTCTACTCGCTTATCGCGACCTGCGCGGCCTCGGCAGCGCTGATGGTGGCGCGCCTTTGTTGTTATTGACTGGTGTCATCGTTGCTGCTGGTTGTGGTGCCATGATCACCTTGCTGCTGTCACTAGCGCCCGACAATACATTGCGCGGCATGGTGTTTTGGATGATTGGCGACCTTTCAAATTCTCAGCCACGCTATCTACCCTGGATGATTTTGACGGGTGTTTTATTGCTGGTGATGTGGAATGCGCGCGCAATTAATATCTCCGCCATGCATGCCGATAATGCGCTGACTCTGGGCGTGCGCGTCGGTGTCTTGCGCCGACTTTTGTTTGGCTGCGCCGCTCTCTTGACGGCGAGTGCAGTGAGCACGGCGGGCAGCGTTGGTTTTGTTGGCTTGATTATTCCGCATGCCTGCCGCTTTGCTTTGGGCTTTGATCATCGACTCTTGATTCCTGTTGCGACCATGGCTGGCGGAAGTTTTTTAGTGATCGCCGATGCCTTGGCGCGCACGGTGCTGGCGCCGCATCAATTGCCAGTCGGCGTGATCACGGCCTTGATCGGTGTGCCTGTCTTCTTGTGGCAACTACATCGCTTGCAAACTGGCGGAGGCAAACGATGAGCCAAACCCCTATGTTAGAAACGCGCAAGCTGCGGCTTTGCGTTGAGCAGCGTGTGCTGCTCGATGCCTGCGATTGGACAGTGTTGGCAGGCGAATGCTGGTGCATGCTGGGGCAAAATGGTGCGGGCAAGAGCACGCTATTGCGCAGCCTGGCTGGCTTGCGCGAGGTCGATGGCGGCCAGATCGTTTTGCAGCAGCGCGCCTTGTCTGAGTGGCGTTTGGATGCGCTCGCAAAGCACCGAGCGTTTTTGCCGCAACAGCGGGTTGATGCTTTTTCTTTTCGTGCGATCGATGCTGTTTCGAGTGCACGCCACCCTTATCACGAGTCGCATTATTGGGATAGCGATGCCGATGTGGAGATCGCTATGCAAGCCTTGGCCTTGCTCGATGTGGCGGCCTTGGCGCAACGTGATGTGCGCAGCTTGTCCGGTGGTGAGCGTCAACGCGTCGCCATCGCGGCCTTGATGGCGCAAGACACGCCTTTGTTGTTATTGGACGAACCGGCCAGCGCTTTGGATTTGGCGCATCAAGTTAGTTGTATGCGTTTGCTGTCTAGTGTCTGTGCCGAGAAAAACAAAAGCGTGATCATGGTCAGCCATGATTTAAATTTGTCGTATCGGATTGCGACGCATGTTTTGCTGATGATGCCAGATGCGACTTATCTGTCGGGACGCAAAGAAGACGTGATGACGGCAGAGAATTTGAGCGTCTGCCTTGGCCATCCGATTAAGACCTTAGCTCACGACGATCAATGGATATTTTTGCCGCAATGAATAACATGAATAAAAACGAATCGCAGTCCTTGGCCCCAGTGCTGATGGTGTCTGCGATTGCTTCGGGACAGGGCAAGACCAGTACCACGGCGGCGATCGCGCGGCATTTTGTGCGCGCCGGAAAACGTGTGCGTGTGTTTAAGACTGGTGCTGATTTTATCGACCCCATGATGCTGGAACGCGCTTGTGGTACGCCTGTGTATTCGCTGGATTTGTGGTTGCTGGGCTTGCCTGCTTGCCGTGCCTTATTGCTGCAAGCGGCTAAGGAAGCAGATCTGGTGTTGATCGAAGGCGTGATGGGTTTGTATGACGGTCAGCCTTCTTCGGCAGATTTGGCGAATGCCTTTGGCGTGCCGGTGTTGGCGGTGGTGGATGCCTCTGCGATGGCGCAGACCGTAGGCGCGGTGGTGTTGGGCTTGCGCGATTTTGGTCCTGTCGCTTTGGCAGGAGTGATCGCCAATCGCGTTGCCTCCGAGGGGCATGTGGCGATGATACGCAATGCGCTACGCGAAATTCCTTTACTGGGAAGCCTTGCAAAACAAAGCCATAGCCTGCCCGAGCGGCATCTGGGTTTGGTGTTGCCTGCGGAGCAAAGCTCGATAGAAGAGATACTCGATCAGCTCGCTACCAGTTTGGCTTTGGATGAAACTTTGTGGGCGCAATTGCCAGCCGCGAGTTTTTCTGTTGAGGTGAATGATGCGCAGGCAGCAGATTTGCCGCAGCTCTTACAAGGACGCCAAATCGCGATTGCGAAAGACGCTGCTTTTGCTTTTGTGTACCCTGCCAATATCGTGTGCCTCGAACAGATGGGCGCGCGTATCGCGTATTTTTCACCTTTGAATGATGAGGCGATTCCTGAGCATAGCGATGCACTGTATTTGCCCGGCGGTTATCCAGAATTGCATGCCGCACGCTTGACAAGCGCGCAGCAGTGGCAAGCCTCGCTTCACGCTTTTCATGCTGCGCAAAAACCGATTTACGCCGAGTGTGGTGGCATGATGAGTCTGGCTGAATGTTTGGTCGATGCAGAGGGCAAAGAACATACGATGGCGGGATTGTTACCCGGAGCGATGCGCATGCAAAAGCGCTTGACAGCATTGGGTATGCAGCGTTTGCCGTTCGATTCGACGAACGATGAAAGCGCGATGTTGCGAGGGCATACTTTTCACTATTCTCGATTCGAGACTAGCTTGCAACCAGTGCGACATTGTGTACGTCAAAAAAGCGAGGAGCAGGGCGAAGCTGTATATCAACGTGGCAGCTTAATCGCGACTTATTTTCATGCTTACTTTCCCTCAAATCCAATGCGCGCGGCAAGTCTATTTTTAGAATCTGTTTTTTTATCTGAGGCACTATGAGTGTATATCAACGAGTCGTGTGCTTAAGCACAGAAGCGGTCGAAGTCATGTATGCGTTGGAATTGGAAGACCTGATCGTCGGTATTTCGGGTTACACCACGCGGCCAGCGCGCGCCAGAACTGAGAAGACCAAGGTCAGCGGTTTTTCTTCCGCCAAGCTAGACAGAATCATGGCGGTGAATCCCGATGTGGTCATCGCCTATTCAAATATGCAGGCCGAGATGTGTCGTGAATTGATTGCCGCTGGCGTTGAAGTGCATGCCTACAATCAGCATACAGTCGAAGGCATTTTTCGCATGATTACTAGTCTGGCGCAACTGTTTGATAAAAAAGAACAAGGCGCAAAACTGGTGCAAGAATTACGTGCGCAGATGGCTCAAGTCGCTGAGAGCGGCTCGCAAGGAAAGCGTCGTCCACGTGTGTATTTTGAAGAATGGGATGAGCCCATGATGACAGGCATCGCCTGGGTGTCTGAGTTGATCGCGGTGGCTGGGGGAGAAGATATTTTTGCCGACATGGCGCAACACCATCATGGACGTCAGCGCATTATTGCCGACGCCAGCGAAGTGGTGCGGCGTGCACCCGACATCATCATAGGTTCGTGGTGTGGAAAAAAATTCAGACCTGAGACGGTGCAAGCACGTGCAGGATGGGACAGTATTCCGGCAGTGAAAAACAATCGCCTCTATGAAATTAAATCACCTGATATTTTGTCGCCCGGTCCGGCGGCAATACGCGAAGGTTTGCTGCAATTGCAGGACATCGTCAGCGCTTGGCAAGCACAGTGTGATGATGCAGTGAGCGAGAGCGCATGAAAATCTCAACCCTAATGGTGCAAGGCACGACCTCGGATGCCGGTAAATCCACCGTGGTAGCGGCGCTGTGTCGTTTATTGCAGCGCCAAGCTGTGCGCGTGGTGCCGATGAAGCCGCAGAATATGGCTTTGAACAGCGCAGTGACGGAAGATGGCGGCGAGATCGGCAGGGCGCAAGCTCTGCAAGCGCAGGCGGCAGGCTTAGCGGCGCATACCGATATGAATCCGATTTTGATTAAGCCATCGTCCGACACAGGTGCGCAAATTATCGTGCACGGCAAAGTGCGTGCCGATATGAATGCGCGTGATTACGATCAATATAAAACCGTGGCGATGGCGGCGGTGTTGGAGTCGTATCAGCGTTTGCAGCAGCAATATGAGGCGATCATCGTTGAGGGAGCGGGCAGCCCGGCTGAAGTCAATTTGCGCGAACGCGATATCGCGAATATGGGCTTTGCTGAGAAGGTTGATTGTCCCGTGATCTTGGTGGCCGATATCGATCGCGGCGGCGTCTTTGCTCATTTTTTGGGTACGCTGGCGTGTTTGTCGCAGTCCGAACAAGATCGCATCCTTGGTTTTGTTATTAATCGCTTTCGCGGTGATATCGCATTGCTGGAGCCGGGCTTACGCTGGCTGGAGCAGAAGACCGGTAAGCCAGTGCTCGCTGTGCTGCCCTATCTGCATGGCTTGATGTTAGACGCGGAAGATGCGATACAAGTGAGCCAGCATGCGGGTGGAAAATTTCGCATCATCGTTCCGGCGATTCCACGTATTTCTAATCACACCGATTTTGACGCACTACGCGCCCATCCTGATGTCGATTTGCAGTTCATCGGTCCCGATCATCCTATTCCCGCCGCTGATCTGATTATTCTGCCGGGAAGCAAAAACACCTGCGCTGATCTGGCGTTTTTAAAGCAGACGGGCTGGCAAGCAGCCTTGGAAAAGCACCTGCGCTATGGCGGCAAAGTGATCGGCATTTGTGGCGGTTATCAAATGCTAGGACAGTGGATCAGTGATCCGCATGGAGTCGAAGGTGCTGCAGGTGAGGCTGAGGGCTTAGGCTTACTCGACATCACCACCGAGCTCACTAAAGAAAAACGTTTGCAGCAAGTTGAAGGCGTCTGTGCCTTTGGTGCAAACAAGAATATGCGCGTGCAAGGCTATGAAATTCACATGGGTGTGAGCTATGCCAGCAACGACACCTTGCCAGCCTTTATCATTGCTGGAGAAGAAGAGGGCACACGTTCGCCCGACGATCTCATCATGGGCACTTATCTGCATGGCTTGTTTGAACACCCCGAAGCTTGCCAAGCGATTTTGCAATGGGCAGGCTTAGAGAGCGCCGCGACGCCTGATTTGAATGCCTTGCGCGAAGCGAGCATAGACCGCGTGGCCGACGCTTGTCAGGATTTGTTGGTGGCTTTAGAGAGACTCTAAAAACTCTAATGTCGCGAAGTTAAAGGCACGCTGTTGCACAGCAGCGTGCCCATGTTTCACTCTTGCCGGACTATGTATCAAAGTGTTTCCCCACATTTTTACATTGAACTTTCCGTTTATCCTTGCGCTCCAAGCCCCGTCTGTTAACCATCAATGGTATTAATTTTATGTCTCGTGTTGTATCTCCGTTTCGTTTAGCTCTGCTTCCTTTTTATTTGATGCTCGCCTTCAGTGGCCATAGTGCGGCACAACAGAATGTCGAGGAAGTCGAAAAAAACAAAGTAAAACAAAATCCTCCTCAACAAAATGTCAAGCCGGTCAAACCCGCTCAGACAGCTGCAGGCATGCAAAAAGTCGAAGTCAATGGCGCGAAAGGCTATGACGAACGACGTCAAGATACCGCCAGCAAAATCGTAGTGACCCAAGAAGATATCGTGCGCTATGGTGACACCAATATTGGCGACGTGTTAAAACGCTTGCCGGGTGTGACAATAGGCGGAGTGCAAGGGCGTGGCGGTGCAATTCGCATGCGTGGTTTGGGTGCGGGCTATACACAAATTATGCTCAATGGTGAGCCTAGTCCACCGGGGTTTTCTCTGGACTCGATTTCGCCTGACAATATCGAACGCATAGAAATCATCCGTTCTGCGACGGCAGAATTGAGTACGCAATCGATTGCTGGTGCGATTAATATTGTCTTGAAAAAAGCCATTGTCACTGCGCAGCGCGAGTTAAAGTTTGGTTTGATGGATGAGCGTGGGCGCGTCGGTGCAAATGTTAGTTTGCAGTTGTCCGATAAAGTTGGAAAGATGTCTTATTCGATCTCGGGTAACGCGAACTACGGTGAATTTGGTCGTCCCGATTCCAGTACAGAAGTGCGTACGAATCTCTCTGGTAAGCCGGGATACACCCATCAAACGAGCACCGAAAGTCTCGGTAAATTTGAATCTATTGGCGTATCACCGCGTGTTAATTGGATGCTGGACAATGGCGATATATTGACTTCACAAAGTTTTGTGAATGCGAACCGATTTAGTAATCGCAATACGCAAACGACGACGACCGACGTCGCAGATAATAATTTGTATCTACATGAAACTTCAAAAAACACGTCGGATAGTTCCTCGATCAGAACGAACCTGACTTATGTCCATAAACTTGCCGATAGCGCGAAATTGGATGTGCGATTTGGTGCCAACTATAACCAACGTGACGGTGAAAATTTATCGACTGCGCAATCAGAAAAACAAATTTTAAATCGCAGCTATGTGAGCGAGAGTAGTGACAATGGTTTTACCTATGGCGGCAAATATACCGCACCGTTTGTCGAAGATCATGCGTTGGCTGCAGGTTGGGATGGCGGCTATAGCAAGCGCAATGATAGCAATACCCGTCGCGATGTGATCGCTGGTAAAGAGTTAACTTCAGAGGTAAACACCCCAGAAGCATTTGATGCCAAGGTAAATCGTCTGGCTTTGTTTATGCAAGACGAATGGGCGTATTCAAAAGCCTTATCGATCTACGCTGGTGTGCGTTGGGAGGGCATAGAAACGGGTAGTCAGGGCAGCACTTATTCCGAGATAAAAAATCGTTCTAGTGTGCTCAGCCCGATTTTGCAAACTTTGTATAAGATACCGGGCAGTAAGAATGATCAGGTGCGTGTCGGTATTACCCGTACCTACAAAGCGCCAGATACAAGTCGTTTAGTACCTCGGCGTTTTTTATCCAGCAATAACAGCGAGACCAATCCAGATAGCATGGGCAATCCCCACCTCAAACCAGAATTGGCATGGGGACTCGATATGGGAGGACGATGCGCCTGCGGTCGATTTTCGTGCCAATTTGGCGTTCAATTCGTCGAGCGTGAATTCTGTCCCAGGTCCAAATAACCGGCTCGATTCACAAACGCCAGTTAGCGCAAATTTTGGCATCGATTACAAACTTGATGCGATTCCCTTAACCCTAGGCGGCAATTTTGGTTTCCAAAGCGCTGGCCCGGTGCGTATTTCAGCAAGCCAAAGCAGTTATGGTGTGCCTAAGCGTATGTTGGATTTATATGCTTTGTGGAAGTTTGATAGCAAAACGAACGTCCGATTGGCGCTTGCTAATGCTTTGCATCAGGATCACTTCTCCTCTTCAACCTATGAAGATAGAGAAGGTACGACAGTGCGCACCAATATATCCAAAACAAATCTGATATGGCGGCTCAATTTTGAACACAAGTTTTGAGTTGTTTCGTAAGGCGGGTTGCACCCGCCCTACATCGACTGTATTGTCTAAATCGTTGGCTTAGGATTTTTTAGGATTGAGACAAATAGCTGGCAAATATTGCGGCTCAACGGTGGTGCGGTTGCTACCCTTTACCACCATTTGACCTGGTGGCATTGCAAAGCCACACACCCAGGTGATGGGTACGACGGGGGAGTCTTCTACGACTGCAGGACGCAGACTTAGAATTTTGCCCTTGATCGCCGAATGGGCACGATTACCAAAAGTCATATGGATCGCGCCATTTTCAATCGCTACGCTTTGGATGAAATTATTCACGATTTTTTCTGGAACGGGTAAGCCAGCAGCAACGTTATCAGCAGGAAAAATCTGATTCGTGCGCCATGCCATCGTCACTGCAGGCTGCGCAGTCTCCGCAACTAAGGGCATCGCTTTCTCAATCTGCTCACGCACGATCTTCGTCATATAGGATGGGATCGCCATCGCCGCCAAAATCGCAATAATCGCGACCGCTACCATCGCTTCCAATAAAGAAAAACCTGCGTTCTTTTTCATGCCTTACCTTTCCAGATCACGAGAAATAATTCGACTGATTTTAGACCAACATTCAAGTGGACGGTGTTGCATATAAAAATATTTTTACACGTTCAGATCAAGCAAATATGTGCTCAGTCAAAAGTCGGCATCCCCGCTATGAAGGATGCGCTTTGAATGAGCCCTTCTTCCACTACATATATACAAACCAACTCAATCTTGCCTATTCCTTCAGGGAGATTGCGGGTCACGATTTCGTGATCGATTACGACTTTTCCCATCACCGAGCGGCTAATGAGCTGTGCATGAATATCTGGTTCATTTAAGCGCACGGCAGTACGTGCGCGAATCTCCGCATGGCCAGCGGCGACCAGCGTAGCCGGATGTTCGTATTGCTTGGCGTCCGGCGCATAGGTCGCGAGCCAAGCGTCAATATCTTTTGCGTTATAGGCGTCCAGTTGGCGTTGGATGACGACTTCGGGTGAGTTCAGTATGGACATGGTCGAGGTGAATGTGATTTGGTTTAAAAGAATTTGATCGCGACGCCAATCAGCGCGGCGCAAACAACAATGAGAGGTTCTTGAATTTTTTTAACGTAAATAAGAATTGCCAATGAGATTAGGGCGATCAGCGCAGTGGGAATATCTGTGACATTGCCGCCTGCGATGAGAATGACCGCCCCTGCCAGAGCACCGACTACAGCGGCTGTAATGCCTTCGACAAAACTTTTGACAGAAGGATTGCTGCCATATTTCTTGAAATACGGCGCCGGAACGATGGTGAACAAATAGCAGGGAACAAAAGTCGCGAGCGCCGCGACAATGGCGCCCGATACACCCACGATCAAATAGCCAATGAATCCCACGGTGATGACGACAGGCCCGGGCGTAATCATGGCGACCGCGATGGCATCGAGAAATTGTTTTTCGCTGAGCCAACTGTGCTCCACCACGACACCGCTGTGCAAGAACGGAACGATTGCTAATCCGCTGCCAAATACAAATGCGCCCGCCTTGCCGAAGAAAATCGCGATTTGCTCCAGTGTGGATAATTCGCTTGCAGTGAAGGCGAAGGGAAGTAGGAGCAGACTCATGTTTTTGCCCGATAGATTGGGCTGATTTTTATACATCATGTAGGCCAAGCCGCAGCCAATGAACAGCAAAATATTTTCCGATTGACTGATCAAAGTGATCAATGCGGAGGCGAAAAAGAACAGCCACAGCATCCACTTGGATTTCATTTCGGCGAGATGAAGTTTGCTAATCGATTTGATCGTCAGGCGATACGTGCTGATCAAGATGATCGCAACCACCGCCGCGCTCACGCCATAAAAAATTGCTTGCATCCATTCCAGGCCACCGTAGGTCTTGTAGGCAAAACCGATGCCCAGCACCATCAAAAATGAAGGGAGCACGAATGCGATGCCAGCCAGAGTCGCACCTAGAATTTTGTAGTGAACATAGCCCAGATAAATGGCAAGCTGCGCTGCTAATGGTCCGGGCGCTAACTGCGCCAGAGCCAAGCCCGTTTTATATTCATCTTCTGGTATCCATTTTTTGGCCTCGACTAAATCTCTATGCATATAGCCAACCAAAGCAACTGGGCCGCCAAATCCTATGCTGCCTAATGTGAGGAAGTATTTGATGAGCTCGAAGAGAGAGTAGTTCATGATGGTGAATAAAGTGAGGGTGTGAGCGCGATTTGTTTGCGCATTGCTAAGATAAGGGATACGAAAATTAAACGCAATTCATTTTCGAAATATCACACCCGCCCCAAAATCCAAGCCCTAAATGCCTGCAGGGTGCCTAAATGTCGGTGCTCTTCGGGATACACCAGATAATAAGCCGCTTGTTCAGGAAGAGTCAGTTCAATAGGCATGATCAACGTCCCTTGATCGAGCTCTTTTTGTACCATGTAACGTGGGATGAGCGTCATGCCCAGATTGGCGAGTGCGGCTTCGATCAGCATGGTGAAGAGTTCGTAGCGCGCGCCTTTGACTGCGGCGATGTCATTGGGGTGGCCGTGCAGCTCGAACCAGCGGCGCCAGTCTTCGAGGCGGCTGGACAAGTGGAGTAGGGGAATCTCTGCCAATGTTGCTAGGCTGGGATGTTTTTGTTTGCCGCAGTGTTGTTTGAGGAAGGCGGGGCTACAGACTGGGATGGCGTTGTCTTCTGGGATCAAATAGTCGCCAACCGTGCCTGCCCAGGGCGCTTTGCCGGAGTGGATGGCGGCATGAAAGTGCGAGTCGGGAAATAGAAAGGCGCTGGTTTTGGTGCTGAGATTGATGGTGATGTCGGGGCGCAATCGTTGAAATTCGGCGAGTTTAGGGATCAGCCATTGGGTGGCAAAAGTGGGGACGACGGCGAGTTCCAAAACGCCAGAACCTTCTTTGTGCCCCATTAGTTCCAAAGTGTCACGTTCTATTTTGTCCAGGTGTCCACGGATCTTTTCTGCATATTCGCGCCCAGCGTTGGTCAGGATCACGCGCTTTTTGACGCGGGCGAATAACAATAGACCGAGCCATTCCTCTAAGTTGGCGATCTGTTTGCAGACTGCGCTCTGCGTTAACGCGAGCTCATCGGCCGCCTGTGTGAAGCTTTGTAATCGAGCGGCTGATTCAAAAATCATGAGGGCGTTGAGACTGGGAACTTTGCGGCGCATAGCGTGCTTTCTATGAATGTTGGTCTCAGAAATGAAGGTGCTGAGTCGTCTTGAAAAAACTTACTTCATTCCATTTGCTCACTAAGTCATGATTTTATATCGTTTGCGGCAGGGCGGCAAACTCTCTAGGATGGGCGTCAAGCTGATGTGGATCTAGGACTTACGCAAAATTGCGCTGGCTAGGCGTGGAGCCGAAGACAGTGCAATTGCACGGCGAGGCGAACACAACAACGCCAGCGTCTGTTTCGCGTAAGTCCTAAGATCAAGATTTGATCACACTTTGTTATTGAATTTGACTAAAGAGAACCCTTA
>JACQDW010000106.1 GCA_016200845.1 Burkholderiales bacterium | reverse complement strand
CGCCAAGTCAAGTCGAAAGTCTTCAGGCGCAACCTCGTCTGGATGTTGATACAGAAAATTGAACGTCGCATAGCGTGTGGGTGTTAGTTTGTGCTCTTTGCGCCATTGAATAAAATGGCGTATGGTCTGAGGTAAAAGGCTAGGATTGCCATGATGCGCATAGACCGCAATCGGCGTCGCTTTAAAGTCGATGAGCTCGACTTGCTCGAATTTAAATTGTTGAGGCATGTGTCGTTTCCTTAGTTGAGTAAGCGCGTTCAAGCGCGAATACCAAGGTTCCCACAGTGGCGACTTTCTAAACGCAGATGGCGCTTGCCCCGTATGCTTTTTGAAGGCGCGGGAGAAACTTTCGGGTTCATCATAGCCATGATCCAACGCAATCTCGGTCACATTCTTGTCGCGCCGAAAAGCCAATTGCGCCGCTGCACTTTTCATTCTGCACAACTGCACATAAGTAAAACAACTCAGTCCTACCTGCGCCGAAAATTGCCGATGAAAATGAAAAACGGAATAAGCCCCCACTGCGCTCAATTCTTCTACCGATAAATTCTGATCGAGATGAGCGTCAATGAAATCGAGGACTTTTGTCATGCGGTTTGACTCGGGTGTAGTGGTCGTCACTATGGTCTCCTTGGTGTGCACACAATAGAGAAAACGCGGATCAGGTGCATGACAAAACTTGCTCAAGTCAATAAAAAAGCCAGTCGTTTGACTGGCTTTTGTCTGCGAGAGTCGGTGCGATTATTTTGCCACTGCTTCCGCTTTGACCTCTGGCTCTTTAAACTTTGCACCACCCGCATTGGCCATGTGAACCACGGCACGGGCGACTTCTACATTGTCTAAATCAGGATTGCCGCCTTTGGCTGGCATGGCGCGCAAACCTTCTAAGGCATGTTTCACGACCGTATCGTAACCCTGCGCAATACGTGGACCCCAGGCGCCCGCATCGCCAAACTTCGGTGCACCAGCAGCGCCAGTACCGTGGCAAGCCGCACAAGCTGCTTTGTACACAGATTCACCAGTTTGCAATACTTTTGGCGCATTGGCGTCAACAAACGTGAAGCCTTCGTTGGCAACCGGAGCAATACGCGCTGCTACGGCTTCTGGACTCTGGCTATCAGAACCAGCACCAACTTTATTGTCACTGGCAACATACTTCACCAGCAAAACAATAATCAAAATAGGGACTAAAAATCCAGCCACTACGGCAACGATAAGTTGCTTAGGCGTTTTAATCGCTGATTCGTGTTCGTCGTGGGCGTCGCTCATGGTTTCCTCAATACAAAAAATAGGTAAGACTGATTCGGACAAAACAGCAGACTACTTGCAGCACTGCATTTTTCCGCACAGCGTAAAACGTCAAATTATAGAGCGAAAGCGGGTGTTTTGGAATGAAAAACCATCTCGGACGCCATAATCGCTACGCAAACAACGCGAAAAATCAAAAAACTCCCTTGCGGCATCAAGGCGGCCGCAATAGCTTTATGGTATGACGTGAATTTACCCTCAAATCCCTCATGCAAAATTGTGTTCAAACCGCTACAATAGCGGGCTGCACACGCGACCGTCTTCAAACGGATAGGATACCGGCCTCCGAAGCCGGCAATACAGGTTCGATTCCTGTCGGTCGCACCAATCGGATTGATGCAAAACTGCCCCAGCCTTGTTGCGTTTCTTAGCAGGGACAATTTTGCATCAGTCCTGTTCTGTTTCTTCCCCCTCAAACAAATCCAACTGAGAACGTCGTGGCTTTTCCGCGATGCCTATCCCTATTCCCAATAAACGCACAGGCAATTGCCGCCTTTGGTAGCCGATTCCTATGAGCTCGGCAAATTTCTCTTGATCGAGCGTAGCGCCACGACACTCGACCGTGGTTTGTTTGAAATCCCTAAAGCGTATTTTGATACTTAGTTTGTGGATATGATCCTGGGTTTGCGTGCGTGTGGTTTGCTTGACCAGCGCGGCATACAGAGCTGGCAGTTCGGCGACGCAGGCGGCTAAGTTGGGTAGATCTTGCGTATAGGTTTCTTCTACGCTGACAGACTTGCGCTCTGAGCTTGGTTCGACGGCGCGTTGATCTATTCCCCGGCTTAGCGAATACAAGCTGCTACCTAATTTGCCAAATTGTTGCAATAAGTCGGGCAAACTCCAGCCTAACAAATCCTGACAAGTATGGATGCCCAGTGCATGTAAGCGCGTCGCGGTGACTTTGCCAACGCCAAATAAGCGATCGACCGCGAGTGTCGCGACAAAGTCCGCAACCTGATGCGGCAAGATCACGTACATACCGTCGGGCTTGTTCCAATCGCTGGCGATTTTGGCTAAAAACTTATTCGGCGCTACGCCGGCCGAGGCGGTGATGCCGACCTCAGCAGCAATGCGGGCGCGTATCTCTTGAGCGATACGGGTGGCGCTGCCTTGATGTTGTGGTGAATGGCTGACATCGAGATAGGCTTCGTCGAGTGAAAGCGGTTCGACCAGATCAGTGTAGTCACGGTAAATGTGCATGATGCTGCGCGACGCGACCCGGTATTTTTCCATATTCGGCGGCAGCACAATCAAATCTGGACAACGCTTGATCGCTTGCGCAGTCGGCATGGCGGAGCGCACTCCAAATTTGCGCGCTTCATAATTGCAGGTGGCAATCACTCCACGTTGATGCGCCTGCCCACCGACTGCCAATGGCAGACCGCGCAAACGTGGATCATCGCGCATCTCGACCGAAGCGTAGAAGCAATCACAATCGCAGTGGATGATTTTTCGTTGAGGGAGCGACATGGCTAAAATACTGTATGCATGATCAGTATTTTAGCGCGTAAGCGTCAGCTAGTGGGCGATTTTCTTCAACAATTTTGGTGCGGGCAAGGCTGGCCGTGCCTGTTCAAATGCGTAGCCCATATTGAGCAATTGCGCATCGCTCCAGGCACCAGCGAAAAATGATAATCCGACTGGCAAGCCGCGCACCAGACCCATAGGCACGGTGAGATGCGGATAGCCTGCAATCGCAGCGGGGGAGCTGGCGCTGCCGCTGACGATGTCGCCTTTTTTGTAATTGATAGGCCAGGCAACGCCTGTGGTCGGTGCAATTAAGGCGTCAAGCTGATGCGTGCGCATCAATGCATCAATGCCTTCCGCGCCCGCTCTTTGTTTGGCGCGTTGACTGGTGGCGAGATAATCGGGATCATCCACGTCTTTGGCCGCTTGCGCCAGTAGCATAATTTCTTGTCCAAAATGCGGCATCACCTGTTTTGCATGGTTTTTATTAAATGCAATAACTTGTTCCAGACTACGCGTTTTGACGTTGGCAGGCGTGGTGCTCAGATAGTGATTTAAGTCGCTTTTAAAATCGGCCAGCAAGACTTGGTATTCGTCGTCACCCATTTTGTCCATGTTGGGAAAAGGCAGATTTTCAACGATGATTGCGCCTTGCGATTTGAGTAATGCGATGCTGCGCCAGAATAGCGTGCGGGTGGCGGCGTCATAGCCCTGCACCAGCGGAGCGACTATGCCTAGTCGTTTGCCCTTGAGCGCATCAGTCTGTAAGCCGCTGGTGTAATCGGCCGCGCGGCGTACGTCCGCTTCTCGCGTGGCGGGGTCTTGCGCATCGCTGCCGCTGATCACATTCATCAATAGCGCCGCGTCGCGCACTGTCAGGGTCATCGGCCCCGCAGTGTCTTGCGTATGTGAAAGTGGCGCTATACCAGTGCGACTGACTAAACCCAAAGTCGGCTTGAATCCGACCACGCCATTGACGGCAGCAGGGCAGACGATGGAACCATCGGTTTCTGTGCCTATCGCAGCAGGAATGATGCGCGCCGCGACTGCAGCGCCTGAGCCTGAGCTGGAACCGCAGGGGCTCATTTGTGGGTTGTAAGGATTGCGCGTCTGACCGCCTGCACTGCTCCAGCCGCTAGATGATTTGGTCGAGCGAAAATTAGCCCATTCACTCAAGTTAGTTTTACCGGCGAGTATCATGCCAGCGGCGCGCAATTTGGCAACGATGAAAGCGTCTTCTGCCGCCACATTTTCGGCTAAGGCCAGCGATCCGGCGGTGGTTGCCATACCTTTGATCGCGATATTGTCTTTCACCAAAATTGGTAGTCCATGCAAAAGCAGTTTGCTTGCTTCCTGATCGGCGCTGGCAGCCTCTTTGTCAGCGGCAGGATTGAGGGCGCTGACTGCGGCCAATTGGGGATTGAGAAGGGCGCTCTTCGCTTGTACCAGCTGCAGCAAAGTGGTGGCACGTTTTTCTTTTTTGAGTTGCGCGAGACTGTGTAAATCATCTTGTGCCAAGCTGGATAGGGAGAGACCGCACAGGCTTACCAATAGCAAAGCTTTCATCAGAATTCCATTCTAAAAAAGAGCAGGTTTGTACATCGCAAGAGTCACCATCGCCGCCAGGCAGAGCAGCGCAAACGTAAACGCCAGAGCTTGTCCGCGTCGGTTTTGTGCACGTTTCAATGCGACGCTGCCAAGCGCAATATAGGCGCACAGTAAGATGATTTTGTAGCGTAGCCAGGGCAGGGCAAATGGATTGCCCCAGACCTGAATCAACATCCCGATTGCGCTCAGCAACAAGAGGCTATCGATCAGGTGGGGTGTAAGTTTGACCCAGCGACTTTGTAAGTGGGGAGACTGCGTCCAACGCCAGAAAAAGCGCAGCACAAAAAGGGCGATACTCAGGCTGACCAAGCTGATGTGTAGATGTTTCAGCACTGAGTAAAATGACATAGGCAGTTATTGAAAAATTTGTCCAGCGTGCAGGTTGAAACCTTGCAAAAATTCTGCGGCAGGCAAACGTTTTCCGCCCGGTTTTTGCAATTCTAATACCCGCAATAAAGACCGCCCCGAATCGCAAGCGATGACCACGCCATCTTGCGCTGATGCTCTGATGATTTGCCCGCTGGCGGCGGATGCCGACTCAGGCTTAATCACTTCAGCGCGCCAGAATTTGATGGTGTTGCCTTCAATTTGTCCGTGGGCTGCAGGGAAGGGATTGAAAGCGCGAATTTTGCGATGAAGAAGTTCGGCGTTCAAATTAAAATCTAAGGCCGCTTCTTCTTTGCTGATTTTCGCT
>JACQDW010000029.1 GCA_016200845.1 Burkholderiales bacterium | reverse complement strand
AGACTGACAGCCAGATGACCAATCTCATCCTTGCGGTCAAATGCGATGACTTCGTTTAATTCGCCAACAGCGAGGCGATCAGATTTTTGTATCAGGTCTTTGATGGGGCGAACCAGACGCCATTGCAAAACGACATAAATACAAATGACCGAGAGCAAAAATGAAATTGCTGTGACAAAAATGGCGCGGTAGATATTGAGTTTAATCTCCTTATCCATCTCATCTTCAGCAAAAATGAGCTGAACCTCACCGATGATTTGCTCGCCATGCAAAATGTCACGTGATTTGGACCGAAATGCGCCTTTTTGGCTGGCTTTGCGAGAATTGGTAATAAATGTTTTTTTATCGGGAAGTGTGATGACATTGATTTCTGCGAC
Source organism: Burkholderiales bacterium (assembly GCA_016200845.1). Classification (GTDB taxonomy): domain Bacteria; phylum Pseudomonadota; class Gammaproteobacteria; order Burkholderiales; family Burkholderiaceae_D; genus Undibacterium. The sequence continues at coordinate 27,164 of JACQDW010000029.1, read as the reverse complement.
ATTCGGGTCGGAGAACACGACTTCGCTTGAAGCCTTTGCAATTTCAGGGGTGATTTGCCAAACAGGTTCACTCAAAATGACCGAAAGAATCTCAGTAGCACGTTTGTGATCGGCTTCCAGTTTGGCTAAGCTATCGGCACGTATGGAGCGAAGTTGGGCGGGAATGATTGCCAGCGAAGTGACCAGCAGGCCAATGAAAACGGCCAGCACAACGGCCAGTCGAAGTGTAATGCGGCTGGCAATAGAAGAAATGAACGACGGGGTTCTCATCTTAAATTTCTTTCTACTGGTGCGTCATAGCTCAGCTGCATATTGCCACTTTCTAATGCTGGTCAACATCTTGACGCCTCACGAATGATTCGACGCACGATATTGAGACTGGGGGACAATGGATTGTTTTTCTACCCGATGGTAGAAGGTTTTGAGAATTTGCACAAGAGAGGTAAGTGCGCTTGTGGGATTTGCCTCACGCTTATAGATCATTGACGCGCAAGGCAGAGGTGGACGCATGTTCGGAGTGCTTATGAACATGCGCATTTTTTGCATTATGTTAGTGATTTTCGCGCGCGTGATTGATCGTGTATTTGGGAATTTCGATGGTGATGTCTTCAGTTCCCATCTTGGCTTGGCACGAGAGGCGAGAAGTGGACTCCAGGCCCCATGCTGCATCAAGCAAATCCTCTTCATCATCGCTGGATGAATTCAAAGATTTGAAGCCCTGACGTATCACGACATGGCAAGTGGTGCAGGCGCAAGACATTTCGCAAGCGTGTTCGATTTCTACATCGTTTTCTACCAAAGCTTCGCACAGCGATTTTCCCTCTTCGGCGTCGATGACGGTGCCGTTGGGGCAAAGTTGGGCGTGCGGTAAAACGGTAATTTTAGGCATGATTTGTTTTTCTCTCGATGGTGCTTAATCAAATTCGCTCAGGCTCTTGCCAGCTAATGCAGAGCGGACGCTTCTGTCCATGCGTCGTGCTGCGAATTCTTCAGTGGCGTCGGCTAAAGTGCTCATGCTCGCTTTGATCGCATGGTGGTCAGTGCCCGTTTTAATCTCGCGTAAGTCGGCTACGTGCCGCGTGATTGCACTCAGTTCATCCTCGGATAGCAACTCACGATCAGCGGCCAAAGCAGATTCTATCGCCAACAGCAAACGATCGGCCTCGACCTGTTCTTCGCGCAGTGCGCGCGCTTGCATGTCGCTATCAGAGGTAGTGAATGAGTCTTGTAACATGCGAGCGATATCGTCGTCAGCTAAGCCGTAAGATGGTTTAACCACAATTGAAGACTCAACACCTGAACGCATTTCGCGTGCAGACACTGACAGCAAGCCATCGGCGTCTACCTGATAGGTAATACGAATGCGCGCCGCACCCGCCGCCATGGGTGGGATGCCACGCAATTCAAATTTAGCGAGCGAGCGGCAATCACTGACCAGCTCACGTTCGCCTTGTACCACGTGAATCGCCAGCGCGGTTTGACCATCTTTGAAAGTGGTGAATTCCTGAGCGCGGGCGCAAGGGATGGTGGAGTTGCGGGGGATGACTTTTTCAGATAATCCACCCATGGTCTCTATGCCCAGCGACAAAGGAATCACATCGAGTAAGAGCCAATCATCACCGGCCGCGCGATTGCCCGCTAACAGGTTCGCTTGGATCGCTGCACCGAGTGCAACCACTTTGTCGGGGTCGATATTGGCAAGCGGCGTGGTCTGGAAAAATTCACCAACCGCCTTGCGTACATGCGGCATGCGTGTCGCACCGCCGACCAACACCACACCATCAATATCATCGACCGTTAATTTAGCATCGCGTAAAACTTTGCGACAGGGCGTGATCGTTTTGATGACCAGATTTTCTGTGATCTCGGCAAAGGTCTTTTTGCTGACTTCCAGGTGCACCACGTCCCCGGTGGAGAGTTTGGCATCGATCGATGTTGAAAGTTGAGTTGATAAAATCTCTTTGGCTTCACGCGCTTTGACCATCAAGACGCGCGTGTCGGCATCGGATAGCAAAGACAAGCCAGCTTGTTGCAAAATCCAGCAAAACAAACGGTGATCGAAGTCATCGCCACCCAAGGCGGAATCCCCGCCAGTGGACAGGACTTCGAATACACCCTTACTCATTTTGAGAATGGAAATATCAAAAGTGCCGCCACCTAAATCGTAGATGGCGTAGATGCCTTCGGAGGCATTATCGAGGCCGTAGGCAATTGCTGCGGCGGTCGGTTCGTTTAACAAACGTAAGACATTAATGCCAGCAAGTTTGGCGGCGTCTTTCGTAGCCTGACGTTGCGCATCGTCGAAGTAAGCGGGAACCGTGATGACCGCGCCCACTAAATCGTCGCCCAAGGCGTCTTCGGCTTGTTGGCGCAGCGTTGCCAGAATTTGTGCTGAGACTTCGACTGGACTTTTGATACCTGCAATCGTGTTTAATTGCACCATGCCCGGCTCGTCATGAAAATCGTAAGGCAGATTTTCCGCATGGGCGATGTCTTTTAAGCCGCGTCCCATCAAGCGCTTCACCGAAACGATGGTGTTTCTTGGGTCACGCGTTTGTTCGGCCTGGGCTTTGTATCCGATGTGGGCGTGTCCATTCGGCAAATAACGCACCACGGATGGCAATAAAGAGCGACCTTCTTCATCGTTCAAAATTTCGGGAATGCTATTGCGCACTGTGGCGACCAGAGAATTCGTGGTGCCCAGATCGATGCCGACAGCCAGTCTATGCTGGTGTGGCGCGGTGGACATGCCCGGTTCGGAAATTTGCAGTAAAGCCATAGTCGTTTCAATAGAGGAGTGGATTTGCCACTTCAGTGAGAGATAGTGAGGTGTTTAAGCATCATCGAGTGCCGCGATATCAGCGATGAGTTTTTCTAAAAACAAGCAAGCACGTATGCCTTGCGTCGCCACATGAAAATCTTGGGCATCAATCGCTGCCCCAGCTTGCTTCATCAGCGTTTGCAAAGCAAGAGTGACTTCTTTTTCTAATCGCATCATCGCTGCGATATCTTGACTGTGTCTTGCATCATCAAAACTTTCGCGCCATTCCATCTGCTGCATCAAGAATTGCGCTGGCATGCTGGTATTCGATTCCGTCTGTAAATCCACGCCCTGCAACGCGCAGAGATAAGTAGCGCGCTTGAGCGGATCTTTGAGCGTGCGGTAAGCTTCATTCGCTTGCGTGGCCCATTGCATCGCGACACGCTTCTCTGCATCGCCAGCTTGTACAAACTTATCGGGATGTACCCGCGACTGCACTTCACGATACGCCGCATCAAGTCGGGCTTGGTCGATCTCAAATTGCTGCGGCAGTTGGAATAACTCGAAATGATTTTGCATGTGAAGGAGTGCGTTAGATACGGAAGCTCTCGCCGCAACCACATTCGTCTTTGACGTTGGGGTTGTAGAATTTAAAGCCCTCGTTCAAACCTTCACGTGCAAAATCTAACTCTGTGCCATCGATGTAAGGCAGGCTCTTAGGGTCAACGAACACTTTCACCCCATGCGACTCAAAGACTTGATCCTCTGCGCCCACCTCATCGACGTATTCCAATTTATACGCCATGCCCGAACATCCGGTTGTGCGTACACCAAAACGCAAACCTATGCCTTTGCCGCGTCTTTCCATATAGCGGATCACATGTTTTGCTGCTTTTTCTGTCAGAGTAATTGCCATGATGATTCTTTAACGATCTTTAAAAATGGGGAATTAAATTCTCAAGAACTGTGCTTATTCTTGTAATCCAATACCGCCGCCTTGATCGCATCTTCTGCCAAAATAGAGCAGTGGATTTTGACCGGAGGCAAAGCTAATTCTTCGGCAATCGCTGTGTTCTTAATCGCCAGTGCCTGATCCAAAGTTTTACCCTTGACCCATTCTGTCACCAGTGAAGAAGAAGCAATCGCAGAGCCGCAGCCATAGGTTTTAAACTTGGCGTCCTGAATCACGCCATCGCTGCCAACCTTGATTTGCAACTTCATGACGTCACCGCAAGCCGGGGCGCCGACCATGCCTGTACCTACGCTCTCGTCACCTTTTTCAAATGCGCCTACATTGCGTGGATTCTCGTAGTGATCCAATACTTTTTCTGAATATGCCATGGTAGAAATTCCTTAAAAATTAGTGCGCCGCCCATTGTATCGTTGAGATATCAATGCCGTCTTTGTACATATCCCAAAGCGGGGACAGCTCGCGCAATTTGCCGACTTTGGATTTCAATAAGTTGATGGTGAAGTCGATATCTTCCTCTGTCGTGAAGCGACCAATCGTGAAGCGGATGGAGCTATGCGCGAGTTCATCGCTGCGACCCAAGGCGCGCAATACATAGGATGGCTCCAAGCTGGCAGAGGTACAGGCAGAGCCAGAAGACACGGCGATATCTTTGATCGCCATGATCAGGGATTCGCCTTCGACATAGTTGAAGCTGACATTTAAATTGTGCGGCACGCGATGCTCCATATCGCCATTGATATAGGTTTCTTCGATTTCGCTCAAACCTTTTGCTAAACGATCGCGCATGGTACGGATGTGCGCCAGTTCGCTTGCCATTTCTTCTTTCGCGATACGGAAGGCTTCGCCCATGCCCGCGATCTGATGTGTTGCCAGTGTGCCAGAACGCAAACCGCGTTCATGACCGCCGCCATGCATTTGTGCTTCCAAGCGAACGCGCGGTTTGCGACGGACATACAAAGCGCCAACGCCTTTCGGTCCATATGACTTATGGGCAGAAAAAGAAACCAGGTCGACTTTCACTTTTTCTAAATCGATCTCGACTTTGCCAGTCGCTTGGGCTGCATCGGAATGGAAAATAATGCCTTTTTCGCGGCACAATTCACCAATTTCTGCGATCGGTTGTACCACGCCGATTTCATTATTCACCCACATGACGGACACTAAAATCGTGTCGGGGCGGATCGCTTCTTTCAACTGTTCAAGTGTGATCAAACCATTGTCTTGAGGCTGCAAATAAGTTGCTTCAAAACCTTGGCGCTCTAATTCACGCACGGTGTCCAGCACGGCCTTGTGCTCAGTTTTTACCGTGATGATGTGTTTGCCTTTGCCCTTGTAAAATTGCGCTGCGCCTTTGATGGCAAGGTTGTTACTTTCAGTCGCGCCAGAAGTCCAAATGATTTCACGCTGGTCTGCATTCACTAAAGCGGCTACATGAGAGCGCGCTTCTTCAACCGCGGCTTCCGCATCCCAGCCGTATGCGTGGCTGCGCGATGCAGGATTGCCAAACTGCGCACGCAGATAAGGAATCATTTTGTCTGCAACGCGAGGATCAACTGGCGTGGTCGCCGAGTAATCCATGTAAATTGGAAAATGCGGCGCCTTCAGCGTGTCGATCAGGCTCTTGGTCAAGGGAGAAGGGGAAACTACAGCATTCATTCAAAACTCCAGATTTAGGAAAGTGTGCGTTCAACATGTCCGTGACGAACCATCACGACTGGTTTTTCTTGGGCTTTTTGTCTTTGTTGGTTGACTAAGTCCTGAAGTGATACAGAGTCCAGATAGTCAACCATTTTGGCATTCAAAGTCGCCCACAAATCATGCGTCATACAGTGAATACCATTATCGTGATCACTGCCGTGGCAATTTCCCTTGCTGCCGCATTGCGTTGCATCCAAAGGCTCATCCACCGCAATAATAATATCAGCGACAGTCACCAGATGCGCCTTGCGCGCCAAATGATAACCACCGCCCGGGCCGCGCACCGATTCGACGATCTCGTGGCGACGCAGTTTGCCAAATAATTGTTCGAGATAAGACAAAGAAATGTCCTGGCGCTGACTAATCCCAGCCAAGGTCACCGGGCCATTGTCCTGACGTAAGGCGAGATCGATCATCGCTGTCACAGCAAATCGGCCTTTAGTGGTAAGACGCATGAGTCGGTACTCCCTGAGGGTGAGGTAGGCTATTCAATCAATGAATAGCCGAGCGAATGACTCAAGTATAGCAAACTTGAGTAATTTTGTCAGGTAATGGGGATTTGTGGCGAGGAGGGAGGTTTGATATGGCGCAGTATACTTGGTTTTTCGATTTGGGGCTTGTGCTGGCGCAAGCGATGGGATCCAACGTTCATCGCTTGAGGCTTGGTTTAAATTTGACTAATTGTAAAAATATTACTTGCCGCCTGATTTTAATGTGGTTGATCGTAGTGTCTTTTGGGAATGAGGCTGACAAAGTAGACGGTAGGGGTGATCACAAGGCTACTTAGCGTCGTTTGTGCGAAATTTACGAGACCAAGCCTCGGTTGACGAGCAGCGTTTGTACAAAATTGCTAAATACCCTGACCTTGCTACCAGCGCGTTGTCGGCTCGCCGTGACAGCATGAATGTCTTGACTCGGAAGCTTAAATTCAGGAAGTAATCGCTCCACGATGCCCTCGTTGAGTTCTTTGCGCCAAAACCACTCTGGCATCATTGCGATACCTAAATCTGCCAAGACAGCATCGGCTAATGCGTCCATGCTCGATAGTTTTAGCTTTCCATAAACGTGAACGCGATTTACGCTTTTTGTACTAGAAAATTGCCAAGCGCCTGGTTTTTCCGATCCTGAAAACAAAATACATTGATGCTGCTGTAAATGAATGGGTTCACTTGGTCTACCGTGTTTGCGCAGATAGGAGGTTGAAGCGACGAGTATGGGGTGTGATTTTCCTATGGTTTGCGCGAGTAAATTTGAATTTGGCAGAGGTGCAATTCGTATTGCCAGATCGACTCTCTCCTCGATTACTTGGGAGAGTTGGTCGGACAGTATGAGTTCTAGTTCAACTTCAGGCTGTTGTTGCTGCCATTGACCAAGTGCGGGGATTAAGATTTTTCTGCCAAAACCATTCGAACAAGCGACGCGCAGTTTTCCCTTTAGGCGTGATTTTCCATCTTCCTGCATGGCGCTTTCTGCATCTTGCATGAGTTCGATCAGTCTTAGTGCGTGCTGCAGATACAGTTCACCTTGCTCGGTCAATTTAATGACGCGGGTTGATCGTTGAAGCAGGCGGCAGCCGAGATGTTTTTCTAATGCGCTGAGTTGGCGACTCATGCTTGCCTGTGCAATTCCCATTGCGATTGAAGCAGCGGTCACACTTTCGGCCTGGGCAATCGCGACGAAGACTTTGAGATGTTCGAAGATCCCATTATTCATACTCTCTCCCACTCTTTCACATTGCGCTATTTATTCAAATTGATCATAAGTGATACTCGTTGTCTCTGTAGTATAGACAATTTTCACTGAATATACTTTCCGCCAGTAATAAGCCGCTCTTTGAGCCACCTCTCATCCTACGGAAAGGAAATACCATGTTTGAATTGATTAACCCAGAATCCGCTGATTCATCTGTGAAGGGTTTATTGGACGCTACGCAAAGGCAATTGGGTCGCGTCCCCAATCTCTATCGCGCGATGGCAAATAGTCCTAAGGCGTTGGAGGCTTACCTCGCATTTCGAGGTGCACTTCAAGGTGGTCTTTTGGATTCTAAAATGAACGAGAGAATCGCACTCTTGGTCGCTCAAATGAACGCATGTGACTACTGTATTGCAGCACATTATTTTCGCGGTCAGAAAATTGGATTGAGCGTGCAAGAGCTTCAAGATACGCGTAACGGATTTTCAAATACTCCAAAGATTCATGCGGCATTGACATTTATTAGGGATGTCGTCAATGGGCGCGGCGTGGTCGATGAGAGTAGTAGGACAATGCTCATCACGAGTGGTTGGAGTGAAGCAGAGATTGGCGAAATCGTCGCGCATATTGCGTTGAACGTGTTCTCAAATTATTTCAAGCAAATTGCTGATCCGCTTCTGGATTTTCCGGCAGCGCCAGAATTGGCATCTTAAGCAAAAAGGGGGGGGAAGTATGCGCTCAGCCTTACAGCGCTTAGATCTATGGCGCGCTTTGTTTTTCATCTTATATGCTGGTGCGGCGGCCATTGCGTGTCAGGTGAGTGGCTCGATGATTTATTTGGCTCCATTTATTGCGACTGCCGCTTTGCTCGCCAATGCAGGAAATCAAGCGAGTAAAGCCTTGACTTCAACGTTGCTGGTTTATGGGGTAACTCTCTTGATCGCGATCATAGCAAGCAAGTTGATGATTGTGAGTGCGATTGCTGCGGTTATCTTATGCGCCTTGGCTTACCTGCTCTGTTTGAGAGTGTCATGCCAGCATCCCCCGGCGATGGCCTTGTTGTATGTCTTGTTGATGAGACCGTTACGAGTTTCGGAACTGTGGGGGCTGATCTTGGTACTGCTTGCCTTGATGTTGATTGGGGTAGGTGTGCAGTTTGTTCAAAGAATGGTCGCAAGGGTGGGTATCACGCAGACTTGAATGATCGCATTGACGATCAAATGAAAAAAGCCTTGTATCGCTACAAGGCTTTTTTGTTTGGCTCCCCGACCTGGACTCGAACCAGGGACCTGCGGATTAACAGTCCGTCGCTCTACCGACTGAGCTATCAGGGAATAGAAGTTGAAACTTCTAAAACTTATTGCGACAAAGATCGGTATTTATCTTTGCTTTACTGCGAATTCTGTGGCTCCCCGACCTGGTTAACAGTCCGTCGCTCTACCGACTGAGCTATCAGGGAACAGAGACAAAGATTATAGGTGCCTTTGTGATTCTTGTCAAAAGTTTTGTTGGCGAAGCTTAATTCAGGCGACTGGTTTCTTGACGATTTTTATTTTTGGTCGGTTCAGATTTAATGGGCACAGTGGCGCGCGCATTTGTTGAGGAATACTGATAATATGTACAGCTTCGCTGAGCCGATGTCTTTGTGCCTTTTGCCGCCAATTTTGAAGGTTGTCTTATGAGTGATTTAATTTCTGTCGTTGCCGATGATGCTGATGCTAAGTTTGTCAGTTTTCCTGATTCTCCGTTTCAGCTGTGTCAGATATTTGAGCCTGCCGGAGATCAGCCGACGGCGATTGCGCAATTGGTGGAAGGGATTAACGATGGTTTGTTTTTTCAGACTTTGCTGGGCGTGACTGGTTCAGGTAAGACTTATACGATGGCGAATGTGATCGCGCGTACCGGGCGTCCCGCGATTATTTTTGCGCCGAATAAAACTTTGGCGGCACAGTTGTACAGCGAGTTTAAAGAATTCTTTCCACGCAATGCGGTGGAGTATTTTGTTAGTTACTACGACTACTACCAACCTGAGGCCTATGTGCCGCAACGCGATTTGTTTATCGAAAAAGATTCTGCGATCAACGAGCACATAGAGCAAATGCGTTTATCGTGCACCAAGTCTTTGATGGAGCGCCGTGATGTGATTATCGTGGCGACGGTGTCGGCGATTTATGGTATCGGCAATCCCAATGAATATCACAAGATGATTTTGACTTTGCGTAGCAAGGATAAGCTCAGTCAACGTGATGTGATTGCCCGCCTGATTCAGATGCAATACACACGCAATGAAGTCGATTTTGGTCGTGGCACTTTCCGGGTGCGCGGCGATACGATTGATATTTTCCCCGCTGAACATGCGGAGTTGGCGGTGCGTCTGGAGATGTTTGACGATGAGGTCGAGAGTATTGCTTTGTTTGATCCATTGACTGGGCGCATCAAGCAAAAAATTCCTCGCTTTACTGTGTATCCCGGTTCTCATTATGTGACGCCGCGCGAAACGGTGTTGAGAGCGATAGAAACGATTAAAGAAGAATTGCGTGAGCGCCTGGATTTTTATCGCCGTGAAAATAAATTGATCGAGGAGCAGCGCATAGAACAGCGCACGCGCTTTGACCTAGAGATGATGGCAGAGATAGGCTTTACCAAAGGCATCGAAAATTATTCGCGGCATTTGAGCGGCGCGAAAGCGGGCGAGCCGCCGCCGACGCTGGTGGATTATTTGCCCGTCGATGCGCTGATGTTTTTGGATGAGTCGCATGTGCTGACGGGGCAATTAAATGCCATGTATAACGGTGACCGTTCGCGCAAAACGAATCTGGTTGATTATGGTTTTCGCTTGCCTTCTGCCTTGGACAATCGTCCTCTAAAGTTTGAGGAATTTGAAAGCAAGATGCGGCAGACTGTGTTTGTGTCGGCCACGCCAGCAGATTATGAAAAGCAGCATGCCGATCAGGTGGTGGAGCAGGTGGTGCGTCCGACTGGTTTGGTTGATCCGCGCATCGAAGTGCGTCCAGCATTGACGCAGGTCGATGATTTGATGAATGAGATTACAGAGCGGGTTGCGCTGAATGAGCGGGTTTTGGTAACGACTTTGACCAAGCGCATGTCGGAGCAATTAACGGAATTTTTGGGTGACAATGGCGTCAAGGTACGTTACTTGCATAGCGATATTGATACCGTCGAGCGAGTGGAAATTTTGCGCGATTTGCGTCTTGGCGCTTTTGATGTGCTAGTTGGGATTAACTTGCTGCGCGAAGGTTTGGATTTGCCTGAGGTTTCATTGGTGGCGATTTTGGATGCGGATAAAGAAGGCTTTTTGCGTTCAGAGCGCAGTTTGATACAAACCATAGGCCGCGCTGCGCGTAATCTGAATGGGACGGCGATTTTGTATGCGGACAAAGTGACCGATTCCATGCGCAGAGCGATCGACGAGACTGAACGCCGTCGCAATAAGCAGCTTACTTTTAATGCTGAGAATAATATTACGCCGACCGGTGTGGTGAAGCGAATTAAAGACATCATCGATGGTGTCTATAACCCGCAAGAAGCACAGATTGAGCTGAAAGTGGCGCAGGAACATGCCAAATATGAGGCCATGAGCGAGAAACAAATCAGCAAGGAAATTAAACGTCTGGAGAAGCTGATGCTCGATCACGCCAAGAATCTGGAGTTTGAACAGGCAGCCAAAGTGCGCGATCAATTGTCCACCATGAAGGAGCAATTATTTGGCGCGGGCGGACATGATAATGTGAACGCTATTGTTTGACTGGTGTGAGTTGCAGCGATCTTTGCGGGAGCTCTTGAGCCTGCATGTATTTTCCGGGTGTTTCACCAAAGTGTCGCTTAAACATGGCAATAAAATTGCTCGCTGTGGCATAACCCAGATCATCAGCCACTTGGGCGACAGAGTGCCCCAAGGCTAGACGCTCAACAGCGTGTAGCAGATTTGCTTGCTGGCTCCATAAACCTATACTAAGACCAGTCTCTGCACGAAACAGACGGCTGAGTGTGCGCGTGGACATATAGGTTTGCTCTGCAAGCTCGCCTAAGTGAGGTGGTTTTCCCGGCGATTGAAGCAGCCCTTCTGCCAGTGTAATCAGACGCGCTGTCTGCGGCATGGGGAGATGAAATGAGCGCAGTGGAGCTTGTTGTAACTCGTCCAGCAAAACGCGCATCAAATTATGCTGCTCCGGAGTGAGGTCTGCATCAGGCTGCCAGCTGGTCGCCCGTTTGACGATGGCGCGCATGACCTCGTTGACGCTGAGTACGCTGGCTTGCTGTGGCAACGCAGCGCACACCTCCGGTAGCAATAGCACCGTCCAGCCTTGAAGTGCCCCGACAACGCTGATTTGATGGAGCTCTCCCGGTGGAATCCAGCCCGCACGAAAAGGAGGCAAGATCCAAGTTCCTTCCTGCGTCCTGACGTGCATTAAGCCATTTTCTATGCAAAACACCTGACCACGATGGTGGCGATGCCAATCTAGTTTGCGCGTGCCTAGTGGAAATTGACTCGCCTCACTCTCTTCATTTTTTAGGCAGATTAAAGCCGCACCATGTGCTTGCTCGCTGTAGTCCTGCGTCGTTGGAATGGGAATAGATTTCATCTTGGCGTGATTTGGCTCGTTCGCATTATTTTATGGCATATCTTGTTTATCGTTCTCAGCGGCTTGTGCTTAATAATTCTTGTCATGTTGTTTCACGTTCAGATCAAGAGCAAATCAGTTGTGGCTGATGGTCTGTGCATTTTTGTGGCAATTTTAACTTAGATGAGAAAAGGAGTGATGACGATGCATGTCACTATTATTGGTGCTGGATTAGGTGGACTTTGCTTGGCGCAAGGCTTGCGGCAACTTGGGGTTTCCTTCGATGTTTTTGAAAAAGATGAGGCGATTAATAGTCGTGCGCAGGGATATAGGATAAGGATAGATGAAACAGGCCAGCTCGCATTGGAGCAATGCCTGTCGCCACAGCATTACGCACTCTTTTTAAGGACCTGTGCCGTCGCTATTCCCCCTGTTAAAACCGTTGACGCGCAATTGCGTCCGTTGGAAGAGAAATGGGTGGATGATTGGCGCGATGCGAAAGCAAATACGCGTAGTGATCTGCGTGTTGATCGCGCATTGATGAGAGCCGTGTTGATGCAAGGTATTGAGGAGAGGGTGCATTTCGGCAAGCAGTTTTCTGATTATCAGGAATGTGACAACAAGCAAGTCAGAGTTTGTTTTGAGGATGGACATCAACACACGACGGATTTGCTGGTCGCCGCCGATGGCGTGTATTCGCGGGTCTGTCAACAACGATTTCCTGCACATCATATTCGTGATACTGGCTATGTGTGTGCCTACGGAAAAGTGGTCTTGAATGCGCATAATCGTCGGCTGATTGCAGCGCAATTGCGTACTGGAACGTCGGTCGTGTTTGAAAAAAATATCGCTTTCGTCGTTGATTGTATGGAGTTTGAAAAGCCTGTCGAAGTCGGTGCAATGTCCATGCCTCAGGATTATGTATATTGGGCCTTGATAGGGTCGTCGCATGCATTTGGGATAGGGGCGCACGCCGATTTGCCATTGTCATTGCCAACGTTGCGTCAGCAACTAAGCCATGTGACGCGCACATGGTCTTCTGAGGTGCAACAGTTGCTTGAGCTAAGTGCCGATACGGAAATTACCTTAACTCCGGTGAAAGCAGCGGTCGCACCGGCGCCTTGGCTTTCTTCTTCCATTTGCGCGATTGGAGATGCGATTCATGTGATGAGCCCCGCCAGTGGACTGGGTGCAAATTCTGCCTTGTATGATGCTAAGGAATTGATGTCCGCCCTACGTCAATATCCGACAAAAGATCTGGTGCAATGCGTTGCTGATTTTGAGGAGAAAATGCTTGCCCATAGTTTTTCGGCTGTACAGTCTTCGGACGTGGGGACACGTCAATTACTTCAAGCCGGAGCAGAAGAAAAATGCAGTTGAATCATCTTAATCTATCGGTTCCGAATGCACTTGATGCCGCTGCATTTTTTGAGAAATACTTAGGCTTCACAATAAAAATGGCGACGCCACAAAGACATATTATTGCAATGTCAGGTGCTGAGTTTGATTTGGTATTGCAGGAATGTGCTGGGGAAGAGCTGAGGTATCCGGGTAATTTTCATATTGGATTTATTGTGGCCGATTTGGCGCAATTGCATGGCCTCTATCAACGCCTGCAAGCGGATGCTTATCCATTAAAAACTGGGATTGAGTCTTCGGATCGTGGATGGCAGTTTTTCTTTCTTTTGCCGGGTGGCGTGCTCATTGAAATCGCCTGGCACGGGCAGCGTTAGTCTTCATTGTTAGCGTGAAGGCGATGGGTTTTGCAAAAGCCAGTCGTGACACTGGTGATACTGGTGGCACAACTGGCTTGCTATGGCTTCATTAGCCTTCCGCAATTCGCTTGGCAATATGCGCTAAGGCTTCTTCCACCTGATCGATCAAAATCAGGCAAAGGTCGCCTTCGGTCAAAGTCGATAGCGCGGTATCGATGGCGATGAATTCGCCGTTGATTTCCTGAATATCGGTAGTGCGTTTGGCGTTCGTTAGACCTGAGCGCAAGAGTGCAACCACTTCGCCATCGGCGCGTCCGCGTTGGCATTGATCTTGGTACAAAATGACTTGGTCAAATGCATTGCCCAGGATTTCGGTTTGTTGGCGAATATCCTGATCACGGCGATCGCCTGCACCGCTGATGACAACAGAGCGGCGTTTCCCTGGCATGCTCTCAACGGCACTGACTAAGGCGGTAATCGCGTCTGGATTGTGCCCATAGTCGGCGATGAGCGTTGCACCACGATAGTTAAATACATTGAAGCGTCCCGGGGCATTGTCGCTGTCGTTCATGAACGAAGCCAGGCCTGCGCGAATCGCGTCCCAAGGTGTATTGATGGCCCAAGCGGCGGCGACCGATGCCATGACGTTTTCGACTTGAAAGCCGATATTGCCGTTACGAGTGATAGGGATGTTGGACAAGGGAATGCGTTGGCTGAGTTTGCCTTCAATCGCAACTAAATTACCATTTTCGACAAAGACGACGCGATGACCTTTGACGCGGTGCGCTGCCATCACGGGTAATTGGCCATCCGCCGCAAAGAAAGTGACGGCGCCTGTGCAATTACTTGCCATGCTGGCGACGATAGGGTCGGCTGCGTTTAAGACGGCAACCCCGTTGTCGGCGACGTTTTGCACGATCACGCGTTTTAAGACAGCTAGGTCTTCGACGGTGGTGATGTAATTGAGACCGAGATGGTCGCCAGAGCCAATATTGGTGACGACCGCAACTTGACAGCGGTCGTAGGCCAAGCCTTCGCGCAAGACACCACCGCGGGCTGTTTCAAACACGGCAGCATCAACATCAGGGTGTGACAACACATTGCGGGCGCTGCGTGGGCCGCTGCAGTCTCCGCTGTCGATTTGACGGCCTTCTACATAAACGCCATCGGTATTAGTCATCCCAGTACGCAAGCCGCTGGCGGTGAGCAAGTGGGCGATTAAGCGCACCGTCGTGGTTTTGCCGTTAGTGCCGGTGACCGCAATAATAGGAATGCGTCCGTCATCGCCATCAGCAAACATGGCGGAGACGATCGCTTCGCCGACTGCGCGGCCTTTGCCAAATGAAGGTGAGAGATGCATGCGCAAGCCGGGTGCTGCATTCACCTCGACCACACCGCCATGCTGTTCTTCTATCGGCTTTAAGACGCTATCGCAGACCACATCCACGCCACAGATATCCAAGCCTACCATTTGCGCTGCAGCCACCGCACGTGCCGCGACTTCTGGGTGAACGTCATCGGTGACGTCGGTGGCAGAACCGCCAGTGGAAAGATTTGCGTTATTGCGTAACACGACGCGGGTGCCTTTGGCAGGCACGGAATCGGCGTTATAGCCTTGCTTAGCTAAGCTGGCGAGCGCGATATCGTCAAAACGAATCTTAGTCAGCGAAGTGGCATGACCACTGCCGCGACGCGGGTCTTTGTTAACTTGCTCGACCAGTTCGCGGACAGAATGTGTGCCATCACCGACTACTTGTGGTGGATCGCGGCGTGCCGCAGCGACCAGCTTATTGCCAACCACCAGTAAGCGGAAATCATTGCCCGGCAAATAGCGTTCAACCAAAATATCGTCGCGGAATTCGCTGGCGGCGGTATAGCCCGCTTCCAGTTGTTCGCGGGTGGTGACGTTTACGGTGACACCTTTGCCCTGATTGCCATCTTTAGGTTTGACCACCACTGGTAAGCCGATTTCTAACGCGATTTTCCAAGCGTCATCGACGTCCAGAGCGGTGCGACCCATAGGGACGGGAACACCAGCAGCATCGAGTAATTTTTTGGTCAGTTCTTTATCTTGCGCAATCGCTTCGGCAATGGCGCTGGTGCCGTCCATTTCGGCAGCTTGAATTTTGCGCTGCTTGCTGCCCCAACCAAACGTGACCAGACTGCCGCTGGTTAAGCGGCGATAGGGAATGTTGCGGGCGACCGCGGCATACACGATGGAGCCGGTTGAAGGCCCCAGACGCAGGTCTTCGTCGAGTTCACGTAATTCATGCAAGGCGGCGGGGAGGTCGAAACTTTGCGCTTGCAAAGCAGCGCCGCACAATTGTTCAGATAATTTTAATGCGAGTCGGCCTACATCTTCTTCGGAATATTCAACCACGACTTGATAGATGCCTGCTTCCAAGGTCGGGGTAGTGCGGCTGAAAGTGACCGGGCATCCCGCTTGGGCTTGCAGCGCGAGTGCGGCTAATTCAAACACGCGGGCCAGGGGAATCGCTTCATCGTGCCCAGTCGCTTGCAAAGGGCCGATTTCAGGGAACAGTGCGCGCAGACGCGCTTCAAATTCTGGCAAGTCCTTGATCGATAATTCCTCGGGCGTGCAGCGAACAATCGCCTCAACCGCCGTATGATGACTCCAGAGATTCGGGCCGCGTAATGCCCTGATTCGTGATACTTCCATAAACCTATATCCTTTTGCTGGCAAAGCGCCAAAATGTTCAGTTTTCTCGCCGCTGCAAAGTAATCTCTGGTAGCAGGCGAATTTTATTTTTAATAGTGTTTGATGACAGGCGTCGAATCAAAATTGCGTAAGGCTGCGGCGATGATGTCGGTGGAAATGTCCAGCGCCCACGCAGCAGCAACCGCCGCCAGAATGACTTCAGGTTGTTCCGCCTTGACAGGCTTGAGCGTGCTGAGTGGCAGTAACTCCTGCACTTGTTCACCTTGCGCCAATACGACGACGTCGCCCCGCAAATAGACGGCGCGTTTGCCGGTGTGCAGATGCTTATTCAATGCTTCCTGATGCGCTGGCAAGCCGTAAAAGATCACGTCGCCATCCGACAAGTCGGCTAATTCTTCGGCATTGCGAATAGCGGCATTGATGACCGCAGCGCCATGCGGCAAGACTACATCGATCTGCGTGCGCATGACTTTGTACATGAGCTCGGCTTCATTGATGTAGAACTCGGACAAGCTCTCGTAACCATCTAAATCCGTGATCAGACCGACGCTGCATTTGTCATAAGGCAGGCCATTTTCCAGAATACGTTTGCCATTGGTTTCAAATACTGCCGCTTGCACATTGCGATTGATGAGCAAGCCTTGACCCGCTTCCCAGCCCGTGCTGTCATTCTTGGAAACTTGACGTTGATCGAGATACAAACCATCCTGACATGCGACGCCTGCATATTGCCCGTTCATGCTGAGCATGCTAGCGATCAGGCGCGAAATCAAACTGGCGCCACGACTACCGGCGACACCGACCACCGGAATGCGACCATTCTCAGATGCGCCAAATAAGTGCTCAATAATCGCTCCGCCCACATTGCGCGGCTGTCCCTGTGCGGGTTTGAGATGTGATAGCAGTCCCGGGCTGGCGTTGACTTCGATGATGGCGCCGCCTTGTTGCTCCAGCGGACGCGAAATGTCTTCACACACCATGTCGATGCCGGCAATATCGAGGCCGACAATGCGGCTCGCTAATGCAGCAACGCGGGCGACTTCAGGATGTACCAGATCGGTGACGTCGATGGCGACATTGCCATTAGGTTGAATTAACACTTTTTGGCCAGCGAGAGGGATGGAATGTGCGTCCATGCCTTGCCGTTTTAATTCGAGAATGATTTCCGCGCTTTCGTCAGGCTTGATTAAGCCGAGAGGAAATTCTTCAGTTTCACCACGACGTGGGTCAATGTTGATTTGCGAGTCGGCTAATTGTTTGATGCTAGCCTGACCATCACCAGTCACCCACAGTGATTCGCCTTTGGCGGCAGCGACTAATTTGTTGCCAACGATGAGAACGCGATGTTCATCGCCAGTAATGTAGCGTTCCACCAGAACGCTCTTGCTACCACCTTTGCGTGCTGCCAGTTGATATGCTTCGCGCACATCATTTTCTGTCATCAGATTAAGGGTGACGCCACGACCGTGATTGCCATCATAGGGTTTCACCACGACTGGTAAGCCGATATCCTGCGCCTCTTCCCATGCCTCGTCGGCACTGCGCACCAAGCTGCCTTCAGGTACTGGCACACCGCAGGCTTTTAGCAAGGATTTCGTCATGTCTTTGTCGCTGGCGATGCTTTCGGCGATCGCGCTGGTGCGGTCGGTTTCTGCGGTCCAGATACGGCGTTGCGCTGAACCAAAACCGAGTTGTACTAAATTACCCTCGGTCAGGCGTATCGACGGAATGCGTCTATCTGTGGCGGCATCAACGATATGCGAAGTGCTTGGACCTAAGCAGAGTGAATCAACCATGTCGCGTAAATCTGTCAGCGGGGTGTCGAGATCAAAATCTTGGTTGTTGATGCAAGCGAGTAGCAGATCGTGGCCGAGAGATAGAGCAGCGCGTCCCACTTGTTCTTGGCGGGTGCGGAATGCCATTTTGTAGACACCACGAACATGGGTGGAGCGGGTTTGTCCGAAACCAGTGCGCATACCTGCGAGATTTTGTAGCTCTAAAACGACATGTTCGAGAATGTGTCCGACCCAAGTGCCTTCGCGCAGGCGCTCAAGAAATCCGCCGACTTCACCGACACCACAGCGATGTTGCATCAAGCCGGGTAATCGTGCTGTCAGTCGCTCGTAGAGTCCGGGCAGTTTGTTGGAGGGGAGTTCTTCAAATTCACCGATGTCTAGCCAGACTTCGATGACAGGGCGATAAGTCCAGATATTCGGGCCACGTAGATGCGTGGTGCGTAAGGCCTTGATTTCTTTCGATTTTGTAGTCATGAAAATTCATTTATTATGGAGTGGCATCGGCCACTCGTTTTTCATTCATCTCTGGTGGAACATCCACCTCACTGGTAAAAGCATCAACGCAGTCAATTCGGTTGCGATGACTGTCGCGAAGCAGCTGTGCATCGGAATTTACGATTTTTTCCCGAATTCAAGCTGGTATACTCATGCCCTTGTGCAAAAGCAGTTCATCTTTTAACGCTGCTTTTCCTTTTTGACAGAATTAGGACTTACGTAAAACAGACGCTGGCGTTGTTGTGTTCGCCTCGCCGTACAAAGTACTGTCTTCGGCTCCACGCCTAGCCAGCGCAATTTTGCGTAAGTCCTAAGAATACCGTAATTTGTCGTTTCAGTCATACAGCTTGATGCATTCCTTGATGTTTTGCTTTCAATTTACGCATGAAATTGGCGGCTGTTTGCAAGAAAATGATTATTTTATTATTGGCGCGACAGTGATTGCCCGCCCACAGGAGTTTTTTTAACGATGACTAACTTAAGCACGGTGACAACAGGAGCAGTGGCAAATTTGCCGGACGCTTGGAGTCAGGCATTGCGATTGCAATTAGAAAAAGAAGAAACAGTGTTGAATGCCGTGGAGATCGATCTCGATGCTCGTTTGCATTTTACGCGAGGTTTCTTGGTCTTGACCGAGCGTCGCTTGCTGGCAATTGCGGTAGGAAGTGACGAGTGGCAGAGCTGGCGTCTTGAAAAAAATGTGCAATTGCGCCATTACGATCATGCAGGTGTCGGACATTTGGAACTATGCGACGAAATACAATTGTTAGCGCATTGGCGTTTTACTTTGGCGCAGAATCTGTTGGTGACGCGATTGATGGATGCGTTTCGCGAGCAATTACACATCGTGACCACGGGCAAAGCCACTGAAAAGCCGGAACAACATATTTGCCCAAGCTGCAAAGCGGTTTTGGAGCCGGACCAGGAAGAGTGCCCCGTCTGCACCAAGGTGATTCATACTCCTCCTTCGACATGGACTTTGTTCCGCTTGTGGCGTTTTGCCCGGCCTTATCGCCTGTCTTTGTTTATTGGCTTTAGCCTGATGTTGTTGGGCACAGCGTCGCACATGATACCGCGCTATCTGACCAAACCCCTGACCGACAAAGTCTTGATTCCCTATCAAAATGGACAGCATGTGGAGACCAGTCTCGCGGTCATGTATATCGGCGGACTCCTGGGCGCGGCGATTTTGGCGTGGCTATTAAGCTGGGGTAAGACTTATATTCTGGCCTTGGTTTCCGAGCGCATCGGTGCCGACCTGCGTACCGCGACCTATGAACATTTGTTGAAGTTATCGCTGGAATATTTTGGTAGTAAACGTACTGGCGATTTGATGTCGCGCATAGGTAGCGAGAGTGACCGGATTTGCGTGTATTTGTCTTTGCATTTACTCGACTTCGTGACCGATGTCCTGATGTTTTTGATGACGGCAGCCTTCCTGTTTCAGATCAATACCAAGCTCGCCTTGGTGACGTTGTTGCCGCTGCCTTTTATTGCGTGGGCGATTCACTTAGTACGCGATCGTCTGCGCACAGGATTTGAAAAAATTGACCGGGTGTGGGGCGAGGTGACCAACGTTTTAGCGGACACGATTCCAGGTATACGCGTGGTGAAAGCATTTGCCCAAGAGCAGCGCGAGGCGTTGCGTTTTAAAACTGCGAATAAGCATAATCTCGCGGTCAACGATAAGCTCAATAAGGTCTGGTCTTTATTTTCTCCTGTGGTGTCTTTTTTGACCGATATTGGCATTTTAGTCGTATGGGGATTTGGTATCTGGCAAGTGTCGCGCAATGAAATTTCTGTCGGTGATCTGGTGGCGACGATCGCATTTATCAGTAATTTTTATGGACGCATCGATTCTATGAGTCGCATCGTATCGGTGACGCAAAAATCGGCATCAGCAGCGAAACGTATTTTTGATATTTTGGATCATGTGTCCAGCGTTCCTGAACCACAAAATCCCGTCAAAATTAAAGAAGTACGTGGAGAAATCGAGTTGCGCGAAGTCGGTTTCCGGTATGGTAATCGTACGGTGAATCGTAATGTGAGTCTGAAGATACAACCCGGTGAAATGATCGGTCTGGTCGGCCACAGCGGCTCCGGAAAAAGCACGCTGGTGAATTTGATCTGTCGTTTTTATGATGTCGCTGAGGGCGCGATTTTGTTGGATGGCGTCGATATCCGTTCATATGGTGTCTCTGATTATCGCAGCCATATCGGTCTGGTCTTGCAAGAGCCGTTTTTATTCTTTGGAACAATTGCCGATAACATCGCTTATGGTAAACCTCATGCAACGCGCGACGAAATCATCGCAGCAGCACGTGCCGCCCATGCACATGAATTTATTTTGCGTTTGCCACAGGGGTATGACTCTATGGTGGGCGAACGTGGACAAGGTTTATCGGGTGGCGAACGCCAGCGCATTTCTATCGCCCGCGCCTTGTTGATCGACCCGCGTATTTTGATCATGGATGAGGCCACCTCGTCGGTCGATTCTGAGACTGAAAAGGAAATTCAAAAAGCGCTCGATAATTTGGTGAAAGGTCGCACAACCATCGCGATCGCGCATCGCCTCTCGACCTTGCATAAAGCAGATCGATTAGTGGTGTTGGATAGAGGTGAAGTGGTGGAAGTGGGCGGTCATGATGAGTTGATGGCAAAGCAGGGCGCTTACTTTAATTTGTATGAGGCGCAGGCCAGAAATGCCGCGGCCTTGGCAATTGCGGGAGAATAAGATGAGTACACAATTTCAACTCAGCCGTAATGCGTTTCAACAATTGGTGTTGATTGATGCTGATGGCGCAGAATATGTCGATGTTCGTCCGGTGCGAGCGTTTCCCATACAATCGCCCGATGAAGGTATTTCACTGGTGCGTGAAAACGGTGAAGAGCTGGCTTGGGTAGACAAGCTCGCTGATCTGCCAGCAACGCTGCGTGTTTTAATTAGTGAAGAATTGGAAGGGCGTGAATTTATGCCTGTGATTGCGACCATCACCAGTGTCACGAGTTTTGCAACGCCGTGCACCTGGCAGGTCGAGACCGATCGTGGCAGCACTGCTTTCGTCTTGAAAGGCGATGAAGATATCCGCCGCGTTGGTAAGGATTCTTTATTGATCTCGGATAATCACGGCATTCATTTCCTGATTCGTGATATGTATGCGCTGGATAAACATAGCCGTAAAATTTTGGATCGCTTTCTTTAATTCCTATAAGGCTTACGCAAAATTGCGGTGGCTAGGCGCAGAGCCGAAGACAGTACAACTGTACGGCGAGGCGAATGCAACGACGCCAACGTCTGTTTTGCGTAAGTCCTTAACTTTGAATTCTGAGTAGTTTATTGATCAGTTCGCTAGCGCTGCTGGCGTTCAGTTTGCGCATGAGTTTTGCTCTGTGCATTTCCACAGTGCGTGGGCTGAGCGCCAATTGCCTAGCGATGATTTTGCTGGTTTGTCCGTCGGCTAATAGCGCGGCTATTTCTCTTTCGCGTGTCGTTAATTCTGGCGATACACTGCGCTTGGCGCTTAAATCTTCAAAACTCCAGATGCAGGCAGCGTGGGCACTGTCGGGATGGAGCGAACGTCCTGAGACATGGCACCAAAACAGTTCCTGTGAAGCGCGTTTCATGATGCGCTCGTCTGAATAAATTCCCGTGCTGTGGATAATTGGTTCGATGCGGGCGCCGGTCCGTTCAAATTCATCAGGTGTGGGGTAGAGAATCACGAAAGACTGTCCCAATAAATCCGATTGTTGACAGGCGAACATCTGCGCTAGCGCATAATTGCAGGCCACAATTTGTCGATGTTGAGAGACGCACATACCGATGGGGGCTAAACGGAAAATAGCTTCAAAATCGATTTCAGAGACAGAGTTCATACAAACAAGTGAAAAAATGCAGAGCGGGCGTGCGGGGATCGTAGTTCTACGGTATTGCATAGTCGCGGCAAGCATTCTATGCTTAGTTTTTTTTCGATGATAACCCAATAAGGGAGACGTATGAATAAACTTTATCCTGATGCAGCTTCGGCTATAGCTGACATCGTCAAAGATGGCCAGACCATCGCAGTAGGCGGCTTTGGCCTGTGTGGAATCCCAGAAGCGCTGATCGCTGCTTTGCGCGATAGCGGCAAAACGAATCTGACGGCGATTTCCAATAATGCTGGTGTGGACGGCTTTGGCTTGGGGCAGTTGTTGCAAACACGTCAGATCACCAAAATGATTTCGTCCTACGTCGGTGAAAACAAAGAATTTGAGCGTCAATATCTGGCTGGCGAATTGCAATTGGAATTCACCCCGCAAGGCACACTGGCGGAAAAACTCCGCGCAGGCGGCGCGGGTATTCCAGCTTTCTTCACGAAAACCGGTGTCGGCACGATCGTCGCCGAAGGCAAAGAAGTGCGCGAATTTGATGGTGAACAATATGTGATGGAACGTGCCCTGGTGGCCGACGTGTCTTTGGTAAAGGCGTATAAAGCCGATAAGGCAGGCAATCTGGTGTATCGCAAAACGGCGCGCAATTTCAACCCGAACGTCGCGATGGCTGGAAAAATCACGGTGGTGGAAGTGGAGCAGTTGGTGGAGATCGGTGACATCGATCCCGATGAAGTGCATACGCCAGGTATTTATGTGCATCGTATCGTTGTCAATGCCACGCCAGAAAAGCGTATAGAACAACGCACGGTGACTCCCGCCTAAACCCCACACTCCCAGAAAAAAGGACAATATCATGGCATGGAATCGTGACGAAATGGCTGCACGCGCAGCGCAAGAATTACAAGATGGTTTTTATGTGAATTTGGGAATTGGCTTGCCGACCTTGGTCGCCAATCATGTGCCAAGTCACATGGAAGTATGGCTGCAATCTGAAAACGGATTGCTGGGAATTGGCCCTTTCCCCACCGAAGATCAGGTTGACGCAGACCTGATCAATGCGGGAAAACAAACGGTGACGACTTTGGCAGGCTCCTCTATTTTTAGTTCGGCCGATTCATTTGCCATGATCCGTGGTGGCAAAATTAATGTCGCTATTTTAGGTGCGATGCAAGTGTCAGCCAAAGGCGATCTGGCGAACTGGATGATCCCCGGAAAAATGGTCAAAGGCATGGGCGGCGCGATGGATTTGGTGGCTGGTGTGGGTCGTGTTGTGGTCTTGATGGAGCACGTCGCGAAAGGTGATGCGCATAAGATTTTGCCAGCATGTAATTTGCCATTAACAGGCGTGGGCGTGGTTGATCGCATCATCACCGATCTGGGCGTGATGGATGTGACACCAACAGGATTGAAATTAATTGAACTAGCGCCTGGGGTCACCAAGGATGAAATCATCGCGAAGACAGGTGCCGAGTTGGATGTCAGTGCGGTGTAGGTAGGTGTTTGTGTCAGACTTGATTTGATCAATAAAAACGCCCGGGGCAGTTCATAACCCCGGGCGTTTTTATTGATGCCAGCGTGCGATGTAAATAAGGCCTATTGTGCCACCCAGCCCCCAACCATATTCCACGCAACGCCGCGAATTTGTGTGGCGGCGTCGCTGCAGAAAAACACCGCTAATGCGCCTAGCTGCTCAGGTGTGACAAACTCGCAGGATGGTTGTTTTTCCGCTAGCAACGATTTTTTGGCTTCTTCGTTGCTGATGCCATCGCGTTCGGCGCGTGCATCAACTTGTTTTTGCACTAGCGGAGTGAGGACAAATCCTGGGCAGATGGCATTGCAAGTGATCGCGCTATCAGCGGTTTCCAACGCGGTGGTTTTGGTTAGTCCAATCAACCCATGTTTGGCAGCGACATAGGCAGATTTTTGTGCTGAAGCGACTAATCCGTGCACCGACGCCACGTTGATAATGCGTCCCCAATTCTTTTTGCGCATCGCGGGCAAGGCCAGTCGGCTGGTGTGGAACGCGGAAGTTAAATTAATGGCGAGGATGGCATCCCATTTCTCTACTGGGAAATCTTCAATAGGAGCGACGTATTGTATGCCTGCATTGTTGACCACGATGTCAACGCTGCCAGATTCTGCAATCGCGGCTTGCATCATGGCTTCAATTTGATCGCATTGACTCATGTCGGCATTGAAGTAACTGGTTTTCACGCTAAACTCTTCTTCAACAGCAGCACGCAGGTTGGCGATTTCGGCAGCGTCGCCAAAACCATTGAAAATGATATGGGCACCTTCGGCAGCTAAAGCGCGGGCGATGCCAAGTCCAATACCGGAAGTTGAGCCGGTAACCAGTGCTGTTTTTCCATCTAGATTGCGAGCGGACATGCTTTTTCCTTTGTTGTGTGCGACACTATGAAAGAGTTGGATTTCTGATTGAGATTTTATGTCAAACCATTGCCGAAATGGTGTTCATCAGCGACTATTTTGAAAGTAAATTTTATGCCTGTTCAACATAAATCTGTCCAGTGTATTTCCCCACTTGGCTTGCATCGAATGGCCTACAAAGAGTGGGGTGATCCACTCAATCCTAAAGTATTGATCTGCGTGCATGGTGTGACCCGCGTTTCAGATGATTTTGACGCGTTGGCTCAGGCCTTGGAAAACGATTATCGGGTGATTTGCCCTGATGTCGTTGGGCGGGGACGATCCGATCACTTTGCCAATCCTTCGCTCTATCAAATTCCTCAATATGTCAGTGATATGGTGAGCTTGTTGGCGCGTGCGAATGCGGGCACGGTGGACTGGTTTGGTACTTCAATGGGAGGCTTAATTGGTTTGGTGCTGGCGGGGATGAAGCATAGCCCGATTCGCAAACTAATTCTCAATGATGTCGGACCTAGTTTGAATTTTGAAGCCTTGCGGCGCATCGGTGACTATATCGGTCAGGATGTGCGCTTTGATCGCTTTGAAGATGCGGCGCAATTCATTCGAACCATCTCGGCGTCGTTCGGTCCGCACGATGAAGCGCAGTGGCAAAAAATTGCGAGCGACGTGTTGAAGCAAGATGCTGACGGAAAATGGATGCGGCATTATGATCTTGGGTTAGCCGTGCCAGTGAAAGCAGTGACGGAAGAGTCAGCAATGATGGCGCAAACGATGTTATGGGCGTCCTATGATGCGATACGCTGCGATACACTCTTGATTCGGGGTGCTGAGTCTGATTTGCTCAGTGTAGAAACCGCGCAGCAAATGCAGCAACGTGGCCCGCGCGCGCAATTGCGGGAGATAGCGTGAGTCGGCCATGCGCCGACCTTTGTCCATGCTGATCAAATCGCGATTGCTAAGGAATTTTTGTTGTAAGATTTGGGCGCTCGTTTTTGTGTTCTTTTTTAAATTTGGTGTTTAAGTTTGAAGGTAAGTGATATGCGACATTTTCATGTGGGGCCACGGTTGTCTGAGTATGCGATTTTTAATCACGTGGTTTATCTTGCGGGACAAGTCCCCGAAAATCCAGATGGCGATATCGTCGCTCAAACAAATAATGTGTTGGAACAAATTGATCGTTTGTTGGCTGAAGCGGGCAGCGACAAATCTCGTATCTTAATGTGTCAGATTTTTATTACCGATATGGCGAATATGGCAGGGATGAATCAGGCATGGGATGCCTGGGTCGCACCTGGTTGTGCGCCGCCACGTGCTACCGTGCAAGCAGCGTTAGCAAATCCTGATTGGTTACTCGAAATTGTCATTACTGCTGCACAAACTTAATTATGGTTTCTCTTTCAGCTTCAATTTCCAAGTCCCCTTTAGTTGAAGGGCTGTCACCTGCTGACTCTGATCGTGTGATGCAGGCCTTGGAATTCGTGACGCCTTTTTTTGAAGAGCGCGCGATTCTAACCGAGCAAAATGCCCTGCAATTTGCTGTCGGTGTTGCCTCGACATTAGCAATGCTAAAGACCGATGTTGATACGCGAATTGCCGGCTTGCTCTTTGAGCTTTCTGAAATTAATCCGCTGGCAGCAGAGAAAATTGAGATCATGTTCGGCAAAGAAATTGCCGGACTAGTCGCAGGTGTAAGGCGCTTGATGCGACTACGCGAAGCGACTTTGATTCAGCATGATGTTGGTCGCGGTAAGGATGAAGCAGAGCGTTCAGCTTCGCAAATGGAAGTCTTGCGCAAGATGGTGTTGGCAATGGCGAACGATATGCGGGTGGTCTTGGTGCGTCTGGCTTCGCGTGTGACGACTCTGCGTTATTTCGCCGAATGCAAACGCGATGATGGGGCAGCACAGCAGTTCGCCAGCGAAACCATGGATTTATATGCGCCGCTCGCGAATCGTCTCGGAATTTGGCAATTGAAATGGGAATTGGAAGACCTCTCTTTCCGCTTTTTGGAGCCGGAGCAATACAAACGCATTGCCAAAATGCTGGAGGAAAAGCGGGTAGAGCGCGAGAGTTTTGTGGTGTCTGCGATTGCGCGTTTGGAGCACGAGCTCACCGCTGTTGGTATCCATGCCGAAGTCACGGGGCGCCCCAAACATATCTACAGCATTTGGAAAAAAATGCGCGGCAAGAAGGTTGATTTTGACGAATTGTATGACGTGCGCGCCTTTCGTGTGGTGGTCGAAGATACCAAGGATTGCTATACCGTTTTGGGTATTTTGAACAATTTGTGGACGCCCATCCCCAAGGAATTTGACGACTATATTTCCCGCCCAAAGCCGAATGGATACAAGTCCTTGCATACCGTGGTGATTGTGGATGACGGTCGCCCGTTGGAAGTGCAAATTCGGACCAAAGAGATGCACCAGTTTTCCGAGTTTGGTGTGGCGGCGCACTGGCGTTATAAAGAGACGGGCGGCTCTAATTTTTCTGCTCAAGAGTACGATGAAAAAATC
>JACQDW010000028.1 GCA_016200845.1 Burkholderiales bacterium | reverse complement strand
GTTGAAATTGCTGAGGCGCCGATGGCGGATTTACCTGAGCTTGTTAATGAGAGCGTCAAACCAGATGTACAGAATAAAGATTCGAAGAAATCAAATATTGTAATTAATGGAAGGATTGATTTTGAGAAGCCGGCATGTAAGCCGGAATACCCTAGAGCTGCGCTCAGAAATGAATTGACCGGTACAACGACGTTGGCGGTCACGATTTCTGCAGAGGGAACAGCGACGCAAGTGAAGGTGATCAAATCGAGTGGCCATGTGATGTTAGATGAGGCCGTCAAAAAACCGCTCCTTAATCCCGCCTGTAAGATGCAGCCAGGCACAGTTAATGGTGTAGCTAAGAAATTGGTAAGCCAAGTTCAGTATGTTTGGAGATTGGATGACGATGATAAGGAAAAAAATAATCAATTCGTCTTGGTTCAAGGAGCCGTGCTAAAAACGCAGTCAAATACTCGCCCGGCAAAAATCAATTTTGACGCACTTGGTTGCAAGCCAGAGTATCCGAGGGCTTCATTGCGAAATGAAGAACATGGGATCACAAAGCTTGATGTACATATCACCGAGACAGGCGCGATCGATAACGTTCAAGTTCTTAGCTCAAGTAAATTTGAGGGATTGGACAATGCCGTTCGAGAACAATTACTGAAAGGTAGTTGCATCGCAAAACCCGCATTAAAAGATGGGAAAAGCGTGGCATCAAATACTATGGTGACTTACCTTTGGAAGCTAGATTAATCGAAGTTCATTTTCCTCAGTATCTCCCTCTTGGCGGAGCGAGACATCGCTCCGCTTTTTTACGATTCTTTTTTACCAGATTGAAAATAATATGATGAAAAAAGGTGCTTTATTGTTGATGGTGTTAACGATTTTTGGTTCTGTTTTGGCTGGGACGCTACCTAACTTTCCGTTTATTCACGCTACAGGCGAAGCGAGTATACATTTGCCTGCGACGATGGCGGAGATTGATTTTGAATTGACGGAGTTGACGCCAGAGCCGCAACTGACCATAGATACGATAGTCGCTGACTCGAAGGAAGTTTTTGAATTTCTCGTGTCTCAGCAAATCGCTGAGGGTGATATTGACGCGGCTGACATTAAACGATTTATCAGCCCAATTGAATATCAGGATAGAGATGAGAATGCGAAGAGATATCGCTTGATGAGGAATTTTCACGTCGTCGTGCGTGACATGAAGCAGTGGAATGCGATTGTTTCCGGTTTGCTGCAAAAGGCATATTTGGGGAATTTTAGCGTGCGTTTTGGTCGCGATGATTTGCCGCAAATTCAGCACGATTTAGTGATGCGCGCCGCTGCAGATGCAAAACAAAATGCACAACGATTGGCGCAAGGTTTTTCGGTTCGTCTAGGAAATGCCGGTGCGATTTCGCAAGCACCTATTAAAAGCATTGCGAGTTTGATTGGACTCGATGGCGAGACGAAATATGAAAGTACCTTCGTCGAAGTAAAGCCGCAAACGAGAGACTTCTCTATGCCTGCGTATTTGAAATATCAGCAGACAGTCAACGTGGTCTTTAAAATTAAAGGCTAGTTCTTGTTTCTGCTATTCGCAGGTTCTGAAATGCACTTTTTTTGTCCACGAAAACTACGAAAGGCACGAAAAGAAACATTTTTTGTTGGTGTTTTTCGTGCCTTTCGTGGACATTAACTTGTTTTCGCCCCTTAAAGTTTCAAGTTCTAATCCACATCCACCACATTCAACACCCCATCCAGCCCCACAAAATTCAGCGCAATGCTAGCTTGTTGGCGTACCACAGGCTTAGCGCGAAAGGCGACGGAGAGGCCGGCGATGCTCATCATTTTGAGATCGTTAGCGCCGTCGCCCATGACGATGGCTTGTTGTGGTGTGATGCCCATCTCGGCACAGATGCGTTCGACGGTGCGCTTTTTTTCTTCGGCGTCGACGATCACGCCGGTCACTTTGCCCGTGAGTTTGCCGTCTACAATTTCTAGTTGGTTGGCGTGGATGTAGTCTAACGTCAAGCGGGTTTTGATGCGGTCTGTGAAGAAGGAGAAGCCGCCCGAAACTAATAGTGTTTTGAGACCAGCTTGCTGCACCGTGCGCAGCATGTTTTCCGCGCCCAGTGAGAGTTGCAATCGTTCTTCATACACGCGCTCTAATGCGCTGGCATCTAAGCCTTTTAAGAGTGCAACGCGCCGGATCAGGCTTTCTTGAAATTCGATTTCACCGCGCATGGCCGCTTCTGTGATTTCGGCGACTTGCGGTTTGAGGCCTTGCATGTCGGCGATTTCATCGATGCATTCTATGGTGATCAGGGTGGAGTCCATGTCCATCGCGACTAACTTGAAGTCGCTCAAGCGTCGTGCCGGAGCCAGACAGACATCAATCTGTACGGCGTGACACAGGTCTTGAATCTCAGCATAACTCGAAGGATCAATCTCGACCTCATCGATGCGAATGGCATGGTCATTGAGGGCACGAAAATGCTTGAACAGCAAACGATCACGCAATCGGGTGATCAGTTCATGTCCGGCGGAAAGTGGTTGTAAGCTTTGTAGGGTTAAGTGCATAGGATTTGTGTTCAAAAAGTTCAGTGCAGCGCCTTGAGGGTCGCTTTGATTTGGGCGACGCGCGCGGCGAGGTCGGGCATATTGGCTTGTATGCGCAATTTGTCTTGCCCGTTGAGTTTGATGTGCTTGTTCTTTTGAATCAGCTCGATAATGCGCATGGCATCGATCGGTGGTTGCGGTTCAAATTGCAAGGTGGCTGCTTCGCTATGGGCATCAATTTTAATGATGCCCAGTGGTTTGGCGGCGATCCGTAAGCGGTGGGTTTCCAACAGTGATTTGGCCGGTTCGGGCAGTTTGCCGAAGCGGTCTATCATCTCTTCTTGCAGATCGTCGATGGCATCTTGCTTGTTGCAATTGGCCAGACGTTTATAGATCGATAAACGCTCGTGTACATCGCCGCAAAAATCACTGGGTAAGAGGGCGGGGATGTGGAGATTAATTTCGGTGGTGCTGGCGAGCGGTGCAGCGAGATCGGGTTCTTTGCCCGCTTTTAAGGCGCGGACTGCTTCGCTTAACATATCGGAATACATCTGGAAGCCAATCTCATGCATCTCGCCCGATTGATTGTCGCCTAAGACTTCACCCGCACCGCGAATTTCTAAATCATGCATGGCGAGATAAAAGCCGCTGCCTAGTTCTTCCATTTGTTGAATTGCTTCGAGTCGGCGATTGGCTTGTTTGGTTAAACCCTGTACGTCGTGCACGAGCAAATACGCATAAGCTTGATGGTGCGAACGACCGACGCGACCACGTAGCTGATGCAACTGTGCCAGGCCAAATTTGTCGGCTCTGTGCATGATGATGGTGTTGGCGCTAGGGACGTCGATACCGGTTTCGATAATCGTGGTACACAATAAAATGTTGTAGCGCTGTGCGACAAAATCGCGCATGACTTTCTCTAGTTCGCGCTCATTCATTTGACCATGGCCGACGCCAATGCGCGCTTCTGGTAACAGCGCTTCTAGCATGGCCTTGCGGTTTTCTATGGTCTCGACTTCATTGTGCAAGAAATAGACTTGTCCGCCGCGTTTGAGCTCCCGCAAACAGGCTTCGCGTATCACCGAGTCGCCTTCACTGCGGACAAAGGTTTTGATCGCCAGACGCTTTTGCGGGGCGGTCGCGATGATAGAGAAGTCGCGCAAGCCTTCTAAGGCCATGCCCAAAGTACGGGGGATCGGTGTCGCCGTTAAGGTCAGGACATCGACTTCGGCGCGCAGCGATTTGAGAGCTTCTTTTTGGCGCACACCAAAGCGGTGTTCTTCGTCGATGATGACCAGTCCTAAACGCGAAAATTTCACATCGTCCGATAAGAGCTTATGCGTGCCGATGACGATGTCGACCGTGCCATCGCCCATGCCTTTAATCGCTTGTGCGATTTCTTTGCCGCTTCTAAAGCGGGACAGCTCGGCTATGCGTACCGGCCAATTGGCAAAGCGGTCGGCGAAGGTTTGTGCGTGTTGTTCGGCCAGTAGCGTGGTCGGCGCGAGGATGGCGACTTGTTTGCCGCCCATGACAGCGACAAAGGCGGCGCGCAAAGCGACTTCTGTTTTGCCAAAGCCGACATCGCCGCAGATCAATCTGTCCATAGGCTTGCCGGAAGTCATGTCGCCTATTACGGCGGTAATGGCAGCAGCCTGATCTGGGGTCTCGTCAAAGCCAAAACTCTCGGCAAAGGTGATGTAGTCTTGAGCCGAATATTCAAACGCATGTCCGACTCGCAGAGCGCGGCGCGCATATAGATTGAGCAGCTCGGCAGCGGTGTCACGTATCTGTTGCGCGGCTTTACGCTTGGCTTTTTCCCACTGCCCTGAGCCCAGGCTATGCAGCGGTGCATCATCGGGGTTCGCACCCGAATAGCGCGAAATCACATGGAGTTGGGATACCGGCACATAGAGCTTGGTATCTTTGGCATATTCAAGGTGTAAAAACTCGGTTTCGCCTTCGCCCAAATCCATATTGACCAAGCCCATATAGCGACCAATGCCATGATTGCTATGTACCACAGGGTCGCCGATTTTGAGCTCGGACAAGTCGCGCACCATGTGTTCGACTTCGGTGACTGCTTCTTGTTTTTTGCGGCCTATGCGCTTGCCAGAGCCTGCATACAGTTCGGTTTCGGTGACGAAAGCGTAGTCTTCTAGTTGAAAGCCTGCATGTAAAGGTGCCACACCTAAAACGATGCGTGCGCTGCCAGTTTCAAAATCAGCGTAGTCTTCCGCGATGGTGACAGCTAGCGAAAAATCTCTGAAATACTGCTGCAAGGTCTCGCGGCGACCTGCCGATTCTGCGCAGATATACACGCGCTTAGTGGTCTGCAACAGGAAAGAGCGCAAATTACCAAGCGGATCGTCGGCGCGGCGATTGACGGCGATGTCAGGTAAAAAACAGGAAGCTTCAGATGCTGATCCGCCAGTTTGAATGACCCAGCGTGCCTGTGGTTTGAGCGCGGAAAAATAATCTTCATCACGCAAAAAGATCGCCTCTGGCGGCAACACAGGGCGCTCTCTATCCGATTTTAAAAACTGATAACGGGAATGCGTGTCTTGCCAAAATCGTTGTATCGCGGCGTCGATATCGCCCAGCAAGGCAAAATGCGTGTGCTTGGGTAAATAATCAAACAGGCTGGCGGTTTCGTCAAAAAACAGCGGCAGATAATACTCAATCCCGGCCGAAGCAATGCCATTGCCTATGTCTTTATAAATCGATGAGCGCGATGGGTCGCCTTCAAATTGCTCGCGCCAGCGATTGCGAAACGCGCTGCGTCCGGCTTCATCCATAGGGAATTCGCGTCCCGGTAACAGGCGCACTTCTTTGACCGGATAGAGCGAACGCTGAGTGTCGGCGTCAAAGGTACGTATGGTCTCTATGCTGTCACCAAACAAATCGAGGCGATAAGGCAGGACTGAGCCCATAGGAAACAGATCGATCAAGCCGCCGCGCACCGAGTATTCGCCGGGCGACATCACTTGCGAGACATGGGTGTAGCCCGCTAATGTGAGCTGGCTTTTTAATTTGGCTTCGTTCAGGGTCTCGCCCTGTTTGAAGAAGAAAGTGTAAGCCGCCAAAAAAGAGGGCGGTGCCATGCGCACCAAGGCTGTGGTGGCGGGGACGATCAAGACATCGCAATTGCCATGATTGATTTCATACAGGGTCGCCAGTCGTTCAGAGACCAAGTCTTGATGCGGTGAGAAGGCATCGTAAGGCAGAGTTTCCCAGTCCGGCAAATGGTGGCAGCGCAGCGCAGGCACAAACCACGGGATTTCATTCAATAAGCGCTGCGCGTCGCCGGGATTGGCGACAAACACGGTGAGCATGCGTTGCTCTGCTTTGAGTGCTTGCGCGGCTTGCGCTAAGGCGTAAGCGTCTGCTGAACCGTGTAGGGTGGGCAGAGCGTATCGGTTGCCGGGTTTGGCTAGGGCTTTGATGAAATCGAAAGACATGGTGGAGTGCAAAGAGATCGCGGTGCGCGAGTTGGCGTATAGCCCAACAAGATTTGCGCACGGTAGAAAACTAAGGGTTAAAATGAGCGAACATTATAAACGAAGCACGCCGCGCTCATGAGTTTCGATCCCAGTAATTCTCCTTCTGTCTATCCCGCACACCCACGTTATTTTGGTCTGATTCCCGCAGCCGGTGTTGGCGCTCGCATGGGGGGGCAGCGGCCTAAGCAATATTTGGATTTGGCGGGGCGTTCTGTCTTGCAAAGAAGTCTTGATTCTTTCTTAGTCTCGCCGCACATAGTTCACACTTATGTGGTGGTGAGCCCACAAGATGAATGGATTGACTCTATGTTGACACCGAACTCGCGTTACAGCGTGTTGCGTTGTGGCGGCGAAACGCGTGCACAAACGGTGCAAAATGGTTTGCAGCAGATTGCCTGCCTTGAGACAGATTGGGTCTTGGTACACGATGCCGCGCGCCCCGGTTTGACGCCTGCATTGCTGGAAAAACTCATTATTGAAGTGGCAGACGATGCGGTCGGAGGTTTGCTTGCTTTGCCCGTGGTGGATACTTTAAAGCGGGTGCGTGGCGGTGATCCAGCGGTCGGAGCTAGTGTGGAAACCGTCAACCGAGAGCAAATGTGGCAGGCGCAAACGCCACAAATGTTTCGCAAGGGCTTGTTGCAGCAGGCATTGCAAGTTTGCCCCCAGGTCACCGACGAAGCGAGCGCGATCGAGGCCATGCATCTGCCAATTCGACTCGTACAAGGCGCTCTGAGAAATCGCAAATTGACGGTGCCAGAAGATTTGGAATTTTTATCGCTCTATTTTGATCAGGAACAATGATGCAGGAAACAAGGAATAATTTACCGCCACTACGAATTGGTCAAGGCTATGATTGTCATGCGCTGGTGGTTGGGCGTCCCTTGATTTTGGGCGGTGTGACGATACCGCACAAAACCGGGCTGGCTGGGCATTCCGATGCCGACGCCTTATTGCATGCGATTACCGATGCACTGCTCGGGGCAGCGGCGATGGGCGATATTGGCGGTTTGTTTCCCGACACCGATGCTCAATATGCGGGTGCGGATTCTCGGGTTTTGTTGCAGGAGGCGATGGCGCGAGTTCGGCAAGCTGGCTATGGCGTTGTGAATCTGGATTCAACTATCATCGCGCAACAACCCAAAATGGCACCGCATATTTTGGCGATGCGACAAAATATTGCAGAAGACTTGCAAATCAGTCTGCAGCAGGTTAACGTGAAAGCCAAGACCAATGAAAAATTAGGTTACTTGGGGCGAGAAGAGGGCATTGCAACGGAGGCGGTGGTTTTACTCTATCAACTGTAGGAGGTGGCGATGAAACAAGAAATGCTCAAAGGCTTGGCAAAGCAATTACACGAAGGTTTGCGTCAGACCGACGATATCGACAATGAGACACGTCGATTATTGCAGAGTTTGAATCAAGATATAGAAAATGCCTTGCGTCACGACGATCCACCCGATGACCCGATTTACGCAGCAATCAGCGAACGCGCCAAATTGATTTACGCCGGATTTGCGACACGTCACCCTAAGCTGGAGCCGACTTTACGGGAGCTGGGGAATATGCTGGAGAGAATAGGCGTTTGATTTTTCAAAATAAAAATGCCCGCTCAGTTCTGCAACTGAGCGGGCATTTTTTATGAAGCTAAAATTACTTCGCTGCGCCGTCTTTGATTACGGCAGCTTTCAACAAAGTCTGCTGATAAGCCTGTACTTTTTCTTGTACCAAGCTCTCGCCAATTTGCTGTTTCATTTCTTCCAGTGTTGGCAATTTCAGAGGGCGCACATCTTCGAGTTTGATGATGTGGAAACCGAGCTCTGTTTTGACTGGTGTTTCTGTGAACTGACCTTTTTTGAGACCAGCTAATGCTGTTGCAAATTCAGGTGGAACGTTGGCTTGAGAAACCCAGTCCAAATCGCCGCCTTTGCCTGCAGATCCAGTGTCTTTTGATTGCTTAGCCAATTCGTCGAACTTGGCGCCAGCTTTCAACTTAGAGATGACAGCTTTTGCATCATCTTCTTTTTCAAACAAAATGTGCGCTGGATGAAATTCGTTGTCGCCGTTTTGTGTCTTCCAACGATCATAGGCAGTTTTAATATCCGCTTCTGAGACTGGATTTTTTTCGATGTGAGCACGCATCAAAGCTTGAATCATGATTTGCTGGCGCGCCATTTCGACTTGCAGCTTTATTTCTTCGCTTTTTGAATAGCCTGCTTTTTCTGCGGCTTGCAATAACACTTCACGACCGACCAGAGTATCTTTAATCGCAGCACGTAATTGTGGGCCGTCTTTTTGACCCTGGGACAAAGCTTGCTTGACGAAAGGTTCGGCTCTAGAGGCGGGGATGGCTTTACCGTTAACGGTTGCTAAGGTCTGTGCCATAGTTGGGAATGCGGTTACGAGAAGTACAACCAGCAAATGAGCAGGTTTAAAAGTCATTATCTGTTCCTAAATAACAAAGTAAAAGAAAGTAACTAAGCAATATTGTTTAATTGGATGTCTCCGAAGGACTTAAAGCTTGGATGACCAGTGCATGGATTTCCGTGTGCATTAAATCGCCAACGGCATCATACACTAGTCGGTGGCGTGAAATACGATTTAGTCCAGCAAATTTTTCACTGACGATTTTCAGGGAGAAATGCCCTGCACCTGAGGCTGCGCCTGCATGGCCGCGGTGCGCCTCGGAGTCATCCTGTAGCTCGCAGAGCAGAGGCTGTAGTTGTTCTTGTAGTCTTTGTTGTATGCGCTCTATGCGCTCTTTATGCCTGTTCATTCTTCGTCCTTTATGTATTTTACCAACAGGAAACTTTGAGCGATCAAGAAGACAGGCAGGCTAAACAATGAATAAAACTTGTAACTGACCCACGTCGCTTGTGAGTAATTAAGCGCCACATACAAATTGGCCGCACCCATCAGGGCAAAATAGCCGATCCAGATGAAATTGAGTCTGGTCCATGCCTGATCGGGCATGTTAATTTCTTTGCCCATACTGATTTTCAGAACATTTTTCTTCAAAAAATAATGGCTGAATAAAAATCCAGATGCAAAGAGCCAATAAATGATCGTGACTTTGAGTTTGACGAAAGTGTCGTTTTGCAGATAAATCGTCAGGCCGCCAAATAGGGTGACGATGCTAAAAGAGACCCACAGCATGAGGTCGATGGTTTTGCGTCGTAACAGCAAATAAGCGATTTGACTGATCGACGCCAATACCGCGACCGCAGTCGCAATGACGATGGGGGCCATTTGTAGTGAAATCGACGAACCTGAGGTGAGACCACTAAGAAGTTGATTAGCGAGTTGATGGGCTTGTTCTGGATGTTGCTGCGCCCGGTTATAACTCAGAAAAAAAAGAAGCACGGGGAAGAGGTCAAACAAAAATTTCATCATAGCGTTATTTTTTTGGTTTATTTTGACTTAAAAGCGAGCGAAGCGGAGTTGATGCAATAGCGCAAACCAGTCGGCCGCGGGCCGTCTGGAAAAACGTGTCCTAAATGAGCGTCGCAGATGTTACACACAATTTCGACGCGCGTCATGCCAAATGATTGGTCGGTGATTTCGCGCACATGGGCTGGGTTGATCGCCTTGAAATAACTAGGCCAGCCACAGCCAGAGTCGAATTTGGTATCCGACTCAAATAAGTCTGTACCGCAGCAAACGCAAGTGTAAATGCCTGGCTCATGGTGATCCCAATATTTGCCGGTGAAGGCGCGTTCAGTCGCCGCATGACGCGTCACCTGATATTGCATCTCGTCGAGTTGCTGCCGCCATTCGGTATCGGTTTTTTTGATTTTGTTCATATTAGGTGCCTAAGAGGAGCAACTGATCGAAAGTTGTTTTGCCCATTCGGGCGCTTCTTTCGCATAGTGCGCATTTTCTTCTTGTTCGTCAAATGGATGAGTCAGGATGTCTAAGAGTTTGCGCACTTCTGAGAAGTCATGTTGTTCGGCTTTCTCTATCGCTTGCTGCGCCAGATGATTGCGCAAGATAAATTTCGGGTTGACTCGGTTCATTGCTTGCTGGCGCGCCGACTCGTCTCCAGCTTGTCTCTGCAGGCGTGTACGATAATCTTGCAGCCATGCTTGTACGCTTTCTCTATCGAGGAAGAGATCGAGTAATGTGCGCTCTTGCTGATACTGAGCGGCCAAGTCATCCGCACTGGCATTACGACCACTGGTGATCTGGCTCAGCCTGCGAAAACTCAATGTGTAATCGCTACGATTGCGCGCCATTAATTCCAAATATTTCTCTAGCAAGGCGGTGTCTTGCTCGCGCATCGTTGCATCGGCACTGATCAACCCTAGCTTGGCAAGCATGAGTTCTTGATAGCGTGCTTCATAGGTGGGGACATAAGTAGAAAGCGCTTCTTGCGTCGTATCTACATCGCCAATCAGCGGCAACATCGCCTGTGCCAGCGCGTGACAATTCCATTGCCCGATTTGCGGCTGTAGTTCGTAGCGATAGCGCCCCGAAGTGTCGCTGTGATTGCAAATGTGCTGAGCATCGTAGCCATCCATAAAACCGAAAGGGCCGTAATCTAGCGTTAAACCCAAGACCGACATGTTATCGGTGTTCATTACGCCATGCATAAACCCCACG
Source organism: Burkholderiales bacterium (assembly GCA_016200845.1). Lineage (GTDB taxonomy): Bacteria > Pseudomonadota > Gammaproteobacteria > Burkholderiales > Burkholderiaceae_D > Undibacterium. Next base: position 13,016 of record JACQDW010000028.1, on the reverse strand, counting down.
CTTTGCCATTGTGCGATCAGTCTTGCAGTGCGCTCGCAAATGTTGCGTAATAGCGCGGCATAAGGTTGAGCATCATCTTGTAATTCAGGGTAATGCTGTTGTAGCAGAAAATCGGCTAACTCTCTTAGTTGCTCGCCTTTGCCCTGATAATACATATGCTCAAAGCTGCCAAAGCGGATGAAGCTGGGCGCGACGCGGGTGACGATGGCGGTTTTCTCAACTTGTTCACGTAAGACGCGCTGTTCGGAGCCGATCACACAGAGCGCGCGCGTGGTTGGAATGCCTAGGCCTGCCATCGCTTCCGAACAAAGAAATTCGCGGATAGAAGAACGCAGTACGGCGCGTCCATCGCCTGAGCGTGAGAATGGGGTGATTCCCGCGCCTTTCAATTGAAACTCTTGTTTTTCGCTTTTATCTGCAATACTCAAGTCACCTAGCAAGAGCGCGCGACCGTCGCCCAATTGTCCGGCCCAGACGCCGAATTGATGACCAGAGTAAACAGCGGCTAAGCTGAGACTGCCCGTGGCGAGTTGGTTGCCACTAAAAACATCCAGAAATGAGTGATCTTGGATCAGTTCTCCGGCAAAATTTAATTCAGAAAATAGTGCAGGGCTATGAGCAACCAGATAGGGGGCGCTAATCGCCGTTGGCTGCACGCGGGCAAAAAATTCTTCACCCAATTGCGCAAATTGATTGCCGAATTGAAGATCAGATAGAGTACGAATAAGGGGAGATTTGGACACGGTAGCGTGAAGATGGTCGGCAAACCGCTATTCTGACAGAGAATCGACAGGCAGGTTTTTTATGCGCCACAATCTGCGTCAACTTAGACGCAGATTGTGTGCTAAATCAGGCAGTGAGGCGTTCGACGACTTTGCAGCCATCAAGCAAGAAGGAGAGACTGATGACCAGGACTAACTCACCTTCGGCAGAACGGGCGGTGCCTGTGATGCCCGGCGTAGAAATGCAAGTGAGTGGCTTAATGACCAGATCGGAGGTGCCATCAACCGAGTCAACGGAAATGATGTAGGGGTTAGGCGCAGCAATAACGATACCGACGCGTTCTGAGCTCTTTTCATATCCCAATAGTTGTCCGAGCGAGCGTATCGGTAAAGGTCTACCAAGATCGCGCAACACCGACTGACCGCCGACACTTTCAAAGGTCTCAGGTAATTCGACGACCCGCTGCACCGTGGACATCGGCAAGGCTAACGAGGCTCCGGCACAACGTACTAGCATGGTCGGGACGATTGATAATTCAATCGGCAATCGGATGATGAAAGTCGTACCTTTGCCCAGATTGGAATTAATGCGAATTGCACCCCGGTGGCGTTCCACTGCGGTCTTAACGACGTCCATGCCGACGCCGCGCCCGGAAACACTCGACGCGACCTCTTTGGTCGAGAAGCCGGGCAAGAATACTAATTGGAAAGCTTCATCGTCGGTGCGGGCTTCGTGGGTGTTGATGAGGCCTTTTGAGATTGCTTTTTCGCGCAAACGATTAGCATCCATGCCTTTGCCATCATCGGTCACTTCGATCATGACACTGCTTGACTCTTGCCAGGCTTTTAGCAAAATTTTGGCACGGGGTGACTTGGTTGTGGCAGCACGTTCTTCGGCTGATTCGATGCCATGATCAAGCGAATTGCGTAGCATATGCACCAGTGGATCGTAGAGGCTGTCAACCACGACGCGATCAACTTCAGTTTCAGCTCCTGAGATTTCAAGATCAACGTCTTTACCCAGATCTTTCGCCAGCTCACGAATCAAACGCGGGAATTTTTGGAACAGACGACCAACTGGTTGCATCCGGGTCGCCAAGGTGGCGCGTTGCAGTTCGGTGGAGTAACGAGAGGCACGATTTAATGTCTCAGTTAATGCCGACATCAGTGGCGCGGCATCACCATCAAAATTAAATTGCGATAGTTTTTCGAGTAAAACAGCAGCTTGATTAGCGGCTTGAACAGATTCGCCCGCGACTTCCAGTAAGACGTCGAGCTTAACTGCATCAATACGGATACTCTCTTCTTTAACGGGCGCCGACTGTTTGGTTTCATTACTTGCCAGCGATGTTTTGACTGCTTCTTGTTCTTGTTTGACGACAGGAGAAACGACTTCTGCTTCAGGCAAAGTCCCTTCGGGCGTCACGGCGCGGTAGTACTCTTCCCATTGAACCGTGCCATCGTCAGAGACCGGAGGTGTAGCACTATCGGGATTGGTTTCTGGTGCTGGTTTGGGAGCAGCTTTGGGGGCAGCCTTGCCGACATCACCAGTCACTTTGCCATCGATTGCTTCATTTAACGCTTTCTCTAAATGAGAGGGCATCGTTGACAGCTGGTCAGGTTGAGTCCCATTTGAGAGCGCCGTTAATTGATCTGAGACAAAGCCACTGGCTTCTAACGCTGCCTCAATCGCAAAAGGCGTCACTGGCGATTTGCCGGTGCGCAGCGCATCGAAAAGGTTTTCGGTGAGATGGCAAGCTGAGACCATCGCCGAAAGGTTCATAAAACCCGCCCCGCCTTTAATCGTATGGAAAGATCGGAACACCGCATTGAGCGTGTTCATATCCCCTGGATTGCGCTGAAGGGAAAGCAGGTGCTCTTCTACGTTGATCGCCAAATCAAGTGCTTCAACGACAAATTCTTTGAGCATGTCATCCATTTAGAAACCCAGACTGTCAAGGAGGTTATCGACATCGTCCTGTTCGAGCGCTGCATTGGGAACGGACGGACCTTCCATCAATTCAATAGCTTTTTCTTTGAGATCCTTGGGAGCATTGTCTATTAAGATTTGCGCTAATTCGTGTTCAACTGCCTGCGTGATCGCCAGCACTTTTTTAATCAGTTGACCTGTTAAGTCCTGGAAATCTTGCGCCATCATGATGTCAAGCAGGCGCGCTTTTTCAGCATCGGTGGAGCTTAAGACTTTGTTGGCAAAAGACTTGGAATCAGACGCTAATACTTTGAATTCCTCAACACTCATCTGTCCATTAAACAAGCGAGTCCAGCGTTCGTCAATGTTCTTTGCATTTTTAGCGAGTGCGTCTTGCTCGGGGATGCCTTCGTCGGTGGCGTTCAAGACTTTATTTGCAGCTTGTTCAGTGAGCGAGGCAACGTATTCAAGTCGCCCCTGCGCATCCGAAATTTGTGAGGCAACGTCGGAAAGGGAACGGTCATACCCTAGCTCGCGCATGGAATCATGCATCATCCTGACCAGTCCACCCAGACGGTCGAAAATTGGCTTGCCAGTCTCTTCTGATTTATGCAAATCAAATTTAGCGGGCGCTGCTTCTTCTACCGGATGAAGATGATTTAACTGAATGCTGGCGGGAGCGGGTGTCGAAGCTCTTTGCGTCGCCATCTCCTCGAATAATGCGTCTAGATCATCGGCTGAGTCTGTCATAATCCTCTATTCTCCATAGTCGCCACGTTGATGTGCGAATTTTTCAGAAATGTTGGCTGTTGTGCAAATGCAATTTCAGGATAAATTCAGGCTTTGTTTGTTTTGATACTCAGTCATTGAAAACCGGTGAAAATTTACATACAGCAACCAGACTTGCGTGATGTAAGGATAACCCCGGGCAACAAAATTTGTCATCACTTTATTGAGGATTTAATGAATTTATCGGAAAACCTTGCGGATTTGCAACTAGGCGAGCCTGGAATTGCTCTGGAGTTTCAATAATGAAAAGATTTAACGCCCGAGTTTTGCGGGCAAGCTTTAATAAAGCCTTGTCTTTGGTGACTAAAAATTGCGCATCGCTATCCCGGCAGATTTCTAGAAACTTTTGATCATCTTTGTCAGTGCAGACAGGTAGTTTGATGTTTTTGCTGGCGGGTTGCTCTACTGTGATGACTTGATCAAAACTTGCTACAATCTGCGCGCGATTTTCATCTCGAATCGGCAGGTGAGGGTAATGCAAAACCGCCAGCCATTCATCTCTGCAATCTTCCCTGCATACGGCGGTGAGCACACCGCTTTGCAGTAGTGTGAGTAAGGGCGTCCAGCGCGGATCGTGAAATACAAACAGATCCAGACAGACATTAGTATCGAGCACAATTTTGTTCGTCATTTGATTATTGGCGGCGCGTGGCGTGATCGCTGCGTGAGTCCGCTATTGAAGGTTGAAGGAGTGTATGTTTATTTTATTGTCGCCAGCGAAGAGCTTAGATTTCGTGACGCCTGCACCCGTAAAAACGACTAGTGCGCTTTTGTTCGAGAAAGATGCATTGTACCTTGCCTCTCTTGCCGCGCGATTGTCCTCGTCGCAATTACAAACGATGATGGGAATCTCGCCGACGTTGGCTGACTTAAATGTTGAACGCTTTGCCGCCATCGTGAATCAGAGCGCGATTGCAAAGCAAGCGATTTTCGCCTTTGATGGCGATGTGTACACTGGTTTGCAAGCGCAAGATTTGAGCGTACGCTCGCTCAATTATTTGCAAAAGCATCTGCGCATTTTATCGGGCATGTATGGAATTTTGCGTCCCTTTGATTTGATGTATGCGTATCGATTAGAAATGGGAAGTAGCTTAAAAAACTCGGCAGGTGCTAGTTTGTATGCGTATTGGTCGGATAAGCTGAGCGGCTATTTACAAGAAGAAGTGAGTGCCAGTAGAAGCAAGGCGGTGATTAATCTCGCTTCCGAGGAATATGCCAAGGCTGTCAAATTGAAATCCTTAGGTGTGCCAGTGATCCATCCGGTTTTTCAGGATTATTCCAAAGGGCAGTATAAAGTGATTTCTTTCTTTGCTAAGCGAGCGCGTGGATCAATGGCGCGTTATTGCGCCGAACATCAAATCAAAAAGCCGCAGCAGTTGAAAGAATTTGATGTGGATGATTATCGCTATTGCGAAGAAGAATCGAGCGAGACCAAGTGGGTGTTTCGACGTCGCCTGGCGTGATCAATCAAGTCTGCAAATAAAAAAGGCAGCGAAGCCGCTGCCTTTCTGAACGAAACGATGTTTCAAATTATGAGTTGGCCTTAGCCCAAAACTTCCACCAAGACTTCTTGCTGCCATAGGTTTCCAGTAATTTGCTGTTCGGGAAATTTTGTGTATAGACTGTATAGACCCGTTTGGCATCATCACGCAAATCACCCATGCCCATCGCGTCATAGGATTTGATCAAAACAACCAGCGCTTCTTCGACGGCGGGCGCATCTGGGTATTCTTTGATCGCCGATTGCGCACGATTGGCGGCAGCGACAAAAGCATTGCGGCGCAAGTAGTATTTCGCTACGTGTAAGTCGTATTGTGCCAGTGCATTCACCAGATATTTCATGCGGGTGATGGCGTCTGGGGTATACTTACTGTTTGGAAAGCGCGTTGCCAACTCTTTGAAGGCATCGAAAGAATCGCGAGTCGCTTTAGGATCACGTTCTGTAATATCTTGATTGGCGATAAAGCTAAAAAAGCCCATGTCGTCGTTAAAATTGATCAGACCACGTAAGTAATACATGTAATCAACGTTGGCGTGATTGGGGTGTAACTTAATAAAGCGATCCACCGCGGCCAGCGCTTCAGCCTGATTGCCTTGCTTGTAATTGGCATAGGCAATTTCAAGTTGTGCTTGTTGTGCATAAGCGCCGAAAGGGAAACGCGATTCTAATTTTTCGAATAATTGAACAGATCTTTCATAGCTGCCTGATGCCAATTCATCTTTTGCTTCAGCGTATAATTTTTCTGCTGACCAGTTTTTACTCTCTTCAATTTTATCGCCAAAAATACCGCAGCCAGCTAGTGAAACAGTAAGAACGAGACCTAACAATTTTGTATATTTAATGTGCATAAGCTTTGCGTGTGCATGAGAATAATTGACGGATTATAGCCGATGGCAATTAATGTGATACCAACAGACCCAATGATTTTAACCGATAGTTCCTCAGAAATTGATGAAATTGATTTGGAAGAGGCTGAACAAGCCGATTCTTTATCTGAAATCATCGCTCTTAAAGTCCCAGACAGCTATTGTGGCGAGCGCTTGGACAAAGTCGTCTCCAAACTGGTTCCACAGTTTTCGCGGGGGCGCTTACAAAAATGGATAGAAGACGGCTTTGTGTTGGTCGATGGCAAAGCGTCCAAAATTAAGACCACCATGTTGGGTGGCGAAATGATAGCGATTCATCCGCAGGCTGCACCTGAGGACCACGCCTATGCACCTGAAGATATCGCGTTAGAGATTGTGTATGAAGATGAAGCCATCTTGGTGATTAATAAGCCTGCAGGTTTGGTGGTGCATCCAGCTGCGGGTAATTGGTCAGGAACTTTATTAAATGCGCTGCTGTTTCATCGACCTGCTTTGGCGCAAGTGCCCCGCGCCGGAATTGTGCATCGTTTAGATAAAGATACGTCTGGATTGATGGTGGTGGCAAAAACCTTGGCAGCGCAGACTGATCTGGTACGTCAATTGCAAGCGCGCACTGTTAAACGTGAATATGCGGCGCTGGTCTGGGGCACGCCAATCGCATCAGGCACGGTCGATGCAGCGATGGCGCGGCATAGCCGTGATCGCCTGAAAATGGCGGTGTCGATGAGCGTGTTAGCAAAGCCGGCGATGACGCATTATCAGCGCGTGGCAACCGGCATGCTGGAGCGCTTTCCTGTTAGTTTGGTGACATGTCGCTTAGAGACCGGACGCACCCATCAAATTCGGGTTCATATGTTGTCGCTCGGTTTTCCTTTGGTGGGCGATACACTCTATGGCAAGCAGCATCTGGCACGGTTCTTCCACCGTCAAGCATTGCAGGCACGGCGCTTAGGCTTGATTCATCCCGTGACCGGCGAAACCATGGAATGGCACATTCCACTCGAAGCTGATTTTGCTGCCCTTATTGAACAAGCGGGCATGCCAGCGCAAACTGCTTAATCAGCATGCTTGAGGATCTTTCACCCGGCTCTCAATTTATTATTCCCGACTGGCCGGGGCTACCGTCGAATATCCGCGCTTTGGTCACCACTAGAGCCCAAGGTGCCAGCCTCGGCGCCTATGACGATGGGCAGGGCGGCCCGGGGCTTAATTTGGGCGATCACGTTGGAGATGCGCCCGAGGCAGTGGCACTCAACCGCGCCATCCTCAATCAATTTGTGCCTAAGCCTGTCATCTTCCTATCACAAATTCATAGCACAATAGTGCGTGACGCCGCCGAAATACGCCTTACACAAGCGAGCGTCGAGGCCGATGCTAGCGTGACCAATGCCGCCCACGAGATGTGCGCAGTGCTGACGGCAGATTGTTTGCCAGTTCTATTCGCCGCCGCAGATGGCAGTGTGGTCGCAGCAGCACATGCTGGCTGGCGCGGTTTGGCGCAAGGCGTGTTAGAAAATACGGTGGCGGCGATGCGCGAGAAAGGAGCGCAAGAGGTGATCGCTTGGTTGGGCCCTGCGATTGGCCCTAGCAAATTTGAGGTGGGAGAAGATGTGTTGCTAGCGTTTTTAACGCGAGCACTATGCTATCCGAATACGCGTGAAATTGAAGGAGATAAGTTACGTGCATGTTTCTCGCAGTTTGGTATCAATGGTGCGCAAAAAAAAATGCTGGCTGATATTTACGAACTCGCGCGCTTGATTTTGAACTCAGTAGGCGTGACCCAAGTTGCAGGCGGTCTCGAATGCACTGTCAGTGATGCGCAACGTTTTTATTCGTATCGGCTAGATCGCCAAACCGGTCGCATGGCTAGTCTGATTTGGCGGGAGTAGATTTTGCTTCGATAGCGGCGCGGCGTTTTTCTGCTTCTAAGGCTTTGATTCGTCGCTTACGCGCGGGAGAGCGCAAGACGTAAATAACCAAGGACAATGGAATCACGCAATAAAAAATGAAGGTCATGATGCCAGCCACGATAGAAGATTCGGTGATCGACATATAGAGAACGACATAAATCCACGCGATTGCGATAAGATATAAGAATGGCATAAGACTTGCATGAGGAGTAGGGTGAAAACTCTCTCATTGTAGCGCAGCGCAAGTAATCGAAGAAATCAGGAACAGACAGCAAAACAGCGACAGATCAATCAGCAGCAAAGAACGGCACACAATGAGGAAGAGTTTATGATGAGCGACAATCCGCAGACGATGTATATGAATTGGCTGCAAAGTTTGACGAAACAAAATCCTATGCAAGACTGGTTACCCAAAGACACAGGCACTATTTTTGGGCAAGAATCCGCGATTAAAGATTTATTGCAACAATTTGGTGCGGACCTGGACCCCACTGTCTGGAGTCGTTTGCAGACTGAATATTTAATTGAATTAGGGCAGCTCTGGAAAGACTTCTTAACATCCAAAGTGCCTCACATTACGGATCGGCGTTTTGCCTCGGACGACTGGCAAAAACAAAGCGTGCATGCCTATAACGCCGCGATCTATTTGCTCAATGCGCGTTTTTTAAGCCTGCTGGCTGATGCGGTGCAAGCGCCTGAGAAAAAACGTCAAAAGATTCGTTTCGCTGTTCAGCAAATGATCGATGCGTTGTCACCTGCAAACTTCTTGGCGACCAATCCCGAAGCGCAAAGCAAAATGATAGAAAGCGGCGGCGAGAGCTTAAAGCAGGGCATGAGCCAAATGCTGGAAGACTTGCAAAAGGGCCGGATTTCTTTGACTGATGAATCCGCATTTGAAGTCGGCAAAAACGTCGCCACCACGCAAGGTGCTGTCGTATTTGAAAATCGTTTGTTCCAACTAATTCAATATGCACCGCTGACAAAAACAGTGCATCAGCGCCCCTTACTGATCGTCCCACCTTGCATTAATAAATTCTACATTCTGGATTTGCAACCCGAGAATTCTCTGGTTCGCTATGCGGTTGAGCAAGGTCATACGGTCTTTCTCGTTTCATGGGCGAACCCCGACGAACATTTGGCAAACGTGACTTGGAATGACTATATCGAAGAAGCTGCCATCAAAGCGATCCATGCAGTTTGCGATATCAGCAAACAAGACAAGATCAATGCCCTGGGTTTCTGTGTTGGCGGCACAATATTATCGACCGCGCTCGCAGTGTTAGCAGACCGCGGCGCGCATCCGGCGAGTAGCGTCACTTTGTTGACGACCTTACTGGACTTTTCTAATACTGGCGTATTGGATGTGTTTGTTGATGAAATGCAAGTGAGTATGCGCGAACAAAGCCTGGCACAAGGTGGCTTGTTGCCGGGACGTGATCTGGCGAGCACTTTTTCTAGTTTGCGCCCGAATGATTTGGTGTGGAACTACGTGCAGTCGAATTATTTAAAGGGACAAAAGCCGGCTGCTTTTGATCTCTTGTACTGGAATTCCGATAGCACTAATTTGCCGGGGCCTATGTTTTGCTGGTATTTGCGCAACACCTATCTAGAGAATAGTCTGAAAGTGCCGGGTAAATTGAGCGTAGCGGGCAGTGCACTGGATCTATCAAAAGTTGATGCGCCCGCATTTATCTTTGGCTCACGTGAAGACCACATCGTGCCTTGGCAAGCGGCTTATGCGTCGATGAGCATACTCAATCCCAAAAAGAAAAAACAAAATCGCTTTGTGTTAGGAGCATCAGGACACATCGCAGGCGTGATCAATCCTGCTTCTAAGAATAAGCGCAGTTATTGGTTGAATGAAAAAAACGCAGCAGATGCCGAAAGCTGGTTCGCTGGCGCCAGTGAGTGCCCCGGTAGCTGGTGGCTGACATGGTCAGATTTTTTGTCGGAACATGCCGGAAAAATAGTAAAAGCCCCCGCCAAATTGGGGGCAGTAGGGTATAGTGAGATTGAGCCTGCACCGGGACGGTATGTCAAAGTGCGAGCAGAATAAGTTGTTTGCCCTAAACGAATTTTTTGTGTCGTAGGGACTGACGCAAAATTGCGCTGGCTAGGCGCTGAGGCGAAGACAGTACCATTGTACGGTGAGCCGAAAGCAACAACGCCAGCGTCTGTTTTGCGCAAGTCCAATGTAGTGCCTTTTATTGAAACTCTGGAGATTAAGTATGGCTAAGCGAATTGCTTATGTAACTGGTGGTATGGGTGGAATTGGGACTCCTATTTGCAAACGTTTGTGCAAAGACGGCTTTACTGTGGTGGCAGGTTGCGGTCCGAATTCTCCACGCAAAGATAAATGGCTAGCCGATATGCGCGCCGAAGGTTTTGATGTGCATGCATCTGAAGGCAACGTTTCCGACTGGGAGTCAACGCGCGCCGCATTTGAAAAAGTGCGCACTGAAATTGGCGAGATCGATGTCTTGGTCAACAATGCGGGAATCACCCGTGACGGACAATTCCGTAAAATGAGTAAGGCCGATTGGGATGCGGTGATCGATACCAATTTGAATTCGCTCTTTAATGTCACTAAGCAAGTCATCGAAAGTATGGTTGATCGCGGTTGGGGTCGGATTGTAAATATCTCGTCGGTGAATGGGCAAAAAGGGCAGTTTGGCCAAACCAATTACTCGACTGCTAAAGCAGGTATTCATGGCTTTACCATGGCATTGGCGCAGGAAGTGGCGACCAAAGGCGTCACTGTGAACACTGTGTCGCCGGGCTATGTCGGTACCGATATGGTGAAAGCGATTCGCCCAGACGTGCTGGAGAAAATCGTTTCTGGTATTCCTGTCAAACGTTTGGCCGAGCCAGAAGAAATTGCGTCTATCGTAGCGTGGATTGCCTCAGACGAAGGTGGCTATGCGACTGGATCTGATTTCTCCATTAATGGTGGCCTGCACATGGGCTAAGTGTCACGGAAAATTGCAGTGAACCAAGAAATATTAATTTGCTCTTGGTTTATTGTAAAATTCCAGTAAAGAAGCGAATCTCGGGCATCAGATTGGAGTAGGATTCGCTTCTGTCTTAGGACTTACGTCTCTTGTTTAATGTCGTCTTTCTACGAGAATGCAATGAATAGCACAAAAAAAATAAGCAAGCATTTGATTAAGAAGTACCCCAATCGTCGTTTGTACGATACCCAAACCAGTAGCTATATCACCTTGGTGGACGTCAAGCAGTTCGTGATGGAAAACGATGATTTTGCCGTGGTCGATGCTAAGACCGGAGAAGACCTGACGCGCAGCATTCTTTTGCAAATCATTTTGGAGGCAGAGGCCGGCGGCGCACCGATGTTTTCTAGCGTAGCACTGGCGCAAATTATTCGTTACTACGGTCATGCCATGCAAGGCATGATGGGCTCCTATCTGGAAAAAAACATTCAGGCATTTATCGATATTCAAAACAAGCTGACCGAAGGCGCAAATGGTGGTTTAGAAGGCAAACCATTTAGCCCGGAAATGTGGACTCAGTTTATGAATGTGCAGGGACCGATGATGCAAGGAATGATGGGCAATTACATCGATCAAAGCAAAAATCTATTTGTGCAAATGCAAGAGCAAATGCAAAATCAGTCAAAGAATATGTTTGGCTTTCCATTCGCACCGGACGAAAAGAAAAAGTAATCAATTCAGATCGCTAACCTAGGCTTTCAGCGTTCGCGCTTTGGCTGGCAGCGTAGAAAGGGTACAATGGCGAATTGTCTTGTGCCCTTTTTTATTATGTCCTCAGAAAATCTCACTCCCGTCCTCAACGCCAGCGCTCCTAAAGTTGGATTTGTTTCATTAGGCTGCCCGAAGGCCTTAGTTGACTCCGAACAAATCTTGACGCAATTGCGGGCAGAGGGTTATGAAACTGCAAAATCCTATGATGGCGCTGATTTAGTGGTGGTCAATACCTGTGGCTTTATCGACGCTGCTGTGCAGGAATCGCTCGATGCGATTGCTGAGGCGTTGGCTGAAAATGGCAAAGTCATCGTCACTGGCTGTCTGGGAAAGAAAAAAGATGCCGATGGCAATGATCTGATTACCAGCATTCATCCCAAAGTATTAGCCGTCACCGGCCCTCACGCGCTCACTGAAGTGATGAGCGCCGTGCATGAACATCTGCCCAAACCGCATGAACCCTTCGTTGATTTGGTGCCACCACAGGGCGTCAAACTCACACCCAAACATTTCGCCTATCTGAAAATTTCAGAAGGCTGCAATCATCGCTGCAGCTTCTGTATTATTCCTTCCATGCGCGGCGACTTGGTGTCGCGTCCAATTGGTGATGTGATGATGGAAGCGGAGAATTTATTTAAAGCAGGCGTGAAAGAATTGCTGGTGATTTCGCAAGACACCAGCGCCTATGGCGTCGACGTGAAATTCCGCACTGGTTTTTGGGATGGCAAACCGATCAAAACGCACATGACACAATTGGTCGAAGCCTTAGGCGAACTGGCCAAGCGCTACGACGCCTGGGTGCGTCTGCATTATGTCTATCCGTATCCGCACGTGGATCAGATCATCCCCTTCATGAATAACGGTCACATCTTGCCTTACCTCGATGTGCCGCTGCAGCATGCGCATCCTGATGTGTTAAAGCGCATGAAACGCCCGGCCAGTGGTGAGAAAAATAGTGAGCGCATCAAGGCATGGCGCGCCATGTGCCCTGAGATCACAATCCGTTCAACCTTTATCGCAGGCTTTCCGGGTGAGACTGAAGAAGAGTTTGAATATCTGCTCGATTTTTTGAAAGAAGCTGAGATCGACCGACTTGGTTGTTTTGCTTATTCTCCAGTGGATGGCGCAACCGCAAACGAACTCGCTAATCCAGTACCAGAGGATGTGCGCGAAGACCGCCGTCGCCGCGTGATGGAACTGCAAGAGGCGATTTCTAAAAAACGCCTGCAAGCCAAAATTGGCAAAACCATGCGTGTTTTGATCGACAGTTTGGATCGTAGCGGTGGTGTAGGGCGCACTTCTGCCGATGCGCCTGAGATCGATGGCGTGGTGTATGTCAAGCCGCCATTTGAACCTCATCGCAAATTGAGAGTCGGCGAGTTTGTCGATGTCACGATCACCGCAGCAGACGCACATGATCTGTGGGGTGAAGCGATTTAAGACAGAAAAGAGCAGCCTTGATCTGCAATACCGTTCAGTTAAGCTCAAAACATCGGGGCGTCATCCCTGCGTAGGCAGGGATCCAGTGTCTTTACACTTTTACGCCACTGGATTCCCGCCTTCGCGGGAATGACGA
>JACQDW010000101.1 GCA_016200845.1 Burkholderiales bacterium | reverse complement strand
AAGTTATAGAGTTCATATCAATCTATTTCCAATGACCGCTATAGAAACTCCGTTCGATGAGCTTTTAAAAATTATTGCATTACCCAGACCTTATCAGTTGGTTATAGAGTTTAACGAACAAGAGTTTTTGGGTAACTCCAGACTATTGAAACCTGTTGTATGGGCGTTGAAATCGGCGGGAATCTTGATTGCGCTGGACGACGTCGGATTTGGCAGTAGTTCACTAGAAACTTTGTTATTGTTAGAGCCGGACATCGTCAAAATTGACCGCTGCATGATCGATGGTGTTGCTGATAATGAAGGTAAGCGTCGCGTGCTAGAGCGATTGGTTGCCTGTCTTTCCAGCCTTAAATTAGAAATAATTGCAGAAGGGGTGGAGCGCGAAGAGGATGCGAACGTTGTTATAGAAATGGGGATCGCTTTCGCCCAGGGTTTTCTGTGGGGTAGTCCTGCTTTGGTTTCATCTTTTGTTCCGACATCTGGTGTAAAGAGTTGACATCGTGAAGACAGAGCTTACTCATATGCCCCCAAATAATTCATTGACGCCAGCGATGTTTTTCCCATCCGCGATTAGTGCTTATCGGGCGTCGTCACTGCAAACACATTTGTTTCGCATCGTTTGTTTAGCTCTTGGGTATTTTTTTGCCGCACGCCTTGGATTGCAGTTGCAATTTTCTGCTAGTCAGGCAACGCCAGTTTGGCTACCTTCTGGTATCGCAATTGGCGTCACATTTTTGTTTGGTGTACGTGTACTTCCGGGCGTTCTTGTGGGTGCGGTCGTCGCGAACCTCGTGGATTTTTATTCGAAAGGGATGCTCGGAAGTGTAAGCTTCATTGCTGCTCTCTTGATTGGCATTGGAAATACATGCGAAGCATGGGTTGCCACTGTGATTTTGAGACGATTGTTAGTTGAACGGTTTGTGAGTGATTCAGTGTCCGATATCTTGGGATTTGTCGCGACCATAGGCGGCGCTTGTTTGCTTAGCGCTGGAGTCGGTGCACTTACTCTGGCTACTCTAGGATTTTTGCCGCAGTCGATGATCCCTGCTGTGTTCTTTACCTGGTGGATTGGCGATGTTATTGGTGGCATGTTGTTGGTGCCGGGCATACTTTTACTTTGGAGCCAAGGATTGCAATCCGTTTCCGCCTATATCCGGATGTTCAGGCCGATCTTCGTTCCGTTGATGGGCTTGGGATTGATGAGTGCGCTGACTTTTCTATGGCCTGAAAATTCTCTTCTAACCATATCGCAAGCATGTTTATTATTACCCGTCTTGATGCTCCTGACTTTGCGTTTTGGCCGCATATTAACTGTTTCCGCTGTGCCCATGATTGCGTTGATTGCTGTCCTCGGGACGATTCGCGGTGCCGGACCTTTTGCACGTGAAGACAGTAATTCTGCCTTGATTTTATCTTTGGTTTTTGTCAGTACATTAGTGTTTTCGTTGTTGTTGTTAGACGCGATTCGTCATGAGGCTCAATGTGCTGCAAGTAATCTGGAACAGGTGAATGCATTGCTTGAACAGCGAGTCACAGACAGAACACAACAGTTGGAGCAGGCAAATTCCGAGCTTGAACGTTCCAATCGCGACTTGGATGACTTTGCTTATATAGCCTCACACGATCTGAGAGAACCATTGCGGGGAATTCAAAATTTGATTGCCTTTTTAATCGAAGACCATGGCGAAGAAATGAGTCCAGAGGTGCGGACTCGTTTGAATAAGATTTCACCTGTCGCCGATCATCTTGAAAGTTTAGTCGAAACATTGCTCTTTTATTCCAGGGTGGGGCGAACGGAGATGGCCATGTCTATGGTTGACATGAACGAGGTGGTCGATCGGGTTTTGAAGAGTTTGGCTGGCTGTATTGCATCTGATGAGATCGAAATCCGGCGCAGCATAATACTGCCACAAAGCTACTGCGATCGAGCGCGCATTGGGGAAGTGTTTCAGAATTTGTTGACGAACGCATTGAAATACAATGATAAGCCTCATCGATGTAGAAGGCTGCATAGTCAGGAGAAATTCGGCGGCGGCACCGGAGCTGGCATGACAATTTGTCAGAAAATTATTGAGCGACATGGTGGGCGAATATGGATAGAGTCCAGTCCAGGAATAGGCTCCCGGTTTTGCTTTACGTTGAAAGCGCACGAATTACCTAATCGTGTTGCGTGACCCGGTAACGATAGTCTTGCGCGGTCAGTGTGCATATCGATCATAGAGCTAAGGTAGATGGTCATGGCGAAAAAAAAATTTGCGAAGATATTGGTCGTTGAAGACAATGCGATCGACCGGGAGAGCTATCGTCGACTTTTATTTCGCAATGATGTATATGACTTCGAGATCCGGGAGTGTGATTCTGGTGCGGCCGCAATGGACGCATTTAGGCAGGATAGACCTGATTGCATTTTGCTCGATTACAATTTGCCGGACGTTGATGGCATAGAATTTTTGAGCGCGATGCAGTCTGAAGGGCCGAACTACGTGATGCCTTTGGTCGTGATGCTCACCGGACAAGGCACCTCAAATGTCGCTGTCGAAGCTCTGCGTAGGGGCGCAACGGATTATCTGGTAAAGAATAGCATCAATAGCGATACACTTAATCAGGCGGTTAATAAGGCGCTTTCAAGTCTCGTTAGTACGGTCGAACAGCCAGTAAAAAAATCGACGGTGCTGATTGTTGATCATAATTCTCAAGATCGCAGCACCTATCAGCGCTTGCTGCGTGAATCAACAAAAAGTGCGTTTCTTTTTTCGGAAGTGGGGAGTGCTGCTGAAGGTATCGCGGAGTTTCAGCGTAGCGATCCTGACTGTATCTTGCTCGAATATCAGTTGCCGGATTTTGATGGCTTGGAGTTTTTATCAAAGCTGACCGAGATTCAAAATAAGGCCAATCAACCCATGCCAGTTGTCGTGATGTTGTCACGTCAGGCCAGTGAGGCTATCGCGGTCGAAGCGATGAAACGTGGCGCCATGGATTATTTGTTGAAAGACGAATTGACGCGCGAGACCTTGCATCGATCGGTTGCGGTCGCGATAGAAAAACAATCCTTAATTGCGCGCTTAAAACAGAAAGAACGAGAGTTTGAACAATTTAGTTATGCGGTGGCGCATGACTTGCAAGCGCCGTTGCGAAGAACCCGTAGTTTTTGTGCTTTGTTGGTAGAAAGTGCCTCGCAGTCTTTACAAGGGGATGAAAAACTTTATCTCGAATTGATTGATCAAAATGTGGGCGCGTTGCAGCAGATGATTCATGATTTGCTTGGGTATTATTCCATAGATCATGTCAATGAGTCGAAGTCAAATGTGGATATGCATGCAGTAGTTCAGCAAGCATTAGAGAATCTTGCTGACTATATAGCAGAGCGCCGCGCTGTAGTCGAGATTCTTGAATTGCCACCGATTTTTGGATTCCGTTCTCTATTGGTCTTGCTATTTCAAAACCTGATTCAGAACGGCGTTAAGTTTAATCAGAGCGGTATTCCGCGGGTTCAAATCGCAGCCGAGGTCAATGCAAAGTATGTGCAATTCAGTGTTCAGGATAATGGCATCTGTATCGATATACAGCACATGAAACGCCTGTTTAAACCGTTTCAACGGTTGCACACTCAGGCAGAATATGGAGGCTCTGGTCTGGGATTGGCGATTTGTGAGAAAGCGGTCAGGATGCATGATGGCTACATTTGGTTTGATTCGATGCAAGGAGGTGGAACCGTGTTTCATATACGTTTGCCAAATTGGGAGAGCGTATGACAACGTTGAAACTTCTGTTGGTGGATGATAACTTTCAAGACGTTATTCTGTTTCGGAGCGTGTTGAAAAAAGTGGCGGCTCATCTGTCTTTTCGGGTAATTTGTGATGAGACAGACAGCGGTCGTGAGGCGCAAAGTCTGATAATGGCCGGGCATTACGATTTGGTTTTTTTAGATCAACAAATGCCAGACCCGGATGGCTTGGCGTGCTTTGAAAGTATTCGTCATTTAGACTGGAATTGTGGACGGGAGCGTCCGGCCATTATCGCGTATTCTAATTGTGATTTGAGCGAATTCAGGGCGCGATGCCTGCATGCCGGCATGGATGAATTTTTGGTCAAATACCTCAATGAAAAAGAATTATTGCAGCTGATCGAGAAATACTACGTCGATAAATCACAACCCTTTAATTGAATGCGCTTTCCCTTCCTTAACATGGTCGCAAATTCCTGTGCGCTTACTGGCGGACTAAACAAATACCCCTGCATCTCGTCACAATCTCTGTGGCGTAAAAAATCGAGTTGATCTTCGTTTTCTACTCCCTCCGCGATTACACGCATATTTAAACTATGCGCCATTGCAATGATTGCTGTTGCGATGACCGTGTCTTCGGTGTTGTGAGGAATGTCGGTCACAAATGTACGGTCAATTTTTACAGCGTGAAATGGGAATCGTTTTAGATAAGCCAGCGACGAATAGCCGGTGCCAAAGTCATCCAGGTAGAGCCGAATTCCCATTTCCCGGAATTTGTGCATCGCCCTTTGGGTCGCTTCAGGGTTTTCCATGACCATAGTTTCAGTGAGTTCTAATTCTATCCAGTGTGGTGCCAAGTGATGTTGCTTTAAACTGTCCTGAACGATATCGAGAAGATGATTGTTCGTGAATTGAAGCGCGGAGAGATTAAGCGCCACCGGTACGACGGGCATTGCATCTTGTAGCCAGGTGGCTTGTTGCGCACAAACCGATCGGATCACCCATTCTCCTATCGCGAGTATCATGCCACTCTCTTCTGCTACAGGAATAAACTCAGTCGGTAGCACGATATTTTGCAATGGGTGTTGCCACCGGATGAGTGCCTCTGCCGCCACGATTTCTCCCGTCTTCAGATCTATTTTTGGCTGGTAATGCAGAATGAATTGGTCGGCATGAATCGCGGCTCTGAGTAATTGTTCGGTTTCTATTTTTTTGATGATTTTGGCGTTGATGTCAGGTGAGTAGAAAGTGAAATTTGTTTTATCAGATTTCGATTGTTTCACTGCAGCCTCTGCATTTTTAAACAAAGTCTCGCTATCGCTGGCGTCTGCAGGATACATTGCAATTCCCAAATGTGCGGATAAGTTCAATTGCATTTGATCGACTGCGATGTTCGATTCCAAAAGTACCAATATTTTTTTGCAGAGCCCTGCTGCTTTCTCACTACGAGTCTGACTGCCAGCAATGATAAAGTTGTCAGCGCCTGTGCGTGCGACGCAGTAGTGAGGAGAGAAATTCTCGTGAAGGCGTTTTCCAACGATTCTCAAAACCTGATCACCGATATGTCTGCCCAAACTGTCGTTGATTTGTTTGAAGTGATGAATGTTGATGGCGATGACGAAAACGCTGTCTTCATTCGCTTGTGCTGCCTTGATCAAACTGTGTAAGCGATCAAAAAAAAGTGCGGTATTAGGTAAGGCAGTCAAGGCATCAAAATACGAAAGAAATTGTGCTTTTTTTTCATATTCAATGGCTTGTAAGGCGAAGGAAATATCTCCGGCCAATTCGCTAAGTAGTTTTAGTTCTTCCTCGTCAAAGTAATTCGCATCACGCGCATAAAGCACCATGATGGCGACTATTTTTTCAAACGTAAATAAAGGCAGACCCACAACAGAAAGCAAACCCAAATGCAGCATATCCTGCAAATGAGGGTCGGCACCCGGGTAATTGCGAATGTCATTGCAAAAGCGAATGGCGCCGTGTGCGTAGACCTGACGCGGGATATCAAGAGTGTCGGAGTTTGGGACTTTCAATTGCTCCAGCAGGTGTGTTTGCTGATTTGTGCGTAGACCTGTGTTGGCGACGAGGGTGAGTTCCCTTAGGTCTGTCATGTTCGAATCCATTTGTTTCGGCGCCTCTGTTTGAATAATCCAGGCGATACCAAATCCCCCCTGTTTTACAGCGATCTCGCAAGCTTCGTTAAATAAAGTACGAGTATCTTTGGTTCGTACGATCATTGAGTTGGTATTACTGAGAAATGCAAGAATGCGACTTAGCCGAGTCGTTTTTGCGCGTTCAATTTCCAGTTGTTCTATATACGCTTCCAACCTCGATGCACGTACCAAAGAAAGGTGAGTTTTTACTCTCGCCAGGACCAATGCCGGTGAAACGGGCTTAATGAGGTAGTCCACGCCGCCACACAAAAAGCCAGCCGCTTCATTACCGACATCGCTTAAAGCGCTTACAAAAATGACTGGAATGTTCTCGGTGCTTGGGTCGGACTTAAGCGTGTTGCAGACTAGGTATCCATCCATATCTGGCATTTGAATATCTAACAGTATCAGCGCTGGTTGGTGTTTCTTTGCGGCTTTCAGACATTCGGCACCGCTGCGCGCAAAGAATAACTGGTAATCCTTGCCAAGAATTTGTTGGATGAGCGCCAAATTGTTTGGTTCATCGTCAACCACTAGAACAGGAAGATGCATCATTCTTTGTCGCCATCATGGTTGATACTGGCGAACAGATGTTGGACTTGCGATTCAGCGCGCCTGAAATCAAAATCATCAATGTGTTCCCGCAATTCCGTGACTATGGAAGCATCCAGCGTTCCCGCTAAATTTTGGAGTATTTTAGTGGCGAGGCTTGCATTGTCATGATCGAGAGCGGCGAGTAATGATTGTAGTTGTGTATTTATTTGGTCGGCGCTGAAGAGGGGTGACGGGAGTGATTCTTGGGTCTTGGTTTTGGATTGTTGAGCGTGTTACATTAAATGGTTTTGAGACGAAGGCATCCATACCTGCTTCTTGTGCCGCATTTCGCTGCGCTTTAAATGCGCCAGCGGTGAGGGCAATGATCGGCACTTGTGCGACAGGGGAATTGGAACGGAGCTGGCGAGTTGCTTCATAGCCGTCCATGACAGGCATTTGTACGTCCATGAGAACGACGTCAACTTGGTTGTGTGGATCGATGAGCCAGTCGACGGCGGACTGACCGTCATTAGACAAGGAAATGATTGCCCCCTCACTTTTTAAAATCCGTCGCGCTACTTCTCGATTGATTTCACTGTCATCGACTACTAACACACGTATGCCGAGTAAGCGCCTGGTTTTTCTCTTGATAACTGGCGCGTGGCTGTCTGGGCGTTCGTGTTGGCCACGACTGCGTAGCGCTTCCGCGACACTATTGTAAAGAGTTGAGCTGGTGACAGGTTTAGTTAAAATTCCATCGATTGCTTTTGCCGCGCTTTGTTTGATCAGATCGTCGCGTGAAAATGCTGTAACCATCAAAACGATAGGGGAGGCATCGTGATTGTATTGGTTCTTTATTTTTGAAGCCAGAGTCAAACCATCCATACCAGGCATTTTCCAATCAACCAAAATTACATCGTAATAGTGCCCTCCATCATGTTTTACCTTTACCTTCTGAATCGCCTCTAAACCCGATTCTGACGTCGTAGCGGTCCACCCTATGGATCTCACTGTGTTCGAGAGCGTTATCCTTGCGGTCTCATTGTCGTCGGTGATGAGAACCTGTAGTTTTGCCATGTCGGTTTCTGCAATCTGAGGCAGTGCGATCCATTCAAATTGCACTGTGAACCAAAACTCGCTACCTTGTCCTAATTCGCTGACGACGCCGATTTCGCCTCCCATCATGCTCACCAAATTCCAACAGATCGTAAGACCCAAGCCTGTCCCACCAAAACGGCGTGTAGTAGAAACGTCCGCTTGAGAAAATGCGGAAAAAATGTGTGCCTGCTTTTCTCTCGCAATCCCGATTCCCGTATCTTTGACGGAAAATCGCAATGTGACGAATTTCGCGTCTTTTGCGATGAGATCAGCCGCCAGCAAAATTTCTCCTTGCTCCGTAAACTTGATGGCGTTTCCGGTTAAATTGACCAAGACTTGTTCAAGTCTCAGTGCATCGCCTATTAACATTCCGCCGACATCGGGCGGTGGTGCGATCACCAGTTCGATATTTTTGTCTCCCGTACTGGCGGCCATAATGCCCGCGAGATTGTCGAACATATCGCTGATTCGAAATGGGGCGTGCTCGATCTCTAATCTGCCGGCTTCAATCTTGGAAAAATCCAAAATATCATTAATGATGGACTGTAGGGAGCGCCCGGCATTTCTAATTTTTTTCACCATGTCGGCAGCTTCGCTGTCTAGTTCTTGCTGGTCAAGCAAATAGGCGAGACCCAAGATGCCATTCATCGGAGTACGAATCTCGTGACTCATATTGGCCAGAAAATCAGCTTTTGCTTTATTGGCGGCTTCGGCTTCTTCGGTACGTACGACAAGTGTTTGATTTATGTTTTGAAGTTCGGTGGTGCGTTCAGCGACGCGCTGCTCTAACACTGTATTTAACTGGCGAATCGACTGTTCGGCGACACTTCTCTCGCGGATTTCAAATTCCAGTGTCTCTAGCATGCCGTTGAAGGCTTCTGCTAATTGACCGACTTCGTCATCGGTGCTCTTGACAGTCCTTAAACTGTAATTATGCTTCTGCATCACTTCCCTGGCGACCTCACTGACTGCATGCAATGGACCAGAGACCCAATGTTGCAGCTTTGAAGAAATGAGGATGCCCAAAGAAAGGCTGCCGATTAACACTGCGCCGAGGATGAATAAATAGCCTTTCAACCAGGCAGACAAATCATAGTTGGCCTTGAGGTAAATACTACCGATAACACCATGCTCGGTATCGATACGCTTGGAAACAATGAGTTCACCTTGGTCAAATCGGACACTGTCGGATGTCGGAGCAATTGGCAGTTCGTTCTTGGTCGCTTGCTTTTGAATATAAGAGGCGAATAATTTATTCTTGCTGGTATAGATGGCCGCGGCGACGATATTGGGGTTGGCACTTAACTGCGCTAAGTTTTCATTGGCGACTTTGGGGTCATCAAATTCAAGTGCGGTGATGCTACCTTGACTGAGTACCGCAGCGAGCGATGAAAGTTCCGCAGCGCTACCATCTCGGTATTGCATGAAGTCGTGATACAGGAGAATGCTGCTGGCGATTGCCAATGTTGCGACATTGGCGACCAAGACCATTAACAAAAGCTTTTGGCGAATAGAGCGCAGATGTAGCAGGCGTATCATGGTTTTCCATTCTCGATTTTCTGCGCGACCGCCAGCAAGCGCGCGCTGATTTTGAGACGATGTCGTTCTGCTTGTATCAGCGATACCTCAAAACGAATGTGATCATCGATGTTCAAAAAATTGATGGCGCTGCCGATGCTCAGCGCGCCATTGGTGTCAGTGACCGTCAATATGGGTAAGGAAAGTGTTTGCTCCAGTATGCGTTTAATTCGTTCGAGCTCGCCATGTCCGATAAACAGGATGTGAATACCTGCAAGCGATTCACCCGGTTTTATTACCCTCACTTCAATGCTATGCCAAGGTGCGCTTGGACTGCTTTTAATTTGATTGAGGCTGTCTGCGATCTCATCAGCACCAACGATACCGATGATCAGTGTTGTATTGTTTTGTTCGTATGATGATACTGGCCATTCCACGTAAGTCGCGAATTTGTATAAATAGGCTGCTTTGATTTGCGCACTGATCTCGGTTGATCCGGCATGAGTGCTCCCTGCCCAAGTCAAGGTGACTAAGAGCAAGAGTAAGCGCAGCATGCGATGACCAGTCGGCATTAAAACCTCACCGTCAATTTGATTCCCACTGACCGTTCAAGCAGGATGGGGTTTTTCACGAGGTTGCTTGCGGTCGATGCAAACTCTTGATGGTGTGGATTAAAGAGATTGCGTCCGCTCAGACTTAGTTCTGCTCGTTTTGATAATTGCCAATTAAAATTTGCATCGACCGACGTATAGGCTGGGATAAATGGGGCAGGCAAACTATCAACGTGACGGACGTTTATCGTGAGGTATTGATTGTCGTGAATGTTCCAGCGTCCACCTAGTGTCCACTGCGCCCGAGGGTCATTGCCTTGTGATGAACGCGACAAATTCCGTCCGCAGAAATGTTCACGTAGAATCACGCCGCCAATATCGAATGCCAGAGTTGGCGTGGCTTGATAACTCCCCCATGCCTCCAGTGCATTCACATTACCATGTATCTGGTTAGCGAGCACCAAAACACCATCAGGCAGTGGTTTCACACTGCGCAAACGCATAAATTCACTGTGTGAAAGAGTGAGTGAATAGGACCAGCGTTGAGCTTGCTGTCGCCACCCTAATTCCATGGTGTTGGCTAATTCCGATTGGAAATTGGGACCGCCTGCGAGCAAATAGGGAGACTTTCCCGGGACAAAAAAATCAACATCGAGGCGCGATGGGGCGCGTACAGATCGCGCCAACCCTGCCCAAAGCAAACGGTCATTTTGCAACTTTCGTGTGATTTTTATGCTCGGCAAAAACTCAAGCCCGGTGTAGATATTGCTTTCCAATTTGGTGCCAACTGTCAAGCTTAAGTCGGGCCTTAACTGTTTCTCATGTTGGATGAACAGGTTCGCCCACCGCAAATTGCGTTGAGCAGGTAAGAACGCAAGTTGATCACTATTTCCAACCTGATCTGCCGTGTATCGATATCCACCACCCCAAATAGTTTGAGTAGTGCCACCAGCGGGCGTCGCATATTGAATGTCCAAGTCCAGAGTTTGCATCGACTCTGTGAAAAGAGCGGGAATGATGCGCTTGGTATAGTCTAGATAGGATTGCACACGAATTTCTGCACCATCGTCATGTGCCTCAGTCCAGCGCATTAACAGGTTGGCTCCTGTGTTAATTTGCCTTTGAGGAATCAGTAACTCGGCGACACCGCGATAAGCGTCTCCTTGTATTGTGAGGTTTGTTAAATCAACTCTAAATCCGGTCTGGCTACGTCCCCATGAATCTTGCGCTGAACTACCGTCAGTGCGGCTGCTGGGTGACCCTTGTTCAGTTTTGCCATAAACCCGATAACTACCACCATTTTTTCCAAGTGTTCCGTGATGTTGAATTACCATATTGTGACCGACTCCATCGACTTCAGCGCGAGCGAAGTCAACGTCCTTGACATCCGTTTCCTTGGTAATGATATTGATGATGCCGTTAACTGCATTGGCGCCCCATAGTGTGCCGCCTGGACCGCTAATGACTTCGATGCGGTCTATGTTTTCAAGCATGACATCTTGAACATCCCAAAATACGCCAGAATACAGAGGCGTGTAGATGGTGCGCCCGTCTTTCATAACAAGGAGCTTGTTAGCACTGCTTGAGTTGAAGCCACGCATGGTGATGGCAAATGAGTTTGCCGTGATCTGGGCTACCTGCAAGTTAGGAGCCAGCCTTAAGATGTCCGGTAAGCGACGCATTCCTGAACGGCGCGCTGCATCCCCGGTAATGACATAAATCGACGCAGGCGTATCTGCTAAACGTTGTTCTTTTTTTGATACGGACGTAATGTTGATATTTCCTAATTCCTCTAGCGACAGATCAATCAGACGCGACGTTTGCGGCACCTGCGCCCGACTCTGTGACGTACTCAATGAAAAGAGCAGTGAGCCAAATAAAAGTGCAGTAATAAAATTGATTGCCCGCCCAGGATGTCGCTCGGAAGGCTTAGTGCGGAGTAAGCAAGTCCGCAGCTTACGTTGGCGTATTCGATACATTTAATTCTCCCAAATCGAAATACTTCTTGTTGGGTGAAACTGGGCGCTGAATTCGAACCCATAATTAAAACCTTGAATCGTTGCACGAATTGTTAAATGTAAACAGGATGGTGTTTAGATACTAAAATCAAATCTTTGTCGAGGGGTGAAAATTAGTATATATCAAGAAATGCGGAGTTTTTTTCAAAAAGCCTAAAGACCATATACTCAATGGTGTTATAGGGTGTGGTTCTAACAATATCGGGGGATTTTTTTGATGTCGAAGGATGAGGGAAATCAAACAAAAAAGCCCTGTTATCGCTAACAGGGCTTTGTGTTCTGGTGGTGATAGGTGGACTTGAACCACCGACCCCAGCATTATGAGTGCTGTGCTCTAACCAACTGAGCTATATCACCAAGAAG
>JACQDW010000100.1 GCA_016200845.1 Burkholderiales bacterium | reverse complement strand
AAAAACAAACTGCCTTTCAGCGCTGGGAAATGACTTCATTTGGCGACGCTCGTCCGGCGCAAGTGGAACGTCAGCAAGCGGAAGAAAAAATCACCCAAACCGAGCTCAACGCAATTCGCGAAGCCGCGCGGAGCGAAGCGTACAGCGCTGCCTATCAAGAGGCTTATCAAGCGGGCTATCAGGAGTGCCGTGCAAATGGCGAACGAGAGATGCACGAGAAGACTGACGTGACTCTCACTCAACTTGAACAATTGCGCGATCAATTTTCTCATCAACTGCAACTTGCGCATCAAGATATAGGACAAGAATTCGTTCAACTTGCCTTAGATTTTGCCAACGTCTTGTGCCAGGCTCATCTTGAAATCCATCCCGAAGCCATCCTCGATATCGTCAATCAGGCGATACAAAGTCTGCCGTCGATTTCGCAACCAGCACAACTGATACTCAATCCTGAAGATCTGGCGCTCGTGCGTGAACTGAATGGGGATAAATTACAAAATGAAGCTTGGCGTTTAAGTTCAGACCCGCATTTGCGCCGGGGTGGATGCCGCATTGAAACGGCGAAAAATTTACTCGATGCCAGTTATGAATCGCGCTGGGAACAATTATCGCAAGGCGTCAAAACTGCGCTACAAACCAGCAAGTCATCATGAACACAGTGCTGCCTCCGCCAAGCTGGAAATCACAATTACAGGCAGGCCGACAAATCGCGGCCAGACTCACGACTAATCTCATCTCTGGTCGCGTCGTCAAGGTCACGGGTTTAGTCATGGAAGCCGTTGGCATCAGTTTGCCCGTCGGCAGCGCATGCCTGATTCAACTCCCCAGTGGCATCAAAATCGAGGCCGAAGTTGTGGGCTTTGACGGCGATCGACTATTTTTGATGCCTCAGAGCGATCTTGATGGCGTCGTCCCCGGCGCTGCAGTATTTCCAGTGCAAACAGGATCAGGGAACGATCTTCACCTCCCCCAACGCCGTCATGCTGATCGTAGCAAACATCTCCCAGTGGGGGAAGAATTACTCGGTCGCGTACTCGATGCCAATGGCCGCCCTCTCGATAGTCTGGGACCACTCCACCATCGCACCATCGCTCCACTCGGCGCCCGCATTTACAACCCACTGACGCGTGCCCCCATCAAAGAAAAGCTCGACGTTGGTGTCCGCGCCATCAATAGCATGCTCACCGTTGGGCGTGGTCAGCGGCTTGGCCTGTTCGCTGGTTCTGGCGTCGGCAAAAGCGTTTTGTTAGGGATGATGGCACGCTATACCAGTGCCGACGTGATCGTGGTGGGACTGATCGGTGAACGCGGCCGAGAAGTCAAAGAATTTATCGAAGAAATTTTAGGAGAAGAAGGTCTATCACGTGCGGTCGTCGTTGCCGCTCCTGCCGATGCGCCACCACTGATGCGCTTACAAGGCGCAGCTTACGCGACCACCATCGCAGAGTATTTCCGGGATCAGGATAAAAACGTGTTGCTCATCATGGATTCGCTGACCCGTTACGCAATGGCACAACGCGAGATTGCCTTAGCGATAGGCGAGCCGCCAGCAACCAAAGGCTACCCTCCATCGGTCTTTGCCAAGTTACCGATCTTGGTCGAACGCGCTGGTAATGGCAAAACTGGTGGCGGATCGATTACTGCGTTTTATACCGTCCTGACCGAGGGCGATGATCAACAAGACCCGATCGCCGATGCTGCCCGTGCGATTCTTGATGGCCATATCGTACTGAATCGTGGCCTAGCCGAAGGTGGACATTACCCCGCCATCGACATAGAGCAATCGATTAGCCGCGCCATGCACAACATTATCTCGCCTGAACACCTATTGCTGGCCAGACGTCTAAAACAACTCTATTCACGTTATGAACGCAGTCGTGATCTCATTAATGTCGGCGCTTATGTCGCCGGCTCGGACCCACTGCTCGACGACGCAATCCGGCGCTATCCCCGCATCCAGTCCTTCTTACAACAAGAAATTCACGAAAAATCGAGCATTTCGCAGAGCTTAGAGGGACTTTCCGCTCTGTTCGAAGCTTAGAACATGCAAAAAATGGGTAGGATAGAGTAAGTCCGTCGCCTTAGCATCATGCAAAAATCATCCTTACTTACCCTTATCGAATTAGCTCAGAATGACGTCGATGTAGCGGCTAAGCAGCTAGGATTTTGCATAAAGCTCAGCAACGAAGCGCACCAACAACTAACACTATTAACTCAATATCGCAGCGACTATGAATTACGTCTGCAAAGCAACGCTCAACAAGGATTAAACGTCATTCAATATGCCAATTTCCAGTCATTCATTATCAAGCTGGATCAGGCAATTGAAGGGCAAAAGAAGATTATCAGCGACGCAGAATACAAAGTAGAAACCGCGAAACGTCATTGGCAAGAGCAGGAAAAAAAGCGACTTTCCTATGAAACGATCGTCAAGCGCCAGCAACAGCTTGCGATCAAAAAAGAAGCGAAACAAGATCAAAAGCAAACCGATGAGCGCGCAACACACGCTCTGTTTTACAAAAACCTGAAGGACTAACTCCTCTTACGCGGGTGCCTATCATGCCTAACCTTACGCAAAACTCGTCGCTGGTTAACCAGATCAGTCAAATCTTTAGTGGCAATTCATCAGCATCCAACTCCCATCCTCAAGTGGAAAGCAAACCCAAAGAGAGTTTCAACAAAGTTTATAAGAACGAATTGGCGAACGGCGCAAGAAAACCGGCGGAAGTCACTAAACCATCCTCGAAAAACATCACGCCACAAACCAACATTGACAAGAGTGGAAAGACACAACAGAGCGACGAAACGCAAACTCTGAAAAAGCAAATAATCGACGATGAGGATGGACATCTCTCCACCGAAAATATGACCCTATCCGACACCAGTTCACTCCTCGATCTCGTTGATCACATCGCCGCGATCACTCAACAGGCAATTGGAAAATCTGACCGAGACGATGCTGCCGATGGGGGAAAGGATGTCGCATTAGCTTCCTTAAAACAGAGTGTATTTTCAGCTGGGTTAACTAAAGATCCAACAGAAGATACTCTCGACACCTCACAGACAATGAGTATTGACAAATTTGAGGTGAGCGAAAACCTAAATAAAGTCGTGATCGACGCCACCGAGAACACGACCAACACTGAGTCGATGTCCGATGTTAGCTCTAACCAAGTTCGCCAAGGTTTACAAAATAACTCAGACCTTAAATTTGAAATTGCTCAGCAATCATTCACATCTACAAATGTTCAAACACAAAAACCTCTTTCGTCAGCCCCACCCATTTCAACAGGATTGCCGCTACAAGATATAAAATCATCCAGCCCTCAACTAGAAATAAGCGACTCCGCTGACAAAAACTTACAGCTTGTTCCACAAGTTGCAATGCCGATAGCGCTTGCAACACAAAAAAACACAAGTAACGGGATTGATTCGACAAAAGAAAGTCTGAGTCTAAATGATAACTCAGCGACACTACGAACTGTGCAAGACGCCCCCATTGCAAAAAATAATACTCTATCAAAGACACTTCCAACTCCCTTGCAAACAGCCGAGAATAACGTCACCAACAAATTCACAAACGCGCCAATTACCGAAAACGAAGGCACAAAAATTTCTTCTGACGAAGCACTAGGCGCAGTGATTGATCGCTCACCTGAAAATCAAATTCTGCTTTCTTCAAATAAATCAAACCAAGCGACTGACGAACTAAGCAGTAGAGATTTGCTCAACAAAGAATTGACTAACAAAGTTAGTGATAAAGGGGCGAACTATTCAGAAAAGACACAAATTAATACCTCTGCCACAATTACGGTAACCGGACTGGTGCCCCCGCCCTCAGTTGGCACCGGCGTCAACAGCATCGCGGCAACACAAATGCAAGACTACATCAGCCCACGAGTCGGTAGCAAAGGCTGGGACGTCGCCGTAGGTCAAAAAATGATATGGATGGTGGCGGGAGAAGAAAGCAGCGTACAGCTCAGCTTAAATCCGCCGGACCTTGGGCCTTTGCAAGTTGTTTTAAGCGTCAACGACAATCAGATTGACGCAAGTTTCGTATCAGCTCACCTAGATGTACGGGAAGCGATCGAAGCAGCCAGCCCCAAGCTTAAAGAAATGATGGAAAACGCGGGCATCTCACTCACAGGCTTTTCAGTCAGTGCACAAGCCCAATCGTCCGAAAACGCGTTTGCGCAGGCGCAACAACAACGAAGCACGCATCACGCAAATCACGCCTCAAAGTCAGAGCATACAAACGCTGGAACGCTCAATCTGAATCAAAACCGAAGCTCAGCTAGCGGTGGCACTGGCTTAGTCGATACCTTTGTGTAGCAATCGACGATTGACGATGAAGCGCAACAGGACCAACGCAATTTTCAAAAAAGTCACAGATTCACATTGAGATGCCTTAGATTAAACGGAGAACGCGAATTCAATACTATAATGAAACTCAACAATTCATTCCCTCAACGAAACATTAGCCATATCAAATGACAGCCGGACTCATTTTCAGATTCCATTGTTTTGTTGTTCGAATTGCTCATTAAGAGGTTAAATCGGGCTCTTCTTTTCAAATGAGTTAAATTGAATTGAGTGGATAATTTTATTAACGCAGCATCTCAGTAAGAATTGGTGAGAAAACACTATGTCTAAGGCTCCAGTAAAACCAGCAGAAGAAGGCGCTCCCGCGCCCAAATCCAAGAAAAAGCTCATCGTCATCATCGTTGCAGCCGTCGTCTTATTGGCCGCAGCAGGTGGCGGGGCAATGATGTTTTTGGGGAAGAAAAAATCAAGCGATAAAAAAGAAGAACACAAAGAAGAGCATGCCAAAGCGCCCGTCTTTATGCCATTAGAACCATTTGTTGTTAACCTTCAATCGGACGAAGGCGATAAATATCTGCAAGTACAAATGACGCTGCAGGTGGAAGACGATGCGCAGGTGAATCTCATCAAAGCGAACGCCCCACAAGTGCGCAGCCGCCTCTTGATGCTCCTCTCCAGCAAAGATGCTAACGAGGTATTAACCCCCGAAGGCAAAGAAAAACTGATTCAAGAAATCATCGAACAAGTGTCACTTCCCTTTGTGCCGAAAGGCGAACCACAAAAAGTAAGTGGCGTATTTTTCACCTCGTTTGTAGTGCAATAAATCGTGTCTGATAATTTTCTATCACAGGAAGAAGTCGATGCCCTTTTAAAGGGCGTGACTGGCGATCAAGACGACTCCGAGTCGCTTGAAGACACCTCGGGTGTCCGCCCCTATAATTTGGCAACCCAAGAACGTATTGTTCGTGGACGTATGCCGACTTTGGAAATTATCAATGAACGGTTTGCCCGCTTGTTACGCATCGGCCTCTTCAACTTTTTACGACGCAGCGCCGAGGTCTCGGTCGGCACCGTCAAGGTTTCTAAATACAGCGAATTTATCCGTAATCTGGTGGTGCCGACTAACCTCAACCTGACCCATATGAAACCCCTGCGGGGAACTTCGCTGATCGTGCTTGATCCGGGTCTGGTTTTTTTGTTAGTCGATAATTTATTTGGGGGCGACGGCCGCTTTCACACTCGGGTTGAAGGTCGCGATTTTACCCAGACCGAGCAGAGAATTATTCAACGCATTTTGGAAATCATTTACGAGACCTATGCCAAATCATGGGAGCCTGTCTATCCCGTTCAGTTTGAATATATACGCTCGGAAATGAACACCCAGTTTGCCAATATTGCGACGCCTAATGAAGTCGTGGTGTCGACGACCTTCACAATAGAACTAGGGCCGGTCAGCGGCGAAATGCACATGTGCATGCCCTACTCCATGATAGAGCCGATACGCGATCTGCTCACCAGTAGTCTGCAAGGTGAGACTCTGGAAATCGATAAGCGCTGGGTACGGTTGATGACGCAACAAATTCAAATCGCCGAAGTCGAAATCGTCGCCGATTTGGGTGTCACCAAAGTCACGCTGGGCGATATTTTAAATATGAAAGTAGGCGATATCATTCCTCTGCAAGTGCCGGACATCGTCTCGGCCAAGGTCGATGGAACGCCTGTGATGGAATGCAAATACGGTGTTTTTAATGGTCAGTACGCTTTACGTGTCGACAAAATGCTGGGTTCTAGTGTTAACGAAATAGCGCACGAGTCGCTGCACGGAGAAAATAATGGATGATGATAACGACCTCCCCATCAGCGAAGACGATTGGGGTGCGGCGATTGCCGAACAAGAGAAAGCCGATGCGGAAGCGGCAGCCAAAGCAGCCAATGCCAGCGCTGCGCCAGCGGTTAATTCTGGCGTCGGTTTGTTTCAGGAATTTGGCAAAGGACCTCAAGCGCAAACGCATAACGATATCGATTTTATTCTCGATATCCCGGTTCAATTAACGGTAGAGTTAGGTCGCACCAAGATCGCCATCAAAAACTTACTCCAGTTGGCACAAGGTTCCGTGGTCGAGCTCGATGGTCTTGCCGGTGAGCCTATGGATGTATTGGTCAATGGCTGCCTGATTGCACAAGGTGAAGTTGTGGTGGTCAATGATAAGTTCGGTATCCGCCTGACCGACATTGTGACACCAGCCGAACGTATCCGAAAATTAAACAAATAATGCGCACCGTTCCTATCGCCGTGCTGTTGTGCTTCTTGCCTGAAGTCGCGACGGCACAAAGCAGCACCGCTTCAGCGACCACCGGCTTATTGCAAATCGTTGCTGCTTTGGGTGTCGTCATCGCCGTCATGCTTGCAATGGCCTGGTTCATGAAACGGGTAGGTGGTCTCTCGCCGCTGCATCGCCTGCCAATGAAAGTAATCAGCGCAGTGTCACTCGGCAATCGCGAGCGTGTCGTCGTGGTTGAAGTCGCCGATCAATGGTTAGTGCTAGGTGTCACCACGCAACAAATTACCATGTTAAGCAGCTTACCAAAACAAGACACCAATCTAGTCACATCGGGCGCGGGCGAACAAACAGCGATCAATAACAAGTTTACCGACTGGCTCAAAGCAAGTTTAGAAAAACGCACCCACTCCGCTTCTCAAGATTGATTTCTATGACTATGCAGTTCACATCGCTGATCACAACATTGCCGCGACTGAAATCAGCCTTTATCTTTATTACCTTGAGCTTTTTATTAAGTCCGCTGGCGTTCGCTGAAAGTAGCGGCGGGCTACCCGCGATTACCAGCACGCCAAGCGGTGGCGGCGGCCAGAATTATTCGCTCAGCATACAAACCCTGCTTTTCTTAAGTTCGCTGGCATTTATTCCAGCCGCACTGTTAATGATGACTAGCTTCACCCGCATCATCATTGTGCTCTCTCTGCTCAGACAGGCATTGGGAACACAATCAGCGCCGCCCAATCAAGTCTTAATTGGCTTATCTCTGTTCTTAACTTTGTTCGTCATGGGACCTGCGTTCGACAAAATTTATGAAGACGCCTATCTGCCTTTTTCAGACAACAAAATCACCATGCAAGTCGCGATGGAAAAAGGCGTCGCGCCGCTCAAATCCTTCATGCTCAAACAAACCCGCGAATCTGATATCGCGCTTTACGTTAAGCTCTCCAACACGCCCGCCTTGCAGGGACCAGAGGACGTGCCATTACGTGTCTTAATCCCCGCGTTTATTACCAGCGAATTGAAAACGGCTTTTCAAATTAGCTTTGCCATCTTTATTCCCTTCCTGATTATCGACATGGTGGTCGCCAGCGTATTAATGGCGATGGGGATGATGATGGTTTCGCCATCGATCGTGTCTTTGCCATTTAAGTTGATGCTATTCGTGCTGGTCGATGGCTGGCAATTATTAATCGGCTCTTTAGCCCGCAGTTTTTACTAAAGGAGACTGTCATGACACCAGATAGTGTAATGAGCCTGGGACGACATGCGATGGAAATCACTCTACTGATTTCCGCGCCGTTGCTACTGGTTGCACTCGCCATCGGTCTGATCGTCAGTATCTTTCAAGCTGCCACTCAGATCAATGAAACCACCTTATCTTTCATTCCCAAACTGGTCGGCATTTTTGTCACGTTGATTATCGCCGGCCCTTGGATGCTTTCTATTTTGGGCGACTATATGCGAGAAGTCTTCATGGGCATCGCCATCGTCTCTGGCTAGGATCTGCGATGATTTCATTGAATAGTCATGAGATCATCCAACTGATCGCAAGCTTCCTCTGGCCGTTAACTCGCCTGTTGGGATTCATCGCCATCGCACCGCCCTTCGGCAACAACGGCGTGCCTGTCCAAGTGAAACTGTCCTTGGGGATTTTTTTGGCACTCATCGTCGCCCCGACTTTAGAGCTTCCAACTGAAATCGATATGCTTTCACTGACTGGCATACTCATCCTTACCCAACAACTCATTATTGGACTAGCGATGGGCTTTATCGTGCGTGTCATTTTTGCGGGAGTTGAGATGGCGGGTGAGGTTGCCGGCCTGACGATGGGCCTAGGTTTTGCAAGCTTCTACGATCCCCAGAGATTTTTAAAATTGCATTCATCCTATCGCTTCCTATTGTTGCTGCGCTGCTCATCACCAATATTGCGCTTGGCATTTTGACCCGTGCCGCACCCCAACTCAATCTCTTCGGCATTGGCTTTCCTATCACTATCGGTGTTGGTTTTTTGATGCTCAGTATGATCCTGCCCTACTTGCTGCTACCATTAGAAAACCTGTTCCAACACGCACTTGATGCGATTCGAAATTTGGGAATGCATTAGGAGAGAAATCATGATGTTTCATCCCGCCGAACTGCCGCACCGCCTTTTTAATATCGCAGAAATCCGTCAGTTAGAACAAGCGACGAAGGCTCGCTTGCCATCTGGCAGCCTGATGCGCCGTGCAGGTGCGGCGGTCGCTCAATTTGCCCAAAATCTACTTGCAGAGAATGGCCCCATTTTGATTTTAGCGGGAGCGGGAGACAATGGAGGCGACGCGCTAGAAGCCGCGTCCGAATTAGCCCACGCTGGCTGGAATGTTGATCTATATTTTTTTGGTGCTGATGCCAGCACTTCGGCGGACGCTCAAAATGCCTTGCAGAATGCGCGCCACAGCCCAGCCAATTTCATCGATGCACAACAATTTCAAGAGCATCTCAATAGCTATCAACTGGTCATAGACGGCCTGTTTGGGATAGGATTAAATCGTCCTATCGAAGGTCATGTTGCGGCGATTATTTATGCCATCAAAGCACATCAGCAAAGTCGTTCGTTTCCGATACTCGCGATTGATGTTCCTAGCGGGCTCAACGCTGACAATGGACAACTGATCGGCAATATCGCCCTCGCCGCTAACTGCACCCTCAGTTTTATCGCAGACAAAATTGGCTTACACACAGCCAAGGGCAAAGACTACGCAGGCACAGTCGTCATCAATGATTTAGATATAAGTTGCGACAGTAGTGTCCGGTTAAAAATCGAATAAATTCAATTGGTTAGCGGTGGGTGTTATTTCAGAAATGTAGTCATCGGTCTGAAAGGCGCATGAAATCTCGGTTTTTTCAAAAACGGAGACCGATAAAATCTGTAATAAAGTGT
>JACQDW010000099.1 GCA_016200845.1 Burkholderiales bacterium | reverse complement strand
GGTGCGATTAGCGCAGCGTAATCGCAGCGTAATCGCAGGCATGAAGCATGCGAGTGGAAACACGAAACACGATACGCTTGCGAATGATTTCTAGTTTTAAGGGGCTATGAAATTTCGGATTGATGGTCACGTAGATTTGACAGATATACGTGCGATTACTCTGCGCTAATCGCACCTACGGGCTTTGAATCTTTGAATTAGTTGGCCACTCTTTTAAAATCTTTATCGCACATGAATTGGGTGTGCCTGATGATGTTTTAATCTTATTCTTCTAAATTGGACTTGGAGTTCTGAATATGTATACGGAAATTGTCGCAGCCATACAAAGTACTAAGACCGCAATTGACCTCGTCAAGTCCGCAAATGGACTTTCTAACTACAGTGAACTTCTCACTGCTGTCACCACCGTTCAAATCAAGCTCACTGATGCAATCGCTTCAGAATTAGCAAGCCAAGAGAAACAAGCTGCGCTCACGGAGAGAGTGCGCGAACTTGAAAAGCAACTTGCCGAGATTGAAGGTTGGAATACTCAAATTCAACGATATTCGCTCTTTCAGTTTCCAACAGGAGCACTCGCTTACGGGTTGAAGCAAGGACGGGAGAATGAGGAGCCAATGCACTACCTTTGTGTATCTTGCGTAGATAAAAAACAAAAGTCCACTTTGCAGCCGCACGGTCGCTTTCTTAAGTGCACTGTTTGTAAAATTGATATAACTACACAAAGTGCGCAAGCTTTAAATTTAAATCGGAACGGTGGTTGGATGTCGCGCTAACCATCGACCTAACAATTCGGCGGAATGTGCTTCCACAGCTAATTAAGGCCGTAAGGCGCAATGCATTGCGCCCTACATATTGTATTTTTCGTTAGCGAGCAAGTTTCTACCACGTAAAATCATCCGGAATTTGGTAGGCGGCATACGGATCATCTTCGTCGACTTCGCTTGATGTTTTCTTCACTCGCACCACCAGAGTAGCATCACGTTCCTCAATTTTTTCTGCGATAACTCGGGGAAGTAATTCCGTTTTTCCATCGACACACACGATCATCAGTCGGCCCGCGATTAGGTGCTTTTGTACTTCTGCCGATACGTAGATCTTATCGATCTTGGTGCCATGCGTGTAGTAATAAGCGATGTCGCCATTGCCCTTACTCTGTCGATTTATTTGCACCATCTGCGCAATTTGCGCCATTATGGCTTTTTGAGCGGCGGCCGCATCGCGTTGTGCATTAAGTTCACGTGCGCGCTCGGCATTTTTTCTTTGCACTTCAAGTGCAGCCAAACGCGCCTCATCGACGCTTTCGCTTCCAGTTCGGCGCTCGACTTTTTTCTGTTTGACTTTGTCTTGGTGGACCAGTTTGGCTTTGTTTTTATCGACTAGTCCGGCTTTTAAAAATTGATCTTGCAGTGATGCCATAATGCATTTCCATAAAATGAGGGTGGCTGATCCAAGCCGTAAGGCGCAATGCATTGCGCCCTACATTCCGGTTTCAAGCTTTATATTAAGCAAAAAAACCAAATCACCCCAACTTAGCAAACGACTCCTTCATTTTACTTAAAGTCGCGGAGAAGCCCGCTACGCGTTCTTTCTCTTGTTCGACCACTGCTGCTGGCGCACGTGCCACAAAACTTTCATTGCCTAACTTGGCTTGGGCTTTGTTGATTTCGGCTTCGAGTTTGGCCATCTCTTTGGAGAGGCGTTCGCGTTCTGCAGCGACGTCGATTTCTACTTTTAACATTAATTTAGTTTCACCGACGATGGAGACTGGTGCTGGTGAGTCTGGCAATACATCGACAATCGCGGCTCTGAGGCCTGTCATCCAGCTTTCGGCGGCTTCGTCTATCGCTTCTGCATTTACTAATGGATAGGCTTGTACCATGATGGAATCGCCTTCGGCTTTGAGCGTCTTGCCTGCCAATGGTGCGACGGTTTGCCACAATGCTTCGGTGACGAATGGGATCACTGGGTGTGCCATGCGCAATGTCACTTCCAACACACGCAACAAAGTGCGGCGAGTGGCGCGTTGTTGTGCTTCGCTGCCTTGTTGTACTTGGACTTTCGCTACTTCCAAATACCAATCGCAGTATTCATCCCACACGAATTTGTAAATGGCGGATGCGATATTGTCGAAGCGGTAGTCAGCAAAACCTTTTTCTAGTTCTGCTTCTGTGCGTTGCAGGGTGGAGATAATCCACTTATCGGCTTGCGAGTAATCGAGTTCGTCGTCAGTCGGGTTGCCTGTGAAGCCGCAATCCTTGCCTTCGGTGTTCATCAAAACGAAGCGTGTCGCATTCCACAATTTATTGCAGAAGTTACGATAACCTTCGCAACGACCTAGGTCGAAGTTGATGTTGCGGCCGAGTGACGCGTAGCTCGCCATGGTGAAACGCAGCGCGTCAGTGCCGTAAGCAGGAATGCCGTCGGCGAATTCTTTGCGTGTGGCTTTGTCGATGCTCGCCGCTTGTTTGGGGTTCATCAAACCAACGGTACGCTTGGCTGCCAAATCATCAACGCTGATGCCATCGATCAAATCGATAGGGTCTAGCGTATTGCCTTTGGACTTGGACATTTTTTGGCCGCTAGAATCGCGCACCAAGCCGTGTACGTAGACCGTGTGGAAGGGCACTTTGCCTGTGAAGTGCGCGGTCATCATCACCATACGCGCAACCCAGAAGAAGATGATGTCGAAACCTGTGACCAACACAGACGATGGCAGGAACAGTTTGCTATCCACTGTCAACTCTGGCCAGCCCATCGTGGAGAAAGGCACCAGCGCAGAAGAGAACCAGGTGTCGAGCACATCATTGTCGCGATTCAATGCGCCTGTATAACCAGCTGCTGCGGCTTTGGTTTTTGCTTCGGCTTCATCACGTGCAACGAAAATTTCACCATTGTCGCCATACCATGCCGGAATTTGATGACCCCACCACAATTGGCGCGAGATACACCAGTCTTGAATATTGTTGAGCCATTGGTTGTAAGTGGTGCTCCAGTTTTCTGGTACGAATTTCACTTCACCATTCGCCACTTTTTCTAAGGCGACTTCAGCAATTGATTTGCCTGGGAAGTGCGTACCCTCAGGAGCTGGTTTGCTCATGGCCATAAACCATTGATCGGTCAACATCGGTTCGATCACGACGTTAGTACGATCACCACGTGGCACCATGAGTTTGTGCGGCTTTACTGATTCGAGCAAACCTAATGCATCGAGATCAGCGACCATTTGCTTACGTGCGACGAAGCGGTCCATGCCTTGGTAAACTGTAGGGCCGTTTTCATTGATCTTCGCATCCAAAGTTAAGATACTGATCATTTCTAAATTATGACGTTGGCCAACCGCGTAATCGTTGAAGTCATGTGCTGGTGTGATCTTCACACAGCCAGTACCGAATTCTTTGTCGACATAGCTATCGGCGATCACGGGAATTTCTCTATCAGTCAAAGGCAGTTTCAACATCTTACCGACCAATGCTGTGTAGCGCTCATCAGTTGGATCAACCGCAACCGCGACGTCACCGAGCAAAGTTTCTGGACGGGTCGTCGCTACCGTTAAGTGACCGCTACCATCGGCAAATGGATAACGGATATGCCACATGGAGCCATCTTCTTCTTCCGATACCACTTCCAAATCGGATACCGCTGTACCCAAGACGGGGTCCCAGTTCACCAAACGTTTACCGCGATAGATT
Source organism: Burkholderiales bacterium (assembly GCA_016200845.1). Lineage (GTDB taxonomy): Bacteria > Pseudomonadota > Gammaproteobacteria > Burkholderiales > Burkholderiaceae_D > Undibacterium. Next base: position 347 of record JACQDW010000099.1, on the reverse strand, counting down.
AAGCCTTGTTCTACCAAACGTACGAAGACTTCGGTCACCACTTTGGAACGTTCTGCGTCCATCGTAAAGTATTCACGATTCCAATCGGCTGACGCACCCATGCGGCGCATTTGGCCGGTGATGGTGGAGCCGGATTTTTCTTTCCATTCCCAGACTTTTTCAACGAATTTTTTGCGACCAAGATCATGGCGTGAAACCTTTTGTGCATCCAATTACCACCGCCGAACGTGACTGGCACGCTACACATGGGTCATGCGTTTAACCAAACCATCATGGACGGTTTGACCCGCTATCATCGAATGTTGGGACACAACACCGCATGGATCCCCGGTACCGATCACGCCGGC
>JACQDW010000108.1 GCA_016200845.1 Burkholderiales bacterium | reverse complement strand
GCCTTTGTCACGCATAGAAATTTTGAATCAATGGTCGCTGTGGTGGGGCATCTCTATCATGGTGGTGGGCGCGATGCTGAGCTTATTCGTCAAGCCGGAAATTTTTATCAGTGTGCGGCGATTGTTCCAAAAACGGAACGCGGAAAAAAACGCGCACGACGTGCTGGCACATATCGAAGTCCCTCTTTGGATTTCATATCTGGGCGTGCCTATTTTGAGCGCATGCGGTGTGCTGAGCACGCATTATTTTTTTGGTGTGCCCTGGTTGTTTTCTTTGATCTCTTTGGTGCTGGTGTATTTGTTGACGGTGATTTGCATTAATTCAATGGCGCTGACTTCTTGGATACCCACCAGCGGTTTATCAAAGATCACGCAGTTTTCTATGGGGGCCTTAGATCGCAGCAATCCAGCGACTAATCTGATCCCGGCGGGCATGTCGGCCGAGGTCGCATCGAGTGCTGCCAGTCTGCTGTCAGACATCAAGCCGGGCTATATGCTAGGCGCTAAGCCGCGCCATCAGGTATGGGGGCATATCATCGGTATTTTTGCGGGAACTTTGAGCTGTATTCCCGTGTATTTTTTATTGTTCCTGCCACCCGATGCCAGCGGTGTGCGCCATCCTGAAAACATCATCACCGATCAATTCGCCTTCCCCGCCGCCGTCCAATGGAAAGGGGTCGCGGAACTCATCGGCAATGGTTTTCAAAATCTCTCTCATAGCGCCGTCATGTCCGTCATCGTCGCGGCCGTGGTTGCCATCGCATTTGAAATCGCCAGCAAATGGAGCAAAGGCCGCTTTCCTCTGTCTGCCGTGGCAGTCGGTTTGGGCGTCGTATTGCCACCCGAATCCGTGCTGGCAATGTGGATGGGTGCGATGTTTTTTTGGGTGATGGAGCAACGTCACAAAAACAGCCCCAAAGAAAGCACAGCCTATCGCACCTGGGTAGATGGTATGCAAGCGGTGGCAGCGGGGCTATTGGCGGGTGCGGCGTTGATTGGGATAGGGAATGCGTTTTTGAATGTGCTGATGTAGGGACTTACGCAAAACAGACGCTGGCGTTGTTGCGTTCGTCTCGCCGTACAGGTGTACTGTCTTCGGCTCCTCGCCTAGCCAGCGCAATTTTGCGTAAGTCCCATCATCTTCAATGCCGCTGCAAATTCCGCACACCAAACGCCACTTGCATCGCATTAAAGTCGTCAAATGCCTCTAGTAGTGCTACGAATTTTGTCGGTTCTTCCCATTGCTGCATAGCGAGTACCGCCGCTTCTAAGGTCGAGAGTTGATGTGTTTGATGGGCGCGACGTATGTGATAGCGCGGTTGATAATTGGCGATCACATCGTCGGGTAGAGCCAGTCTTGGCAGGGATTGCAGCTGCGGAGATTGCGCCAAGATTTGCCGACTGTGGCGCCAACTTGCGTCAATCAAAATCAAACGCAGATCATCGCCATTTCCTGCCTGCGAGGGTAAAAATACAGGTGTGGAAGCATCGCTTGCGGGATACAACAAAACGCAATGCTTATCGGCCAATAGCGTGATCCACATGGGTTCGTCGATTGTTGTCTGATTCAGCAAGCGGCTATGCGCTAAGCACAGATGCAAAAGCCGTGCGCTGTTTTTGATATGTCCCGCTTCTTGCGGATGCTGCACAATCAACACCTCAGTGTTGTTGGAAACCGAGCGCACGCAGCCACAAATACAGGCGCGCAAGGCACGCAAACACCGTGGACACAATGCGCGCTTCGTTGTTTCCATCAAAATGATCCGGGCAGATTTTCCAGTATGCGCATGCGGTCACCAAACACCCACAGGCGTTGTACTTCGATGACGTCGTATTTCGCGGCCAGGGCAGGTGGAAAGACCGCAAACGGCGCATTGGTGATGGCAATGTTCTTCGCCCTTTCGTCGATAGAGCGCGAACCGCTGCTCCGCAATATCATCACTTCTTCTATGCTGCCATCACTGCGCACCACCATATTGATCAAGACCTGATGTTCGACATCGCTGAGTGAACGTTTTTCATAAATCAAATTACCGTTACGTTCCAGCTTTTGTTTGATGCCATCGACATACATGCGTAAAGGCACTTCTTTATCATAAGCACCCAGAAAACTACGTCGCCGCGACCGCGCATCGTTTGCTGTTCCCAGAGTCGGTGTCGCCTCTTTATACACATCTCCACGACGCGCTTGCTCCCGCAAACGATTCGCCAAATCGCCACCGGTCAAGGGCAGTGGCACTTGTTTGGCTGCGACTACACCAGCGGAGTTAGTGCCGTTTCCATTCCCTTTCCCGTTCGCTGCATCGGCATTTTGTTTAGCTAAGGCATCGGCACGCTGCTGCGCCAGTTTTTGCTCGGCTAGTTTTTGCTCGGCTAGTTTTTGCTCGGCTAGTTTTTGCTCGGCTAGCTTTTGCTCGGCTAACTTTTGCTCGGCTAACTTTTGCTCAGCTAACTTTTGCTCAGCTAACTTTTGCTCAGCTAACTTTTGCTCGGCTAACTTCTTCTCCAACAACTGCTGTGCCAATATTTTTTGTGTGCGGACTTCTTCTTGCCGCTGTTGCTCCGCCAGTGCTAATTGCTTTTGCTTTTCTTCCTCTTGCTGCTTTTTTTGGAGTTGGGCGAGTTGTTGTCTTTGCTTTTCCTGCTCCAAGGCTAAGAGCTGCTGTCTTTGCTGTTCGGCTTGACGCCGCAATTCTTCTTGTCTCATGGTCTCTTGCGTCAGCAATTCTTGACGACGGGTCTCTTTCGCAGCTTCTTCCAAGGCGCGCTCTTCCTCGCGTTTTTGCAATGCCGCGCTGGCTTGTTTGGCCGCCGCCTGTCTTTGTCTCTTCAATTCGTCCGACATACTGTCGGCCAGTACGGGCATAGGCTGCCCGACTTGATTCGTCTGACTTGCTAGCGCCGATTCAATTTGCTTTTTCTGCGCTTCGGCAATCTCTTTATTGAGCTGCTTTTGACGGAGTTCGTCTTGCGCTTTTTTGGCAGCCAATTCTGCTTGTTTTGCCAATTCCTGACGATTTTTTTCGTCTATGAGTCGTTGTTCCGCATCTTTATCTATCACCGCATCGAAAGGAATGGGGTCTTTATTTTCTACCGCTGACTTATTCGCATCACGCTGCGTCTCTTGCTCCTCCTTCTCTGCTTGCTTGATCAGAAATTCAGGATTCACGCTTTGGTCTTGTGCGATGACACGTGGACTGGGGTCAGAGGGTGGTGGCACACGCACAATTGGCGTGGGCAGATCTTTTTTGATGCGCGGTGATTTTGCCGATTTTTTGTCGGGCACATTCACACTCTGCGCTTGTTTTGGTGTGGGTGGAAAAACCAGAATGCCATGCTCGGGCGAAGTTTTGGCAACAGGTGCTGGCAAAATCGGTTCGGGAAATTTAAATAGTTCCGACGTCGTCACCGCTGGCGTGGGAGGCGGAGCAATCACAGGTGGAACACGTGGCGCTGTGCCCGCGATCTGCACTTGTAGCGATTCATTGATAACGCCGACCCGCTTTTTTTTCCAGGGTAATTCAAAATCTGGAAAATCCAAACCGGGCACACCCAGTTTCAGCGACAAAATAATGGCATGCAACACCAAAGAAATGAGAATGCCAACGAATAGACGCCGTTGCGCCAATGCACTTGCCGTCGGCGGTATCGGTTCATCGATGGTTAAATCAAAACGCATGCAAATGGGATCTTCGGAAAATGAATCAGGCAACGAGTAACTAAAACCCATTATCCCAGATTTTATGGCAATGTCATTTTAAAATAAGCTTCAAAATAAAGATGAAGCAAAATTAGCTCACCACCCCAGCCTCACGCTTCACAAAAAACAAACTCAAACCAACAAAACTCAACACACCACCAAAAATTCTATTTTGAATGCGCTTGGCTTTTACACCACGCATCCACCGTTGCAAAGAAGCCGCCAACAACGCATATCCATGCATCACGGTCGTGTCCACCACCAACATGGTCGCCGCGAGTATCGCGAGTTGGGGCAATAATGGCGTCAGCGGGTTGATAAAGTTCGGCAGCACGGCGACCATAAACACGATGCCTTTTGGGTTGCTGGCGTTGGTCAAAAAACCTGTCAACACACGCTTTGAAACACTGGGCAAGGCCTGAGCAATATCGTCTTTTTCCAAAGTCTGCGCGCTGTCTTCAACCGATGAAAAAAACTGCGTGACACCCAAATAAATCAAATACAAGGCACCGGCGATTTTAACGATGCGGAACGCAGTTTCTGACGCCAACAACAAAGATCCGACACCAGCGCCCGCCACCAACAAGACCAGCAATACGCCACATTGCAAACCAAAAATAGTCACACTCGCCCGTCGCACACCATAGGCCAAGCCATGCGACATCGACAAAATCGCACCCGATCCTGGTGAAATTGCGATCAGACAGGCGGCACATACAAAAGAAAACCAAGTAGTGAAAGTCATGCTCTTTAATCCTCTAACTAATTTAATTACGCCACACCATTTGCGCCATACAAACGATAAGCTTCACGCTCCATTAAGCGCTGTTCATAAGCGTCCACAAACGCTAAATGCGGTCTGTCTATTGGTGACATTTTCCAGCGATTAAGCGATAAGCCGATCACGATATCGGCTAAAGAAAACTGCTCGCCCGCCATCCACGCACCTGTCTTTTTTAGTTGCTGATCGACGATGCCCATCATGCGATTCCATTGCGCGATGCTGCGTTCTATCGCCATCAAATCACGATAATCAGGACTCTGGCGCACCATCGCCATAAACGCATAGCGCCACGCATTGTTCAACTCCGTCGCTTGCCAGTCCATCCATTTCTCGACCTGCGCTTTCTGCGTTGCGGATTCAGGGAGCAGCGTGCCGGGTTGATAGCGATTGCTCAGATAACGACAAATCGTATTCGACTCCCACAACACCACATCACCATCACGCAAGACTGGCACCATGCCATTGGGATTAAGCTGCAAAAACTCTGGCGTGTTGACGGCATGTGGCGTTCCAGAGCCATATTCCGTTTGCACGCAATCCAATTGCAATTCAGCGCAAGTCCAGAGCACTTTGCGCACATTGATCGAACTGGCTTTTCCTAAGATGTGTATCATCGTTGCGCTTTAAAAAAGGTCTTCAAACTCTGCACCAAGTTAAGTACATCAGCACGCGCAATGTCCAAATGCGTCACCATGCGCACCCGCTGCCCTGATGCGATCAATATGCCCTGTTCGCGTAAATAGCTTGCTGCAGCGTGAGCCGTGTCCGCGCTGGCAAAAGACACATACAGCATATTGGTGTGCGCAGATTCTACCTTCAACTCGGCAAGCTCGCTGAGCTGCGCCTGCAAAAGCGCGGCATGCTCATGGTCTTGCGCCAGTCTATCCACGTGATGATCGAGCGCATAGTTGATCGCCGCCGCCAATATGCCTGACTGCCGCATCCCGCCGCCCACCATCTTGCGCCAGCGTCGCGCTTCTTGAATGAACGCACTAGAGCCACACAGCAAGCTCCCCACAGGTGCGCCCAAACCTTTGGAACAACACAAAGACACCGTATCAAAATCTTGCGTGATGCTGCCCACCGCAACGCCCTGCGCTACCGCCGCATTCATCACACGCGCACCATCAAGATGGGTGGACAAACCATGCTGTTTAGCCAGCGCGATTGCCTGTTTGAGATAGACGGGAGAGATCACCTTTCCCAAATGCGTGTTTTCCAAACTCAGCAAGCGGCTACGCGCAAAATGCATGTCCTTGGGCTTGATATGCGCTGCCACCAGCGCCAGATCAAGGCTGCCATCGGCGGAGACGGCAATAGGTTGCGGCACGATACTACCCAAACTGGCAGCGCCGCCTGATTCATAAAGATAGGTGTGGTACTGCTGCCCGACGATGTATTCATCACCGCGTCCGCAGTGAGTCAAAAGCGCGATCAAATTACTCTGCGTCCCACTCGGCACCAACATCGCCGCTTCTTGTCCCAGCAAGTCGGCCACGCGTGCTTCGAGAGCATTGACGGTGGGATCATCGCCATACACATCATCGCCCACTTCCGCCAGACTCATGCATTGACGCATGGCGGCACTGGGACGGGTGACGGTATCACTTCGAAAATCTATCATGCTATCTTTCTCCCTTTTTGTTTTGAGCATTAGTGCACTATTTGAGCAATTACAGACACGCGAACAGGAATGAAGTTCCGCTCAACAATGATTATGCCGATTTCCGCATCTCGCCGCCCGCAATTGAGCAAGACAATCAAAGGCTGGGTTCGCTACACTACGCTTACTTTCTCACTTCATTTCTCCCCAGCCATGAAAAAAATTCACATCATTGATTCTCATACGGGCGGCGAGCCAACTCGCTTAATTGTGGATGGCGGCCCCGATCTGGGCGACGGCCCTTTGCATGAACGGGTGCGTATTTTTAAAGAACAATATGATCATATCCGCAGCGCCGTGGTGTGTGAACCGCGTGGTTCCGATGTGTTGGTGGGTGCATTGCTATGCAAACCGTTTGATCCCGAATGCAGCGTTGGCGTGATCTTTTTCAACAACGTCGGTTATCTCGGTATGTGTGGTCATGGCACGATCGGTCTGATCGCCACACTTGCGCATCAAGGCTTACTCAGTGTGAGGCGACATAAAGTCGATACCCCAGTCGGTACCGTTGAAGTTGAGCTGCACGCAGATCAAAAAGTCACCGTGCACAATATTCCCGCTTATCGTTCCCAACATGCGGTCAGTGTGGAAGTGGAAGGCCATGGCAAAGTAACAGGCGACGTGGCGTGGGGAGGCAATTGGTTTTTCCTGGTATCCGATCATGGTCAAGACCTGCGCCTCGCCAATGTGGAAGCATTAACGCATTTTGCATGGAAGCTGCGTGAGGCGCTGAATGCGGCCGGCATCACAGGCGACAACGGCGCTGAAATCGATCACGTCGAATTATTCGGTCCACCGACATCGCCCGACAACGATAGCCAAAACTTCGTACTCTGCCCCGGCAAAGCCTATGATCGTTCACCATGTGGCACAGGCACCAGCGCCAAACTCGCTTGCCTCGCCGCCGATGGAAAATTAAAAGAAGGTGAGATCTGGCGTCAAGAAAGCATCTTGGGCAGCGTTTTTGAAGGCAGCTATCGCCGCACTCATGAGGCTGGAAAAATTCTTCCCAGTATTTGCGGCACGGCCTATGTCAATGCTGAAACGCAATTGATTATGAACGAAGCCGACCCTTTCGTTTGGGGCATACGAAACTAGTATGGATTCAGGCATCAATAACAAACACTACGACGTCATCGTCGTCGGTGGCGGCATCTTGGGATGCGCCTGCGCCGCCAGCCTGGCACAACAAGGCTTGAACTTGTGCCTGATCGAGCCTTCCACCATCGGCGGCGGCACGACAGCAGCAGGCATGGGACATTTGGTCGTGATGGATGACAATCCAGCGGAACTCGCTTTGAGTGCGTATTCGTTAGAGCTATGGCGCGAACTGATCAGTCAACATAAAGACCTCGCGCAAGCCCATGAATATCGTCAGTGCGGCACTATTTGGGTTGCCAGTGATGAAGAAGAAATGCAAGCAGCACGCGCCAAACGTGAGATATTGCAAGCACACGGAATCATCAGCGATCTACTCGATGCCCGAGCACTGCACACACATGAGCCCCAATTGCGCGCAGGTTTGGCAGGTGGCCTGTTAGTGCCACATGACGCCTTAGTCTATGCACCAAAAAGCGCACAACTCTTACTCGACATCGCCATCGCACATGGTGCGCAGCGCGTCACAGATAGTGTGACTGAGCTGAGCGACGACAGCGTGCGTCTGGCCAGTGGCGCAGTGTTGCATGCACAGCAGATCGTGATTGCCAATGGCATGGCATCGTTGCAATTGGTCGATGATCTTCCCTTGCGCTACAAAAAAGGACATTTGCTAATCACCGATAGATATCCCGATTTTATCCGCCATCAATGTGTGGAACTGGGTTATATCAAAAGCGCCCATGCCTCCGATGGTGACTCGGTTGCCTTCAATTTGCAGCCGCGTCCAACAGGACAAATCTTGATCGGTTCTTCACGTCAGTTTGATGTCACCAATAAGGCGGTGGAAATGGAAATACTGAGCAAAATGCTGGCACGCGCCTGTGAATATGCCCCGGCGCTGGCACAGATCAAGGCACTACGCAGTTGGACAGGATTTCGCGCAGCGACGCCAGACGGCTTACCCTATGTCGGGCCACATCCGCACCGCAAACACGTTTGGATGGCGACTGGACACGAAGGCTTAGGCGTCACAACTTCACTCGCCAGCGCCGCCCTGTTACGCGATCAAATTTGCGGGCTCCAGAGTGCGATAGCTATCGCTCCGTATTTGCCTGCACGTGTCATCAATTAACCGAGTCTACAATTTCAAACCATGCAAGCGCACATCACTATCAACATTAATGGCAAAGACGTTCAAACTGAATCGGGCATCAGCGTCGCCGCGGCTCTGGCGCGCAGCGGCCTTAACACCACGCGCATCTCCGTCACTGGCGAACAACGTGCACCGGTATGCGGCATGGGTATTTGCCAGGAATGCCGCGTCACCATCAATGGTCAGGCGCACAAACTGGCATGCCAAACTCTGTGTATCGATGGCATGAAGATAGAAACCTTGCAATCAAGCGCGCAACTAAGCTCACAACAACAAAAGCAAAAAGAATCTCCGCTATGAAGTTTCACACCATTATCTTGGGCGCAGGGCCCTCCGGTCTCGCTGCCGCTTTAGCTGCCTCCGAATCTGGCGCAAACGTCGCTGTCATCGACGACAATTTCACCACCGGTGGGCAAATCTGGCGCGGCGGTGCACACCAACAAAAAGACCCGCGTGCGCAAGCGATGTGGACAGAACTCAACAACCGCAATCACGTTCATTTTTATTTTCAAAGCAAAGTCATACAGGCACATAGCGGCACGGATGCT
>JACQDW010000120.1 GCA_016200845.1 Burkholderiales bacterium | reverse complement strand
AGCCAGCGCAATTTTGCGTAAGTCCTAATTAGAAAAGCCTTTAATTGATTGTCCAGACGTACTGCAATTTCGCCCAGGATTTTTCTGCTACACCATCGGTGCTACCAGCGCTGAATTTGCATAAACTTAAACCGGCGATGGCGGCGCGGTCTAAGGCTTTGGAGCCACTTGATTTTTCCACTTTTGATTCTAAGACTTTCCCATCAACGCCAATTAACATAGCAAGGTTGACGGTGCCTTCTTCCTGATTTCGCAACGAAGTCAAAGGATATTCTGGCTTGGCACAGGCGTTGGAATCGACTTGTGCTGCGATGTGAACGGGCACGTGTTTTGCCCCTGTATCACCGCTACCGTTTGTTGTGCCTGCACCGCCACTGTTGTCGTCGCGTACGCCCGTATCGTCGCTGTTTTTGGCTCTGGTCGTGATGGTCTTTGTCGGATCACTCGTCGTATCAGGGAGTTTCGGTAATTCGATGATGGCTTGTTCCGGTAAGTTTATTTTGGGCTTGTTCATTTCCACAGGTTTGGGGGGATCGATAGGTTTTTTATCGTCAAATGTTACTGTGACTGGTTTAGAGTGAGGTTCGCTAATGATGCGTCCAGTCTGCAAGGCCAGCCCAAACACGATGATGTGTAAGGCGATCGTCACACTGATTGAAGACAAGCTTTTGCGGGGCGGCTGATTGAAATTAAGCGTTTGCATGATTTTCCTTTCGATACTCGGGATAAATGCCATCTGACCGACAGCAGGGTAAGCACATGGAATTTGATTTGCGCTTAAGATGCCATGTACTTGACTTACTATATGCTAGTAACTAGCAAAATAAAAGGTATTTCTGCGCAATTTTCTATGTATGCATCGCTTGCGTGCGGCTTTGTTTTGATTTTTATGCGTAAAATCAAAGGCTTAACGAATAAAATAAATTGCTAGTTAATGGTAAAAAAATTGCTTTTTATTGGATGGAGGCGAGGATACTCAGGTAAAATGAAGCACATTAATTGCGCAATCGAAGGAGAGCCGACATGAGCATCAGGTCTGAACATGTAGAAAAGAAAAACAACGCTAAGCCAATTCGCGTCCTGCTGGCGGACGATCACCCCATCGTGATGACAGGATTTGCCATGTCCTTGGCAGCCGAAGGAATGCAAGTTGTCGGACAAGCTAAGACGCCGCAGGAAGCGGTTGCTCAGTTCGAGCTCTTGCAACCAGACGTGCTGGTGTCCGATATCCGTTTCGGCGCGGAGCTGTCTGGGCTTGATGCGGCAAAAAATATTTTAGGAAAATTCCCGCAAGCGCGTATCGTTTTTTTGAGCCAGTTTGATCAGGATGCCTTGATTAAAGAAACCTACAAGTTGGGTGCAAAAGCCTTTGTGACTAAGGATTGCGATCCCTCCGAGCTGGCAATTGCGGTACAAAAAGCCAGCCAGGCGGAGCTGTATTTCATGCCGGCGATTGCCGAACGCTTGGCAAATTTATCGGTGATGGGCGATGCCTCACCACAGACCTTGTTGGACGAGCGCAGTTTGGAAATTTTCAAATTAATGGCAGAAGGTTTGACCAATGTAGAGATCGCAGAAAAACTCGACCTCTCGCAAAAAACCATTAGCAATATCAGTCAATCGGTCAAAGAAAAACTAGGCATACACAGACCAGCCCTGTTGACGCGACTCGCGGTTAAGCATGGTTTGATTCAGGTGTGAGATTAAAGAAAGCATTTATGTTGATTGCAAGTTCAGTGCTACGTTTAATGCGATGGCGCGATTGGAGCATACGCACGCGCCTATTAGTGATCGCCGTTTTGCCGATTGCGTATTTGTTTTTTTCGCTGATGTCGTACTCGTATTATGCAAGGATGAATGAGGTACATGATGAGCTTAATAGCCGCGCTAAAACAGTGACGATTGCTCTGGCAGAGGGCGTAGAGTTCCATCTCTTGTCACGCAATGTACAAGGGATTAAGCAAATGATTTATAGCGTAATTCAATCTGATCGCAGCATCTACCGTATTGATATTTTTGATGCGAACAAAAAAGAATTGAGTCACGTCGATAATATCGGACGCGCGCAGCCAGAGACGTGGTTCACGGAAATGCCAATCAAAAAGCAATTAGTGTGGGTGAGTCTGAGCGCGTTTGAAAAAGAAGGGCAAAGCGTCAAAGAAAAATCGGATGTGGAAAATCGGAATACAGTCTTAGGCTATGTACGCGTGACTATGACAGGCAGCTACAAACTCAGTATGCAACGTCATCGATTTGTGATTGAGGTGCTGATGTCGTTGCTGGCCTTGGGCGCGAGTACAGCGATGGCGTGGTATTTGTCGTCCGGCCTGACCCGCCCATTGCGGGCGGCGATGGATGCCTTGCATCACATCAGCCACGGACGCACCGAGACCCAAATGCAGGTTGATACCGGAGGCGAAATCGGCGATTTACAAGTGTCCATCAACGAGATGGCGACCAGCCTGCATCACGCCAAACAAGATTTGGAACGCAAGGTAGAAGAGCGCACCAAAGAGTTAATGGCATCGCGCAATGCAGCCTTAAAAGCCGATGCAGAAAAGCGTCGCCTAATTCACCAAGTCAACACCATCGTCGAAGCCGAACGCCAGAGCATCGCCGTCGAAATTCACGATGAACTCAATGCCTCCTTGATAGCATTGCGATTGGAATCGGAACGCATCGTCAAATTAGCGGAAAAAGCCCGCCAAGCCGAGGCGCAAGAAGCCGCCTTAAGCGAGATACAGACCGGCGCCCGCAGCATCATCAAGCAAGCACTCAGCCTGTATGCCAACGGCAGAAATCTGGTGCGCCGCCTGCGCCCCGAAGTGTTAGAACTGATGGGCTTACAAGGCGCGATAGAAGAAATGCTGCGCGTCTATAACGAGGCACAAAGCGATTGCCATTTTTCTCTCAATGCCGACGACGATCTGACCCATCTGAACAAAGACTTGGCATTGTCTATCTACCGCATCGTGCAAGAAGCCAGCTCAAACGTGTTAAAGCACACCAAAGCAAAGCAAGTGAAAATCCAGCTGAGTTTGCAAAAACAAGAAACCGGAAAAGAGTTTCTGCATTTAAGCTTAAGTGATAACGGCCAAGGATTCGACCCAACTCAAGCACAAGCAGGCCTGGGCATCACAGGCATGCGCGAACGGGTGCTGGTGTTGAATGGAGAATTTGATTTGCAGAGTCAATTTGGGGTGGGTACCCGGATTGAGATTTGGGTGCCTTTGGGCGAGTGAGAGCTTAAGAAGTGCAGATTCATTAACGTGTTCTTAGCGGTAGCTGTCAAGCAAGTTGCAATCCAAGTGGCAAATTTTGAAGGCATAGTTAATTGTTTAAAAATCATTTAACTTGTTTGGCTAAGCTAGTTGCTCATAATAATATGTTGCAAAATACTAACGATATTTAAGTGTGGAGACGAGACTAACTTACAATAGTTGGAATGAAAAACAACTTTTTTTCTTCCGATACTTTGCATCATGATCTACAGCGCACATATTTATTTACTGTCAGGATGGACGCCTTCGAAAAAACAGGTTTTTGTTCCATACACTGAAATTTTCCGAAAATCGATAATTTATGGAACAAGAATTTGCGCTGTTCCCCCAGTGGATTCGATAAATGTTGAGTTCATTCAGTTCTTCTCGAATCTGAATCAAGCATCTCGCACGGTTGCTATCGTTTGGCAATACTCGAATTTCCCCTTGGAAAAAGCAGTCGCTGAAGAAGCCCTCAGACCGCTGGTCGGATCGAAAATGAACACGCGAAGTTCATCTGTTATTTGGATCAACGGGGAGTTGAAGGAGTGTCGTGGAGTTGTTTCCCAATTTTTACGCGAAAGCAATGCTCTTTCTGAGTCGTCTTTCGAAGCCCAAGATAATCTGTATTTTGTCGCGGATGGAAGAGGCATTGCTGTTATTGACACTACGAAAAATATAGAACGTTCCGATTCGCAGCCAGGAAGATCATTGCGACTTTCTAGAGTTGTTTCGCTCGCGCACGCTTACATGAGCGTCCTTGACGACGTGATTGAAAGCCTTGGGGATGCAGCTCAAGCAAGAAATAAAAATGCAGAAATTGAATTGAAAAAGTGGTCTGAATTTATGTCCGCTTGCTACTTTGCAGAACCAATTAAGCAAACAACAATTGAACTTGGAACATTCTATAAATCAGTCAGAGATCGTCAGAAAGTAATGCAGTACGCACAGGAGGTCACTGAACAATTGCGACTGTTGGCGGAATTGGTTCGAATTGAACGCAATGAAAAGCAAGAGCGAAACAATATTGTAAATCAAAGAAAACTGACGATATTTGGGTTGTTTTTGACTGCAGTAAGTCTTGTGCAATGTACGCAAGTTACTCCAAAAGTAGCGAAAGATTTTACCAAGCTTTGGAGTCCCTGTGTTTTGCAGTTTTCAGCAGCTTGCTTTCCGGTCGATGAAACAAATGAACTCGAATCAAAACTTCAAGGTGACGCGAGTAAGAAAGCTAGAGTACGCAGAGAAGCAAAAACGTCTAATCAGAAATAGAAAGATCAACTTGATCGTATCGATGCTCAGAAATTAGTTGGTGTTTTGACATAATCAACATGCCTAGCCTAAGTATCGGCATTACTGACGTCAAAAATACTCATGCTTTTTTGGAGGTTAAGTGTTGCATACGAACTTCAACTAAAGCTCGTAGTATGGCTTGACCACTAACGCACCCGTGCCTTAGGCCGCTCCACTTTACACTCCATCGTCGTGAGCAATTTGTTGCTGGGGTCGACGACTTCTAAATACACATCAAATCCCCATAGCCTTGCGACGTGTTTGAGGACTTCGCTGGCTTGATTGTTGAGGGGGCGGCGTAGGTATTGTTGATGGCGTAGCGTGAGTGCGCGGTCGCCTTGTAGGTCTACTGACCAGACTTGGATGTTGGGTTCGCGATTGCCCAGGTTGTATTGTCCGGCGAGGTGTTGGCGTATGGTGCGATAGCCGTCTTCGTCGTGGATGGCGGCGACTTTGATTTTGTCTTTGCTATCGTCGTCGATGATGGAAAAGAAGTGAAAGTCGCGGATTAATTTGGGTGATAAAAACTGCGCGATGAAGCTCTCGTCTTTAAAGTTTTGCATGGCGAAGTGCAGAGTTTTGAGCCAATCGCTGCCTGCAATATCGGGGAACCAGGCTTTGTCTTCTTCGGTCGGATTTTCACAAATTCTGCGGATGTCGCTCATCATGGCAAAGCCCAGTGCGTAGGGGTTGATGCCGTTGTAATAGGGGCTGGTGACTGGCGGTTGATAAACCACATTGGTGTGGCTTTGCAAGAATTCCATCATAAAACCATTGCCGACTAAGCCTTCATCAAAGAGCTGGTACAAAATGGTGTAATGCCAAAATGTGGCCCAGCCTTCGTTCATGACTTGAGTTTGGCGTTGGGGGTAAAAGTATTGCGAAATCTTGCGGACGATGCGCACGATTTCTCTTTCCCAAGGTTCCAATAGCGGTGAATATTTTTCGATGAAGTACAAGAGGTTTTCTTGTGGCTCTGGCGGGAAGCGTTCTGCTTCTTTGGCATCGACCGTGTCTTCGCGCCTGGGGACGGTGCGCCATAAATCATTGATCTGCGATTGCAGGTAGCGTTCGCGCTCATCTTGTCTTTCTTTTTCTTCGGCGAGGGACAATTTTGCGGGACGCTTGTAGCGATCGACGCCGTAGTTTTGTAATGCGTGACAAGAGTCGAGTATCAGTTCAACCGCTTCAACGCCATGTTTCTGTTCGCACAGGCTGATGTATTGTTTGGCGAAGACCATGTAGTCGATGATTGCTTCGGCATCGGTCCAGGTGCGGAATAAATAGTTCCCTTTAAAAAAAGAATTGTGTCCATAGGCAGCATGGGCGATGACCAGGGTTTGCATGGTCAGGCTGTTTTCTTCCATCAGATAAGAAATGCAGGGATTGGAGTTGATCACAATCTCGTAAGCCAGACCCATTTGCCCACGCTTATAACTTTTTTCGGTCTGTAAAAAGTGCTTGCCGAAAGACCAGTGGTTATAGGAGACGGGCATGCCAACCGAGGCGTAGGCGTCCATCATTTGTTCGGCGGTGATGATTTCTAATTGATTGGGGTAGGTGTCGAGTTTAAAATTTTTAGCGATGCGCGCGACTTCTTCATGGGCGTGCTCGATCAATTCAAAAGTCCATTCGGATTGATCGGGCAAGCGCCGGGGATTGGTGGAAGGCGGAGAGCTGGGGGTATCGATTTTTTTCTCGCTGTTCATGATGGCCTCGGTGTGCGGTCAGGCAATTTGTTTTTTGAAGAGTTCTCTAAACACCGGATAAATATCAGCAGGGTCCTCGATTTTTTGCATGGCGAAATGGGCGTGATGTTCCACTACTTGCGTGTATTCTTGCCAGAGGTTTTGATGTTCGCCTTCGGTGATCTCGACATAGGCGTAATACTGCACCAGTGGCATGATGGAGTTGATTAAGATTTGACGGCAGACCACAGAATCGTTATCCCAGTTGTCGCCGTCTGAAGCTTGCGCGACGTAGACGTTCCAGTCGGCGCTGCCATAGCGTTCTTGAATCACGCTGGTGAGTAAGCGCAAGGCAGATGAGACGATGGTGCCGCCCGATTCCCGTGAATGAAAAAAGTCTTGTTCACTGACTTCCATCGCCGAGGTGTGGTGACGGATAAAGACGACTTCGATTTTTTCGTAGGCGCGCATCAGGAACAAATAGAGCAAGATGAAAAAGCGTTTGGCGGTATCTTTTTTCTGTTCATCCATAGAGCCCGACACGTCAAGTACGCAAAACATCACCGCTTGAGTTGATGGCTTGGGAACCTTGATGCGGTTGTTGTAGCGCAAGTCAAACGGATCGATAAACGGGATTGCTAAAAGGCGCGTACGCAAGTGATGGATTTCTTGACGTAGTTTGATAATGCGTGGGTCTTGGGTGTCGTCGGTCTCGCCCAGTAATTCGCCCAATTCTTTTTCGGCTTCGCGCAGACGTTTGTTTGATTTGCCACCGACAGCGATACGCCGTCCAAGCGCGCCACGCAGCGAGCGCAATACATGTAGCGAGGACGCTGTACCTGTCGTGCTAAAACCAGCGCGCTGATTTTTAAAATCGGTGATGGCGGTGAGCTGAGTTTTGACCAGATTTGGTAATTCTAAGTCTTCAAAAAAATAATTGAGAAACTCTTCGCGGCTGAGCTGAAATACAAAATCATCGTCGCTGATTTCTTCGCTATTGCTGGCTTGCCCTTTGCCTTTTCCCTTGCCGGAGCCACCTTTGGGGCGCTCGATCTGATCGCCTTTTTGATATTCCTGATTGCCGGGATTGACGGTTTCCCACACGCCACCGTGGGCGTGTCCAAAGTTGGGCTCGTTGACGTCTTTAACAGGGATGGAGATTTTTTCTCCGCTGTCCATGTCGGTGATAGACCTTCCTTTGATTGCGCGCGCCACGGCTTCTTTAATCTGACCTTTGTAGCGACGCAAAAAACGCTCGCGATTGGGGGCAGATTTGTTTTTTCCTTGCACTCGTCTGTCGATCAGATGAACCAAAGTGTTCTCCCGCACTGATCCGGCTACTGGGATGGCGTGCATCAGTGTTGCGACGCTCATCCCATCACGTCATGGGTGATTCTATGACGATTTCCGAACCCGTAAATACCATTCACATAATAAGCGCACTTGTTTTGCCGTGTAGCCTTTTGCCACCATGCGGCTGACGAATTCCTGATGTTTGTTGGCGTCGTCGGCGCTGGCTTTTGCATTGAAAGAAATGACAGGCAGCAGCTCTTCAGTATTCGAGAACATTTTTTTCTCGATGACTGTGCGCAGTTTTTCGTAGCTAGTCCAGGTGGGATTTTTTCCGCCATTTTGCGCTTTTGCACGCAGAACAAAATTGACGATCTCGTTGCGGAAATCTTTGGGGTTCGAGATGCCCGCAGGTTTTTCAATTTTTTCGAGCTCGCTATTTAATGCATCGCGATCAAAGCTCTCACCAGTGTCGGGATCACGGAATTCCTGATCTTGTATCCAGAAGTCGGCGAAGGAAACATAGCGATCAAAAATATTTTGACCATATTCAGAATAACTTTCGAGATACGCGGTTTGAATTTCTTTGCCGATGAATTCGGCGTAACGCGTAGCGAGATATTCTTTCAGATAGGACAAATATTTTTGCTCGGTTTCTGGGGCATATTGCTCGCGTGCGATTTGCTGTTCGAGCACATACAACAGGTGCACTGGGTTGGCAGCGACCTCGGTGTTATCAAAGTTAAACACCTTAGACAAAATCTTGAACGCAAAGCGGGTGGATAGTCCAGTCATGCCTTCATCGACGCCCGCATAATCGACATATTCTTGCCGTGATTTTGCTTTGGGGTCGGTGTCTTTTAAATTTTCTCCGTCATAGATCAACATCTTGCTAAAGATACTGGAATTTTCTGGCTCCACCAGACGCGATAACACGGCGAACTGCGCCATCATTTTTAAGGTGCCTGGAGCGCACGGTGCTTGCGCCAGGGAGGATCCACGTACCAATTTTTCATAAATCTTGATCTCGTCGGTGACGCGCAGACAATAGGGTACTTTGACGATATAGATGCGATCTAAGAAGGCTTCATTGTTTTTATTGTTTTTGAAGGTTTTCCATTCTGATTCATTGGAGTGCGCCAGGACGATGCCTTCAAATGGAATCGCGCCGAATCCTTCAGTGCCTTTGAAGTTGGCCTCTTGGGTCGCAGTCAATAAAGGATGCAAGACTTTGATCGGTGCTTTAAACATTTCGACAAATTCCATCAAGCCTTGATTGGCAAGACAGAGGCCGCCGGAATAGCTATAGGCATCTGGATCGTCTTGTGAAAAGTCTTCCAGCTTGCGGATATCGACTTTACCAACCAGTGAAGAAATATCCTGATTGTTTTCGTCGCCCGGCTCGGTTTTGGAAACAGCAACTTGTTTTAAGACCGAGGGATAGCGGCGTACCACGCGGAATTTATTGATGTCGCCATTAAATTCATGCAAGCGTTTTACCGCCCAAGGGCTGGGAATGGATTTGAGATAGCGACGCTCTATTCCATAATCTTCTTCCAAAATGGCGCCGTCTTCCTCTTCGTTAAATAAGCCAAGAGGAGACTCATTGACGGGCGAGCCTTTGATGCAATAAAAGGGAATTTTCTCCATCAAATATTTGAGGCGCTCTGCGATGGACGATTTGCCGCCGCCAACCGGGCCGAGCAAATAGAGAACTTGCTTGCGCTCTTCCAAGCCTTGTGCGGCATGACGGAAGTAAGAGACCACTTGTTCTATCACTTCTTCCATGCCATAAAACTCGCGGAAGGCTGGGTAGATTTTGATGACTTTGTTGGAGAAGATGCGAGAGCGACGCGAATCGTTGCGGGTGTCGAGTAATTCTGGCTCGCCTATGGCAGCGAGCATACGTTCGGCGGCGGTCGCAAAAGCGAGGCGGTCTTTTTTACACAGCTCCAAATATTCTTGCATCGAATATTCTTCCTCACGGGTTTTTTCATAGCGCGAGGTGTAGTTGTCAAAGATATTCATGTCCATCTCCTCTTGAAACACAGCTTACTCGTGTCCGGTCAGTTAAAAGATCTGAATTGTTGCCACCAATAAATTTAGTGTAGCCGAAAAAACCAAGATTGCAGTGTCTATTTTTTGTTTTATCGCAAGATTGCAACCTAGTTCTCCCTCTGAACGCCCGTAAATACTTGTTTTCAAGGTTTTTTTGGTGTGCAAGCTAACTGTGTTTTTTTTGCCTTTTTCCGTGTGCCCCTGACGCATCAACGCGAGGCGACGCTGCTTACTCACGTTAACGGTGTAATCAGCGTTGAGTTGAATGCAAAAGCAGGAATATTGATGAAAATTACGAGGCATGGCGGAACCAGAAGTCTGAAACCAGGTCAGACCCACAGCTGGTGTATCAGCGTGTTTCAGAATGTCTGAGTCTGCCTCAGTGCGACAAAGTAATGATATGCTGCGGGAAATGACAATTGTCGGTAGTTGGGTCTAGCAGGAGCCGGACTCTTGAACTAACGAAAATGGTATTGAATTAACGATATATCTGAACAAATAAGCGGAGCGTATTAATGAAGAAAACTTGGTTAGGTTTAGTACTGGGCTTGGCGATTACCACGCATTTTGCGACGGCTGAGTCTTCCAAACCTGTGGCGACTCTGGACTTTAAGCCCTTGCCGCAGCAAGTTCAGGCGGCCAATATCGCCACCCAATATCTGACTCGTGCGCATTACAAGGCCATGCCTTTGGATGATGCGATGTCGGAGAAGATTTTTGATCGTTACTTGAAGTCCTTAGATGGCGAACACATCTTCTTTTTACAATCCGATATCGATGAATTTAGTCCGGCCAGAACGCAACTTGATGACGCTATTTTTGATAAAGATCTGAGCACACCATTCGCGATGTTTAATCGCTACCACCAGCGCTTTATTGAGCGCATCAGTTTTGCCAAAGAATTGCTCAAGGGTGAATTTGATTTCACCCAACCCGAGACCTATCAATTCTCGCGTGAAAAAGAAACCTGGCTGAAAACCGCAGCCGAGTTGGACGACTTGTGGCGCAAGCGGGTGAAAAACGACTGGCTGCGATTGAAGATCGCAGGCAAAGAAGTGGCAGAAATTCGCAAGACACTCGATCGTCGCTACGACACCTATCTGACGCAAGCCAAAAAGCGCAAGAGCGAAGATATCTTTCAGATTTTCATGAATGCATACGCCTTGTCGATAGATCCGCATACCAATTATCTGGGACCTAAGGCGGCAGAAGATTTTGATATCTCCATGAGTTTGTCCATGAGCGGCATAGGTGCCACTTTGCAAGAGCGCGACGAGATGGCGACCGTTCGTGAGTTGATCCCGGGTAGCCCAGCGGCTTTGTCAGGAAAACTCAAAGTCGGTGACCGTATTGTTGGTGTTGGGCAGGGCGCAGAGAGTCAGCCAGTTGATGTCATGGGTTGGCGCTTAGATGATGTAGTGGCGCTGATTCGCGGACCTAAAGACAGCACCGTTTTGCTTGATGTTTTACCTGCGGACGCGGGCACTGACGGCACTCATAAATCGGTGATTTTGGTGCGTAACAAAATCACGCTGGAACAGCAAGCGGCCAAAAAAACCATACAAGAAGTGAAGACGCCTGATGGTATGCGCAAGATCGGTGTGATCGAATTGCCGACCTTTTACCTCGATATCGATGGTATGCGCCGCGGCAACAAAGATTACAAGAGCGCCACGCGTGATGTCGCTAAATATTTGGAAGAATTTAAAAAGGCGAAGGTCGATAGTGTCTTGATCGATTTGCGTAATAACGGTGGCGGCTCTTTGATCGAAGCGATCGAGCTGTCCAGCTTGTTTATCGGTAAAGGACCGGTGGTGCAACAACGCTATTCACGCGGTGAGATCCAAGTCGAAGGTAACCAGGAAGGCAGCGTGCATTGGGAAGGTCCTATGGGTGTCTTGATCAATCGCGGATCGGCATCGGCATCAGAGATTTTTGCAGCGGCGATTCAAGATTATGGTCGTGGTTTGATCATCGGTGAAAGTAGCTTTGGCAAAGGAACTGTGCAAAACGTGATCGACATTGATCGCCTGACCCGCACTGAAAAAATGTATGGTGAATTGAAGCTGACCATCGCTCAATTTTTCCGTGTGAATGGGGGAACAACGCAATTGCGCGGTGTGACACCGGATATCGCTTATCCCACTTTTACCGACGCTGAGACGTTTGGCGAAGCGAGCTATGACAATGCCTTGCCGTGGGTGCAAATTAAGCCGGCTGACTACAAAGTCATGGGGAATCTGAAGGATATTCAAGCGATGCTGCAAGTGCGGCATGAAATGCGGATTGCCAAGGATTTGGAATTCCAATTCATCAAAGAAGACATCGCGGAATACAAAAAACAAAAAGATAAGAAAACGATTTCTCTGAACGAGGCAGAACGCAGACAAGAGCGCGATGCGCGCGAAGAAAAAATCAAGCAACGTGAAACACTGCGCGCCAGCCAGGAAAGTAAATCAAATGCAGGTGCCAAGAAAAATCAGGCGTCGAAATTGAATACGCAAGACGATGGCCTGCAAGTGAATGAGCGTAGCTTGGCATCTGAGCTGGCGGCAGAAAAAGCTAGTAAAGAAGCAAAAGATGTGTATTTGATCGAAGCAGCTCATATTTTGGGCGACGAAGTCGAATTGCTGAAATCAAATAAGCGAGTGGCGGATCGCCAGGGTTCCAAAGCTGCTCTCAAGCGCAAAGAAATTAATTAGTTAGGACTTGCGCAAAACAGACGCTGGCGTTGTTGTGTTCGCCTCGCCGTACGAAGTACTGTCTTCGGCTCCACGCCTAGCCAGCGCAATTTTGCGCAAGTCCTGAGTCTGGTTTTCTTACACAAGAACGCATGACACCAGTTGAAACGGTGCATGCGTTTTTTTGTATTGCAGGCTTGCGGAAAAATGAACTTTTGCTCACAATCGCGTTCCTAAAGCGTGCTCGATGTCGAGCGATGTAGGGATGTTCGAGTCGACAAATTATGAGGTGGATCGAATCTGCCAAAATTGGGTGAACAAGCAACTTGCCCTACCATCATTGATAAAAATAATCAGGAGAATCATTCGTATGAAAAGAAGTATTTTGTCCTTGGCTGTGATCGCGACTTTGGGTTTGAGCGCGCAACCGGGTATGGCGGCACCGCATGCGTCAGATGCGCAACAGAGCGCGATGCTTAAGCACGTAACGACGCAAGTAACGACGCAATTGCCACGCACTGTGCGCCCATCGTTGTATGACTTATCCTTGACCCCAGACGCCAAAGCGGCGAGTTTTAGTGCCAAACTAAAAATTTCCATCAGCGTGGTGGAAGCGACGCAGAAGATCACCCTCAATGCGCATGAATTGAAATTTCAAAAGGTCAGCTTACTCGATGCAAAAGGCAAGCTGATTGCCGACGATGCGGCCGTGACTTTGGATGAGGCGAAGCAAATAGCCAGTTTTGACTTTGGAAAAAAATTGGCGAAAGGCGAGTATCAATTAGAAATCGCTTACACCGGCGTGATCGGGCAACAGGCAGTTGGCTTGTTTTCACTCGACTACGATACGCCTGATGGCAAAAAGCGCGCGCTCTACACCCAATTTGAAAATTCCGACGCGCGCCGCGTGATTCCATCATGGGATGAGCCGATCTATAAAGCACGTTTTAATCTCGAATTGACGGTGCCTACAGAGCAATTGGCGGTGAGTAATATGCCGGTGATCTCAAAGCAAGATGTGGGTAACGGTAAAACGCAAATCAAGTTTGCAACTTCCCCTAAGATGTCCACCTATTTGTTATTCATGAGCGTGGGCGATTTTGAACGTGCCACAGTGGACGCCGACGGTACAGAGGTTGGTGTCATCGCCAAGCGTGGCAGTTTGGATCAGGCACGCTATGCCTTAGAGCAATCCAAGCCGATTTTGCGCGAGTTTAATGATTATTTTGGTGTGCGCTATCCGCTGCCAAAGCTCGACAATATCGCCGCACCGGGACAAAGCCAATTTTTTAGCGCGATGGAAAACTGGGGGGCGATTTTCACCTTTGAAAATTCAATTTTGATTGATCCTGACTTTTCGACTCAGGGGCACAAGGAAGGTGTATTTGTCACCGCTGCGCATGAGACCGCACATCAGTGGTTTGGTAATTTGGTGACGATGCAGTGGTGGGATGATTTGTGGCTCAATGAGGGTTTTGCCTCTTGGATGGAAAACCGTGTGATGCGTCGCTTGCATCCTGAGTGGGAACCTGAATTTAATGCCATCGGCGTGCGTGAATCGGCGATGGGGCGCGATGCTCTGGCAACCACGCATCCAGTGGTGCAACACATAGAAACGGTGGAGCAAGCGAGCCAGGCATTTGACACCATCACCTATCAAAAAGGCGAGGCGGTCATTCGCATGTTGGAAAACTATGTGGGCGAGGACGCGTGGCGCAATGGCGTGCGTGCCTACATGAAAAAGCACGCTTATGGCAGCACGGTGACGAAAGATTTTTTCACCCAAATTGAAAAGGCTGCAGGCAAACCTATCATTTCCATCGCCCGAGATTTTACCCAGCAACCGGGTGTGCCGTTGATACGGGTTGATGATGTTGTGTGCAAAGACGGTAAATCGATCGTTAGTTTGAGTCAGGGTGAATTCTCTAAAGATCACCCAGAGAAGAAGGCCTTGCAATGGCAAGTTCCTGTGGTTGCCCAGGTCGCGGGAACCAATGTTGTCGGACGCACTTTGGTGAGCAAGGGTAAAGGCAGTTTGCAATTGCCCGCTTGCGGTGCGGTGGTGTTGAATGCGGGACAAAATGGTTATTACCGTACTTTGTATTCACCCAAAGCGATGGCCCAATTAACTGCGAATTTTGCAGCGGTCCCAGCGATAGATCAGACCGGTATTTTGTCGGACAACTGGGCGATGGGAATGGCGGGGCAGCAATCGATTGCAGCTTATCTCGATCTGGCAAAGGCAACGCCAGAAAATGCGTCTATGCATGTCTGGAGTCAAATCGCAGGCGTGTTTGCCGGAGTGCATGACTTGCTTAAATCTGATCCTGTGCGTCAGCAAGCCTTCCGCGAATTTGCTCTGAAGCGACTCAAGCCACAAATGAACACAGTGGGCTGGGAAGCGAAGAGTGGCGAAGCAGAAAGTGTAGCTGGCTATCGTTCTAGCTTGATCGCATTGTTGAGTAGCATCGGCGATGAGGCAACGCTGGCCGAAGTGCGCCGTCGTTATCGTTTGATGGATAGCGACACTAGCGTCGCGCCACCAGAATTAAAAATGCTTATTTTAAGTATCGTCGCTAATCATGCTGATGCCGCGACTTGGGATGCTTTGCGTGCTCGTGCACAGGCAGAAAAATCGGCAATGGTAAAGACCAGCTTATATACCTTGCTGGCGACGGCGAAAGACCCGGTGTTGGCAAAGCGCGCCTTGGAATTAGCTTTAACGGATGAACCAGGTGTGACGACTGGCGCGTCGATGATTGCGATCGTCGCTGGCGAACACACTGACATGGCATTTGATTTTGCGATTGCCAATCTGGATAAGGTCAATGCACGCGTCGATGGCACCTCACGCAGCCGTTATTTCCCAGGTTTAGCAAAGAGCGCTTTGAATCTGGGCATGATAGATAAGCTCAATGCCTATGCCGAGGCACATCTGGATGCGAGTGCACGTCGTGAAGTAGAAACGGCGATTACCACGATCAAATACAGAATCAAGGTGCGCCAAGAGCGCGTCCCTGTGATTAGTGCCTGGTTGGATCAGCAGAAGTAGTCAATTGTTTTGTTGAATGACACCTGCGGTTGGGGAAGTTCCCTGATCGCAGGTGTTTTTTTTCGCGCTCAACTTTCAAAAAGTAAGTGCGAAATCGCACATCAGGTTCGCTTGCGCACAGTTTTTTGTCGAGTTGGCGAGCACATTTTCCTTAAGTGATTGATTTTAAACGAAACCACTTCCTGGCACGGCATTTGCAATGAATGCACCTATTCGTAGCAAGGGAGAATCAACATGGATAGTGAACTAAGCCAAAGTGTGAAGAGCACACGCAAACGCAAACAGGCGATGCTACTGGCTGCAGTGTTGTTGACGGTGTCGGGGCTGAGTTGGGGCATACATCGTTTGGCGACGCAGTCGGCTAATTTATCCGAACTCAAAATCTCAGAAGTACGTTTAGCCGCGTTAGACAGCACCATCAACGCCTCCGGTGTAGTGATACCGGTGCGCGAGGAGCAGCTCTCTAGCCCTAGTCAAACTCGTATCAGCAAGGTGATAGCAAAAGCCGGACAAACCGTGAAAGCGGGTGACTTGTTGATGGTGCTGGACGATAAAGTGCATAGAGTTGCGATCGATAATTTGCGTGAGCAAGTGTCGCAACAAGCCCTAAGGGTGCAAGTTCTGCAGCAAGAGATGGACGCTAGTTTGAGACGCATTGCTAGCGAGATCGAGTTGATGGAACTCGATTTGCAAAGCAATCAGGTAAAACTCAATCGCTTTAAAAAACTGGGCGCGACTGGCATTACCTCACAAGTGGATGTGCAGGCGGCAGAGCTGGCAGTAAAGCGTAATGAAGTGCAATTGCGCCAGCACAAAGAATCATTAGTCGATGTGCGCAAGACCGCGACTAGCAATATAGCAAGTGCCGGTCTGCAAAAATCGATCTTCCAAAAACAAATGGAATTGCAAGAAAGCTTGTTGGCGCAAACCCAAGTCACTGCGCCGTTTGATGGTATCTTAACCTGGACGCTAGGTGATGAAGGAGCCAGTGTCAGCACCGGGCAATTGATCGCCAAGGTATCTGAATTACACAATTTTAAAGTCGAGGCCAATGTGTCGGACTTCTACGCACGTTTGCTTGAATCTGGGCAAGCGGTGCGAGTGGAATATAGTGGACAGGTATTGATGGGGCAAGTGCAAACTGTTCTGCCCGAAATTCAAAATGGCACAGTGAAACTCATCGTCAATCTGGAACAGCCCAATCATCCGGCCTTGCGCCACAAATTGCGGGTCGAGACCAATATCATCATCGCTCAAAAAACACAAGCATTGGTGGTGGATCTTGGTGTGGCAATCAATGGGCAGGGGCGGCAAGATGTTTTTGTGATTGAAAATGGCCAAGCAGTGAAGCGGCAAGTCGAATTTGGCGCCGGCAATGGCAAGACCGTGGAAGTGCTCGCTGGCGTGAAAGCGGGTAGCAAGATCGTCGTCTCTGACGTGAATAAATTTAAGCATTTAGATCGTTTTACAGTGAGGTAATTCAATATGATTTCTTTAAATAGCGTGAGCAAGACCTATCAGACCGACACCGTAGAAACGATGGCCTTGCGTGAGATCGATTTGCATATACGTGAAGGCGAGTTTGTTTCAATCATGGGCCCGAGTGGCTGCGGCAAAAGCACCTTGTTGCATCTGATTGGTTTGTTGGATAGACCCGCCAGCGGTGCGATACACATCCATGGACAAGCGGTGCAAGATAGGCGCGATACCGAACTAGCCGCACTGCGCAATCAGAGTTTTGGTTTTGTGTTTCAGAGCTTTCATCTGATCAATGACTTGCGCGTGATCGACAATGTTGAGCTACCGTTACTGTATCGCAAATGCGCGGCGAGTGAGCGGCGTGAGATGGCACGGGCGGCTTTGCAGCGCGTTGGTTTGAATGCGCGGATGGAGCATTATCCGAATCAACTGTCTGGCGGTCAGCAACAAAGGGTGGCGATTGCACGCGCCATGGTGGGACAACCCAAGATTTTATTAGCGGACGAACCAACAGGAAATCTCGATAGCCAGATGGGTGCAGAAGTGATGGACATTTTGCTCAAGCTCAATCAAGAAGGCACAACCGTGGTGATGGTGACGCATGACGAACATCAAGCCAAGCAAGCGCATCGCATCGTGCGCGTATTCGACGGTCAGTTGGTTGCGTAGGAGCGGGCTATGCTTAAAAATTATCTTCTGATGGCGAGTAAAGTGTATTGGCGCCGCAAGATGTTTACCGCCATCAATTTGTTGTGCATCGTGCTGACCTTGGTGGTGTTGCTGACGGTGACAGCGATTTTGGAACATAGCTTTGCGCCTTCGGGGGTGGACGTGAATCGTGATCGCATTGTGGAAGTGAAGTCATTTGTCGTATCCGGAAAAGATAGTGTGATGATAGGTGGATTAGGTTATCAGTTAATTTCATCGAAGCTGGGTTCTCTTAAAAAAGCAGAGAAAGTGAGTGTCGTTTCCCAAACGATGCCGGTTGCCGCATATCAGGATGACCGTGTCGAGAAACTGAATCTTGTTTATACCGATGCCGCTTTTTGGGAGATTTACTATTATCAGTTAAGAGAAGGACGCTATTTTCAAAGTGATGAAGTGGAGCAGGGACGTTTCGTCACGGTGATCAATTTGGTTATTGCACGCAAATTGTTTGGCGAACAGCCTGCGCTGGGAAAGAACGTCAATGTTCGTGGAACCCAATACGCTGTGATTGGTGTCGTTGATGATGGGCAGAAGGGAAGTGGAAATCCACAGATTTGGGTGCCACACAGCACATCGCCATCGAGTGAAGACAAGAATAAACTCTATGGCGTTTATTCCGCTGTGTTTATGGCCAAAAAGAGTGACGATATGAACGCGCTAAAAAAGGAAATTGTTGATGTTGGTCGAAGCGTTCAGATAGGCGACCCGAAGCGATGGACTAAGACTCTTTTGTTGGCTAATACTCAATTGGATGCATTCGCCAGAGGCTTTTCGAGGGATGCTTATAGCGAGGATTCGGGAGCGGAACAAGTGCTAGCCTGGGTCATGGTGTTGATGTTTTTGTTCATGTTATTGCCGGCCTTGAATTTGGTTAATTTGAATGTCGGACGCATGATGGAACGCGGATCCGAGATTGGTGTGCGTAAGACTTTTGGGGCAACTACTATGGATTTGGTAAAGCAATTTTTGGTGGAGAACATTGTTTTATCCTTAGTTGGCTGTGCAATCGCTTTATTGATGACTCAAGGCCTCTTGATGTGGATTAATCAAACAGGATTCCTTCCGAGTTTGAATCTGAGTATTAATTTTCAAATTTTCGCTTATGGTATGTTGATTACGTTGGTGTTTGGCATTGTGTCAGGTGTAGTGCCAGCGTGGCGCATGGCGCGACTGGATCCAGTTTTTGCTTTGAAAGGAAATGTTTGATGTTAAAACACTTACTAAAAGCTCTTTGGCGCCGCAAAGGGAAAAATCTCATGATTAGCGTTGAAATATTGTTGATCTTTATTGTGGTATTTGGAGTTGTGGTTGGTTTTGTTTATAACCTTAGTCTTTATAAGGAAAGTCGTGGTTTTGATTATTCTGATCGCTGGCGCGTGCAATTGTCGTCAAACTCGGACGCATTGAATCAGGCTAATCCACAGCTATTGGATCATTTTTATCGAGGTCTGCAGGCCATGCCTGAGGTGGAAGGTGTGAGTTTTATACAGTCTGCACCCTACAGTGATTCAGGATATATGGGTGGTTTTCGTGCGATGGATTCAACCAGAATGATTAATACGTATTTCTTGCAAGCCGACGATGCAGCGCAAAAGATATTGAACATTCCTATGATCGCTGGGCGTTGGTTTTCAGAACAAGATGAGGTTGCTTCGGAAACGCCAGTGATTATCAATCGCAAAATGGCACAGAGCATGTTTGGACAGGAAGATCCGCTTGGTAAGCGATTGACCAATGCGAGTCTCGATGAAAAAGAAGTTCGCGTGTACAAAGTGGTGGGCGTTATTGAGAACTATCGTCATCGTGGTGAATTTATGAGTCGGGAGGAATTGGTGATTCTTCGTTATTCTGCTTATAAGGAAGAACCATTGCGCCAAATGGTCATCAAGGTAAAAGCGGGTACGCCTCGAAATTTTGAGATTAAATTGCTGCAGCAACTACGTTCTGTTCATAGCGATTTGGAATATGACATTGCTTTGTTAAGTGAGGGGCGCGATGAAATGTTCCGACAAAAGGGTTTGTTTTTTGCGCCGCCGTTGGCGATTGCTGCATTCTTGATGCTCATGGTTGGTTTTGGGCTCTTTGGAGTGCTTGGCCTGAATGTTAGTAAGCGCATCCCAGAAATCGGCCTGCGCCGCGCCATCGGTGCGACTCGTCTTGAGATTTACGGACAAATTATCGCCGAACAAGTCTTGTTATCCAGTTTGGCGATGGTCGTGGGTTTGCTGTTTCTGATACAGTTGCCATTAACTGGCGTCATGGCAAAATTTATGGACTGGCAGAGCTTCTTTGTCTCGGTGGGGATCTCTATGCTGATCGTATATGTCGTGTCGCTGCTATGCTCTTTGTATCCGGCCTGGCGAGCCAGTCAGTTAGATCCTAGTGAGGCTTTGCGGTATGAGTAAATGCAGAGCAAATGTTTATCATGGCTTAAAAAGGTTAGCGTAGGTATGCAAAAATCCCCAGCTTCACGCCGTATTTTGATTGTCGACGATGATCAGTCGGTGCAAGTATCTCTGGCTTTATTGTTGAAGCAAAATGGTTTTGCGACGACCTTGTGTGATGGTCATGAACAGGCGATGCATGCATTGCGCACCTCGGGTCATCTGGGTTTTGATCTGGCTTTGATTGACATGAATTTTTCTATGCAAACTACGGGTGAAGAAGGCTTGGCGTTGATGAGCGAGATTCATCGCGAATTTCCGCAATTGCCCGTGTTGTTGATGACGGCTTGGGGTTCGATTAATTTGGCGGTGAAGGGTGTCAAAGCAGGTGCTGCAGACTTTTTTACTAAGCCTTGGAATAACGCGAATTTGATTCAGTTGGTCGAGCAAACTCTGGTGAACGCTTCGACAAGCGATGGCATCCATCCTGATCGTCAGGCACTTGACCAAGATTACGATTTTTCAGAGATCGTGGGCGAACACCCGGAGCTGTTGAAAGTCTTGGCCACCATCGCCCGTGTCGCCAAAACTACGGCATCGGTGTTGATTTTAGGCGAGAGCGGTACCGGCAAAGAATTGATCGCAGACGCCATTCACAAAAATAGTCCGCGAGCCGCACGTGAGGCGGTCAAGGTGAACATGGGTGCGGTGTCGTCGAGCTTGTTTGAGAGTGAGATGTTTGGTCATGCACGTGGCGCTTTTACCGATGCAAAAGCTGATCGCAAGGGACACTTCGCGACGGCGCATCAAGGCACTTTGTTTTTGGACGAAATCGGTGAGCTGAATCGCGCAGACCAAGTGAAATTATTGCGTGTGTTGCAGAGCCAGACCTATCAAATTTTGGGTTCGAGTAAGACTGAGCGAGTTGATGTGCGGATTATCTCTGCCACTAATCGTGAATTAGCAGAACAAGTGGCGAACGGCGAGTTCCGTGAAGATTTGTTTTATCGCCTCAATCTAATTACTTTACGACTGCCTGCTCTGCGCGAGCGGCGCAGTGATATTCCTCTATTGGCAAAGCGCTTGATGGATAAACTGTGCCAGAGTTATGACATGCCTGCAGTGCAGTTAATGCCATCGGCTTTGGAGTGGTTGAGCCAACAAACCTGGCCTGGCAATATTCGCCAATTGCGCCAATGTCTGGAGCGTACTTTACTGTTGGTGAGCGAGAGTAAATTGGAGCGCAGCCATTTTGTGAATGTGGAAGCAGAGAGCGAAGTCGCGGCGAAAGAAAATCGCGAGCTTGCCACCTTGTCTGGATTGACTTTGGATCAGGTTGAAAAGCACATGATAGAGAGGGCGATGGACGCGCATCAAGGCAATTTGTCGCGCGTCGCTAAAGCCTTGGGCTTGAGCCGTTTTGCGCTGTATCGCCGTTTGGAAAAACATCAGATTGCCAGCGACGAAGTCCAGAACAATGTGCAGGGTGAAACGCAAGATCAGGAAATCGCGTGAGTTTGCAAAGCCGTCTTCAGCTATATCTAGCGCTGATTCATATTACGCTGTTGGGGCTGGTGCTGAGTTTTTTGCGGCAACAGCCGTGGCTGATGTTGGGCATTGAAGTGCTGTTGCTGACGAGTTGGAGTCTTGGCGTTTATTTGCTGCGCAAGGCCATGCTACCTTTGGGATTCGCCCGCCAATTTCATGAACTGTTAGAAGAGGCGAATTATTCCGTGCGGATGAAACCGCATCGCAATCGCGAGCTCAATTCTTTAATCAGTCTATTCAATCAATTGCTAGAAGTGATGCACGAAGAGCGCTTGCGACTGGGCGAACAGCGTGGATTTTTAGATCGCTTGCTGGAAGCGACGCCCAGCGCCGTGATCGTGTTTGATTATGACGGCAATATCAGTTTGATGAACCCCGTTGCTAAGCGCATGCTGTCCGTCGTCAATGGAGAGGGCCAAAATTTATCAAGCCTCATGCAGACTGCAAGTTCACCAGATTTCATCGCGGCGTTGCAAAATTTGAGTTGCGGCGAGAGCGCCGTGTTTGCCGACAGTGCCGGACGACGTTTTCGGCCGCAACGCGGACAGTTTATAGATCGCGGTTTTGCGCGTGAATTTTTGTTGATTGATGAGATCACTGATGAATTAGTCAGCTCAGAGAAAGCGACCTACGAAAAGTTGGTGCGCGTGTTGGCGCATGAAGTGAATAACACGGTGGCGGCAACCGGTTCGGTGTTGGAATCACTCCTGTTTTATCGCGATCAATTGCGCGCCGACGATAGCGAAGATTTTTCTACCGCGATCATCGCTGTGCAAAAACGCAATGTCAATCTGGGTGAATTTATTGAGCGCTTCACCCGTGTCGTCAAAATGCCCGAGCCTGACTTGCGTCCCGTCGATGTCGCGGCCTTGATGGACGATATCGTGTACTTGTACAAACAGACTTGTGCTGAACAAGGAATCACCATCGATTGGACGCAGAGAGCGTCTCCCCCACCACAAATGTTAGATCGCCATTTGTTCGAACAAGCGATGATGAATGTCGTCAAAAATGCGATAGAAGCCGTTAGGGACAGACGCAACGTTGATAGCCCTGCTTTTGTGCACCTCAGTTTGACGCAAAACGAGCATCAACAATGGCAATTAGCGGTGATTGATTCTGGAAACGGTTTGGCGCACATCGCACAAGAAAATTTGTTCACACCATTTTTCACCACCAAGAAAGGTGGTCAAGGCGTGGGCTTGTTATTTGTGAGAGAAGTATTACATCGCCATGGACTTGCACATCGCTTAGCGACGAATGCCGATGGTAATACGCAATTTACAGTGAGTCTGTCGGCTTAAAATTTTTGAAGGATAAAAAATGAAAAAGATCGTGACGCAAATCAAAGCAAAACAGTTATTGCTCGTTTTGAGCGCCAGCACCTTATTGTGGAGTGGTGCAGCGTTTGCCGACAAACCTTCGTGGGCGGGAAATGGGCAAGGCAAGTCCGAGCAACACGGAAATAAGCATGGCAACAAACACGGCAACAAAAACGACGCTGATGATGCAGGCAGACAAAGTGAACAAAGCAATTTAGACGTCTATTTCACCCCGCAACACATCAACCTAGTGCGTGCCTATTACCAAGAAGATGTACGCAAACACGGCTGTCCACCGGGGCTAGCAAAAAAGAACAATGGCTGCATGCCGCCAGGACAAGCAAAGAAATGGCGCAAAGGCCAGGCTTTAGCCAGAGACATCGTCTATGTTGACGTACCGCGCAGCGTCATCTCTATTCTGGGCACTGCACCTGCAGGACACCGCTATGTCAGAGTCGCCAACGACATCCTACTCATCGCGATAGGCACGGCTATGGTGGTGGACGCGATTGAGGATATTTTGCGTTGATGCAGTGACGAGAGGTTTTTTGGCTTAGCTATAAAACCTCTCTCCATCTTTGGGAATAGCACCAACACCTACATCCCCATCCCCCCATTCATAGACTTCACCGTCGCCTGCACTTCTACTTGCTGGCGCTTTTTGTTGTTGTCTTCGACGGTTAAGTTCAGTTTTATTTTCTCACCTTCTTTCACCGCTTTTTTTAGCCCAAACAGCATGATGTGCATGCCGCCTGGTTTGAGTTCTATGGTTTTGCCGGCGGGCAGGGGGAGGTCTTTGATTTCTCGCATTTTCATCATGTCGCCTTCCATTTCCATGCTGTGAATTTCTACGCTGCGCGTTAAGCATACGATGCGTGTCAAAATGAAAGTAGCCAACGGTGGTAATCAGTAAATTTTTCTTCAGTTATTTCAAGAATTCCTCGAAGATCCCCTGTAAGCCAATTAACGCGGTTGAGTCAAGTCCAATACTGCGGCGATGTCGAACTGAAAAATCTATGGGATTAATACGTATTACTGGCTTTTGTAATCTTTCACTTTGGTTGCGTACAGTCGGAATTGCGCGACCAGCACCAATTTCGATCACCACTAAGTTATTTACTCTTGCAATCCAGTCGCGCATTCTTTCTATCTGTTGATCGGTGCGTGTAGAAATCCACGAATAGTCGTTGAACATCAAAATATTCGGGCGCATCACGTCACCGCAGTGTTTGCATCGTGGTAACGCTGATTTCCAAATACACTGCTCTGCATCGATATCGACTTCTATGTTGGCGGCAGAGCGTATTAAAAGATTACATGGGCCGCTACACTGCTGATGATGGATTGAACCATGACACTCCACAACATGCTTTTCGTCGAAACCAGCTTTTTGAAAATGCCCGTCAACATTACTGGTGAAAATAAACGCACCATTGCGCATTGTCTGCGACATTTCTCTTAATATTTTAAAGCCCACATGCGGGGTGACTTCGCGATAGAGCTGCAATCTATGTCCGTAAAATCCCCAGGCGATCTCTGGTATTGATACAAACGCACTTGGATTGGCAATTTTTGTGAAAGATAGGTTCGCATTTTTGAGTGCTGGATAGACGTTCCATAAACCTTCATCACCTCGAAAGTCGGGCAAGCCGGAGTCAACTCCCATTCCGGCGCCTGCGGTAATTAACAAACCGTCGGCGGTTTTTAAAAGAGCGGCGGCGATCTTATATCTTTCTGTGTTTTCCATAACTATTCAAATCATCTAGTGTAGTTAAAGGCACTTGGAAGATACTTTTTTAGCTCAACGTGAAAGCTTTTTCTTGCGTCTTCTGGCGAGAGATATGTGATGAATTTTTGCATCGGCTTTACTGTTTCAAAGTTGTTGACTGTATCAATGATATTTGGAAGAACATCACGCTGTTCAGTTGCCTCTACCCGCGATTTGGCCTCCTTTAGAAGCGCTGAATCGAATAGAGTTGGTGACACACCGAATCGATGTCCAATCGCTGAACGTAATCGATTCTCATATCTGCGATGGGCATGCATTTTTGGTTTCAGGTTGTTGGGCAACTCTCCCATGTAAGCAATCGGCGCCGAATATAATAATGCCGCTGGGCGTAATTTTTGTGGAAGTAATGACGCGACAAGCAAACTATGCTGTGCTATTGAATAAAAGTGTTTTGTTTGACCAAAATATTTGCATTGATTGCTCAGTCCTTGAATGATATCTTCGACTTTGAAATCATTTTGCCTCGGTGTATCAGGAAATGTGGGAATGCGTTTTCCACTATATGTTGTGAAGTGTGTCGATCCGTAGTGTTGGTTGAGTGGGCAAATATAACGCAATGAAAAGGCTCGTATTGGAGCATCGATAAAGTATTGGAATTGAGGCACGACATTGATCCAAATATCACCGATACGCAGCATATCTTGAATCGATAGTGCAGGATAGTTGTGTGAATTTGGCGCATATAAGTCGTGAAATAGCCAGCAGTGTTGAGTAAAGCCAAATAGGTGTTCGAACCCGACACTCCAATCCAGGTTGCTAAACATTTTGTATTTTGTGGTGCCAGAACGCTTCGCAAGAATATTTTCTGCGTTAGCGGTAAAGTTCTGATCATCTGGACGCAAGTAATAATGGAGTTCGATGTCGATATCAAAATAATTGAACAGTTCGTTCGTGTTGTCTATTCGCCCGGACAAGTCTAACTCGAGACAAACCAGCTGTTGCAAGAGCATTGTTTGAATTCTACTTAAGACTAGGTTTACTTTTCTTAAGTATGAAATTTCTTGAGAACTTAATGAGATACGGTTGATCGTGCACATTCTTTATTTTTCGAGGTGCTTGCCATTTTCGGAGACTACGCCTTTGTTAAATGCAAAGCGCACCTTTTTTCCAGCTTTGTTATTCATAAGCAGAGTTATTTTTTCGCCTTGTTGAGAAATGATAGGGCTGTCATCACACGTCCCAAAAGTTGGTGTCGATAAGACCGTACTCGTGATCGTTAGAAAAAAATAGAATTGACAATTTGCACCAGAACTGGTTGTCACCAAAACGACATCCTGTTCGGTATATACGAATTTCTGCACGAACGAATAATCGTTTAAGTCTTCCTTAAATAGCTTTTTTCCTCTGAAGGTGATATTTTTGTTTTGAAATTCTCCTACAACAATCAAGTCCCCTGCACGTGTTGACATAATTTTTTCCGAATCGCGACTTAGCTTGTTTAAATCCGGTTTTTTCCAACGAACGGTATTGCTTGAGTAATAGTAGTAGCCCATGCTTCCGCCTGCGATTACGAGAACGCAAATCCAATAAAGCCATGTGTGCGAAGTTTGTTCGTCTGTTGGGTGTACTAACAGTTCGTTAAGAGTCGAAAATTCTTTCGAGTTTGTAGAGATATTTTTTTTGCTATTGCTCAGTGCTGTCGGATTTATCGTTACTTCGGGTTTCGTTATAGATCTGGCTAAATGAGTTTTGCGTGGCAACACCAAATCTTTACCGCAATACCGACATAGAACGGCTTCACATTTAACGTACTCGGCACAATGAGGACATTTTTTTTTGTCGGCGTTGATTGAGTGTTTCTCATTCAAGTCTTTCTGTTCTTGTAATCCCAAGATGAGCGCTATTACATGCAAAATAGTTGGAATGAAAGGGATACTACTTAGTACTGGCACAAAATCAAAAATTGCAGCACAGAGTGGAAAGGCAAACAACCCACTTTTGGCATTGCTACTTCCTCGAATCGTACCGAGTATGACCAATATGAACAATGAACCCGCATGAATCCACGTGTAGATTGGCAAACTGCTTTCTGTGTCTTGCAAAATTGCATGGACGACGGTTGAATTTGAACCTATGAAAGGAAGAACATAAGTCGGTATCATAAACAGCAAATACAGCAAGAAAAATGCAAAACGGCTCATGTTGTCGCCTCAATTTGGTGAGTAGTTAAAGTTTTGTTTCGGTCACAAATGAACCGAAATGTAGCCCTCGATTAGTGCGTCGGAGAACATTTGATTGTTGCATTAAGGTGCGACGATTTGCGTCGCAAACAGTAAATCTCGATCTAATCGTCTTTTTTGCTTCGGTGACAAAGACCGCATATTCAGCAATTCTAGATAGAAGTTTTTTCATTCGAGTGTGATGAGTTCACATGCGACGCAAGTCGTCGTACGTAGCACTTAAAATTTTGGTATTTAAGTGAACTGACGAAAGGATTTGCCATGCCGCTTATTTTTAGAGCGCCAGTTCAGACATTTCGTAGTGAGGCAAAAGTCATTTATTTCATTCGTTTTTTTGTCATCCCAACGACAACGACTTTTGTCCCAGAAACGGTGAGAAGCTTTTGGCAAGTCAGGGAGCAATGAAGCTGTTTTTCTCTCAATGTTAAGGGAGAGGGTATTTAAATTATGACGTGTGAAAATAAATTATCGGCGCTTATCATGATGTATCCACGCCTGTTTAGTGATATGGAACCGCGTTCTTCGTCTTACGTTTGCGCAGTCGAAAATAATGGCTTATCTCCAGTGCCATAAGCGTTTATGGTTAGAGGTTCATCGTCAAGATATGAACGACGTTTCCGCATCAATGCAAATGGGTTTTGACATCGGTAATCAGGTTGGATTAGTCGCGCGTCGTTTGTATGATCCTAAAGGAAAAGGAATTGTATTTCAGCCGATGATTCAAGGCATTGATGAGGTCGTGATTCAGACAAAAGAATTTCTTTCGTCAAGGCATCCAATTTTTGAAGCTGGGTTTCAGGTAAACGGTGCGCGCTCATTCATCGATGTCATGTTACCTGCAAGACGTAACGGTCAAAGAGTTTGGAATATGATAGAGGTGAAATCGTCAAGTGAAATTAAAGAGCACTATTTGGCCGATGTCGCTATCCAGTTTTACATAGCTAGAGCCGCAGGAGCTCAAATTGAAGAGGTGTCGCTCGCATATGTCAACTCTGATTTTTCTTACGATGGTAAGAGCCATTATGAGGGGTTACTTTCAGTGGTCGATGTAACCGAACATGTGTTTCGTCAAGAAGCTGAAGTTGTTAAGTGGATTGTTGGTGTTAAGTGGATTGTTGGTGTTAAGTGGATTGTTGGTGTTAAGTGGATTGTTGGTGTTAAGTGGATTGTTGGTGCACATCAAGTCGTCAAGAAGCGATCAGAACCAGCGATTCAAACCGGTAAGCATTGTAGTATGCCGAATGATTGTGGATTTGCAGCTTATTGCAAGAGCCAAGAACAACAGGCTCAATTTCCTGTGCAATGGCTGCCATCGATTAACACAACGGCACTTAAAGAGTGTTTAAATCAAGGCATAACTGATCTTAGGCGCGTGCCCGACAAGTTACTTAATCCAGTGCAGCTTCGGGTGAAAATACATACCATATCCAAACAAGTTTACTTCGACCGAATGAGTGCTGCGAGCGAGTTGGCACAACACAAAAAACCGATCTTCTTTCTTGACTTTGAGACAGTCAATTTTGCTGTGCCAATTTGGAAAGGCCGTAGACCATATCGGCAAATTCCATTCCAATACAGTTTGCACAAATTGGGTCGCATTGGTGGAGTCACACACATGGAGTTTTTGGATTTGACGGGAAAAGATCCCGCGAAGCGATTGGCTGAAAGTCTCATTGCTTCTTGCGGTAAGCGCGGTAACATATTCGCTTATAACGCCAGTTTTGAAAAAATGTGCATCCGAGACCTAGCCGAATTTTTACCCGCATATAGCGATCAATTATTAGCGATTAAAGACAGGTTGGTTGATCTTCTTGCGATCACTAAAAATACTATTATCACCCAAGCCAACAGGGGAGTTGGAGCATCAAAAAGGTCTTGCCTGCCGTTGCACCTGAATTGTCTTATCAAGACTTGAGTGAGGTTCAAAACGGTGGGGTAGCGATGCAGGTCTATATTGAAGCCATTGCAAAGGCTGTTACTTGCTCCAGAAAGGCTGAGATTGATCATGT
Source organism: Burkholderiales bacterium (assembly GCA_016200845.1). Lineage (GTDB taxonomy): Bacteria > Pseudomonadota > Gammaproteobacteria > Burkholderiales > Burkholderiaceae_D > Undibacterium. Next base: position 14,168 of record JACQDW010000120.1, on the reverse strand, counting down.
TCTGCGACGCTATTGTGAACTCGATACTTACGCTATGTTTGTTATTTGGCGCTTTTTTAGTGGGTATTAACAATGAAAAAGGAAGCAATGGAGAAGGAAAATAAGACATCAGAAACAGTGAGATTGGCGATTGAGTTATTGCGACGAATACCCACCAGCAGGTCTGTTTCAGCGCAGGAGTTATGCGTGCAATTAGAAAATGCCGGAATTAAGCGAGACATTCGCAATATTCAGAAACAGTTAAAAATGCTTTGCCAGTATTTTGACGTCGATTGTAATAGCGACAGTAAACCATACAGCTATCGTCGAGGCACGCAAACTCCAAGTTTTTCTATTCCTATGTTAAATGAGCAGGATGCTTTGTTGCTCTCACTTGCGGAGCAGCACTTAAAAAATTTATTACCTTCTAATTTGATGACGTCGATGCGAGGATTCTTTGAGCAAGCACGTGCGAAATTAGATCCTCTTGCAGAGTTTAAATCACATACCAATAGTTCTCGCGCCCGCGAGTGGCTTGGTAAGGTGAGGGTCGTTAGTGAGACTCAGTCTTTGATTCCCCCACCAATAAAGCAGGGGATCTTAGAACCAGTTAGCAACGCTTTGTATTTCAACCGATGGTTAGATGTGAGCTACAAAAATGCGGCTGGCGAAAGGAAACGCCATGATGTAATGCCCTTGGGCTTAGCGCAGCAAGGACCACGCCTGTACTTGGTCTGCCGTTTTAAAGGGTACACGAACGAACGCAGTCTCGCGGTTCATAGAATCTCATCTGTTAGCACTTCAACTCTTAGTTTTGATCGCCCTAAAAACTTCAAGCTAAAGGAATACGACGCGGACGGGCGTTTTGGTTTTGGCCACGGAAAAAAAGTCCATCTATCATTTACGATCGATAAAAAGGCGGGGCAACATTTGCTGGAATCCGCTCTATCCAAAGATCAGATCGCAGAAGAATTGAATTCGGGTTTTAGGATAAATGCGACTGTAGTTGACACTGGACACTTACGTTGGTGGTTGCGTGGGTTTGGTGATAAAGTTTGGGACGTTGTGGGTGTAGAGCTCTGATTTAATTTGTTAAAAACTTGTTTAAGGAAGAACAATGTACGTACCACTTAGCACAAAAAAGAATGTTGAAAGATTTGAAGAGTATGATTTTATTTACGAACAATTGACCAAAATTTGCCGAAATTGGGAAACCCATTTAAGGCAATATTTGAGCAAAACGGAGGCGCTTTTTGGTAAACCAGAAGTTCCGTGGCTTGCAAACGAGCGTGTAGTCGTCAGTTCCTTGGCTGCTTCAATTATCCGTTCAAATCCTCAAAGTATCGTCGCCGAAGAACTACCAATTAAGAAAGCGACTCAGTCTGAATTTGGGCGATGTGATTTGTGGGCGCACATCCCGTCCAGTGACGCGGCGAGTGAATTTAATTTCTATTTAGAAGCAAAGAAATTCTTACAGCCAAAAGACCCTAGGAAAATTAATGAAGTGCTTTCAAGTGAGAGGGGAATTAGGCGAATGTTTGCAGACTATGTGAAGAGTCAAGGGAAATTGACGCAAAGAAGTGTATTTTCATCCCTTGATGATCGAAAGCATAGTCATTATGTCGTTGGGATGATTTGTATGCCACTTCAGGTAATAACAGAAAGTGATTTGGCTCAGGAGCCAATTAAAAGTGAAGAGCTTGAAAAGTTATTTAACGAAGCCTTCACTGGTCGAAAATCGCTTGACAATGGAAAGTCTAGATTAATGGAGAAATTTCCAACAGTCGGTTTTTATTTTAAGCCTGAGAGAGTTGATTTGTTTCCAGCCATGCTAGTTAGTTTTACTGTTCTCGGGAGATCTTTGTCTAGTTAGGTTGTTACGTTTTACCGCGCCTCAAATTTTGAATTTGAGGTGCGTCATTCTAAATTCTACATCCCCCCATTCATAGCCTTCACCGTCGCCTGCACTTCCACTTGCTGGCGTTGTTTCTTGTTGTCTTCGACGGTTAAGTTCAGCTTTATTTTTTCACCTTCTTTCACTGCTTTTTTCAATCCAAACAGCATGATGTGCATGCCGCCTGGTTTGAGTTCTATGGTTTTGCCAGCGGGGAGTGGGAGGTCTTTGATTTCACGCATCTTCATCATGTCGCCTTCCATTTCCATGCTGTGAATTTCTACGTTGTCGGCGATGTTGCTGGAAACGGCGATGAGTTTGGCGTCTTGCTTGGATGTGATCTGCAAGAATGCGCCTGTGACTTTTTGTGGGGCGACGGTGGCGCGTATCCAGGCTTCTTTGACGGTCACTTGGGCGTTGACGGTGGCGCTGCAGATGCTGGATAAGGCGAGGAGCAGGCTGGCGGTGATGTGTTGGTTCATGGTGTGTTCCTTTTATTTGGTGATTAGTGGGACCAAGTTAACTCTGCAACGATACTACGCTGGGCGTAAGGATGGAAAGCCCAATATTTTCTGTTGTTGAGATTGTCTATGCCTAAGGCTGCGCTCCAGTGCGAGTCGACTTGATAGCGCAGGCGCAAGTCGGCAACGAAGAAGCGCGAGACGCTGGTGTAGCTAGATTCGTTGTGGTCGCTGTTGTCGAGCGTGCCGTATTGGCGACCGCTGTAGCGTGCGCCCAGCGTGGTGGAGAGTTGTTGGTTGTGGCGATAGCTGGCGAGGAAGTTGGCGCGCCATCTGGGGACGCGTGGCTGCCATTTGCCGACGCTGGCGGGGAAGCGGTCATTGCGCACGATGAGGGAGTGGGCATAGGTGAGGCTGGCGTTGAGGTCTAAGCCAGTGACGACAACATCATTTGCTTGATAAGCGATCTCAAATCCCTGAGTGCGTATCTGCCCTATGTTTTGTATGGTAGTGACGACAGGGCTGACTTGCGCATTGGTCTGTGCATAGAGAGCGTCGCGGCTGTCTTCTGCGAAGTAGGTGCTGCGCATGAGACCTTTGCCTTGTGCCAGCGACCATTCAGCGCTGAGCTCGCCGGTCCAGGAATGTTCTGGTTTAAGTAGCGGGTCGTTGTTGATGATGTTGTTGCTGGCGATGCTGCCTTGGTATAACTCTGAGACGGTGGGCATGCGCCAGGCTTTTCCGATTGATGCTTTGAGGGCGAGCTCGTCGCTCCATTGATAAGACAACGCTGCTTTGGGCGAGAGCTTGACTTGCTCTCGATTGGCAAACGCGAGTGTAGTGGTGGCGTTGGCGATGGCACCATGATTGGCCTGCCATTGCTCTAAACGCGCACCGAGGATGGCGCGCCATGTTGGGCTGATGCGCCAGGCATCTTGGGCATACAGGCTGTTTAATTGCGTGTCACCACGGAAGGCCGAGATACTTTGTGCTGGCGCGCCCGTGATCCAGTCTCCTATGGCGAAGACTTGGGTACGTAAATGATAGCGTTCGGTCTGGATGCCAAACTCGGTGATGTGTTGGCTCTGTGGACGCCAGATTCCTTTGATTCCCAAGGTCTGCCACCCTGTTCCCTTGCCGTCAGCGATACGACCAGCGCCACCCGATCTTGCGGTGGGCAAGGCCGTGTTGGGCATGCGGATGAGATCGCTCGTGTAGTCGTCACTACTGGCGGACAAAGCCCAGTCGAACATGCCTCTGCGATTGCTTTTGATGTAAAAGCCGTGCGTGCGATGTTCGGATTGCGTAAGGCTTTCTGTGATGTCGGTTGGCGCGAGGGTGTATTTTTTTCCAGCGATATTGATGTCTCCGCTATAAACAGGGCGACCAGTGAGATCGCGCAAATAGCTATCTGCATCGCTAATGGCGGTGTTACGCCAGCTTGCATAGGTATAGCTGGCGCGCAGGGTTGGGTTAATGTCATAAGCGAATTTGATCTTGGCGTGATCTTGCTGGGTATGGGTTTGTCCACTGGCACCCAATAACCACCAGTCTTTGCCCTGTGGGTTGATGCCGGGGACGGCTCCGGTGACAAAGGTTCCGGCGTTGCTGGTGACGCCAGAAGAGTTTAATTTATTCACGAAGGCAATCGGATGTCCTTCGCTATCCAAGTGATTGAAATGCAGCCACCATGAAAATGGTCCTTGTTTGTCGCCGAGGCTAAGGGAGGCTTGCTTGCCAGTGTAAGCGTGATCGGTAGCGGCTTCTTTGAATTGTTCAGTGACGGCGGAGAGTTTGACCTGAGCCTGAAATTTATCTGGCATGCGGGTGACATAGTCCACCACCGCGCCGACTGAGTTACCAGAATAAGCCGCAGAAAATGGGCCATACAGCACATCGACACGAGCGATTTCTTCTGGCGAGACCAAGCCCCAACGTGGGGTGAAACTGGCACCATTGCCGAGCAAATTGGACAGCAAAATGCCATCTGCAAACACTAGCGAACGGGCGCTATTGCCAGTGCCGGAAGCGCGGGTCGCCAGCACCGCATGATTAAAGTCGCCAACAAAACGTTTGCGCACTAAGAGGCTGGGAAAATATTTCAAGGCATCTTCGGCGTCAAAGGCATTGATGGTGCGTGCTACGGTTTCGGCGTTGATGCCTTCTATGGTGGTCGGGATGATGGTGGGTAGGGTGCTGCTTTGGGTGCCCTGTATCACCACGCGTTCTGGGATTGGCGTGTCAAGATCTTGGGCGTGGGCAGGGAATATCTGCAGGGCGGCAAAGAGCGATGCCGCACCTGTGCTGAGGTGGCGTTGGTTCATTTAGTTTTTTCGTACACGAGTGGCGATATCGACCTGAATGCCGATATCACGAGTTAATCAAATAGTGTGTGAGGGAAAACTAAATAGTGGGTGGACCACGCGCAGGAAGCGGTGCAGAAACGAGAGAGGCAAGCCGCGCAGCCGGGATAGAGCGCGTTGCATAGGATAAAGCGTGAATCGGCGCTGGGACGTCGAGAATAGGTAAATCAGGGGTGATTCCAGTGGGAACGCACAGTGAGCATTCCAGACTGTGACCCTGCATCTTGCCGGGTTTGCCATCTTGTGCATTGCCATTGGCATCGGTGATTTCGCCGGAGGAGCTGACATATTTGATGCCGGTACTGGTACACAAAATGTTGGAGCCTTGTGCTTTGAGGACGGGCGCCGCCATGGCCACACCCAGTGTCGCGACATAGAAAAGCAACACCGCCAACATCAGGCGATGAGCGTTTCTCAGACGAGAAAAGGTGGATGTGGAGGTCGCGGCAAACATGGGGCTGGATTCTAGCAGGATTTGACTTATAGTGAAGTTCGCCTTTGCGTATTCTTCAGTTCCTTAAAGTTTTGAGATTGATTTCCATGTGGAAATATTGTCTAATGAGGGCGATGCTTTCTCGGGCATGGAAGTGCTAAGTGCATATCATCTTTTATCTATAAAACTCTCAAAAATGAATCAGAAAATTGCACCCGTGGTGTCGAATAATCAATCTCTTGATCAATTGGTTAAGACGATACGCATTCCGCCGCGTCCGAGTTTGTTGGTGGAGATGCAAAAAGAACTCAATAAAGAGGACCCTTGCGCGATCGGCTTGGCAAAAGTGATTTCAAATGACGTCGCGTTGTCAGCGTCTTTAATGAAATTGACGAACTCGTCCTTCTTTGGATTGCGTTTGCAAGCGCGGTCGGTAGATCATGCGGTGCGTTTGATCGGATTGAACCAAACTGGGATCTTAATGACGGGAATTATCGCTCGCCAGACGATAGAGATCAAAGCGCAAAGTCTGCGTAAGTTTTGGGATCACTCATCCAAGCGCGCACATGGATTGAGCGCACTGGTTGGACGTTTTCCTGTTTGTACTTCCGATATTGCGCATACCTTTGGCTTGTTTTGCGATATTGGCGTACCGATCTTGATGGAGCGTTTTCCTGATTATGCGGATACCTGGAAGAAGGCCAATAGCGAGCCCGTGTTGGCGTTGACCGAAATTGAAGACCAAGCTTATAACACGAATCACGCGGCCATAGGTTCATTGATGGCACGTACTTGGGGTTTGCCTGAGTCTGTTTCCACCGCGATTTTGCTGCACCATGATTATGCGACTCTGGAAGATCGTGCTACCGACGAACTCATACGCGGATTGATCGCGTTGACCTCCTTGGTGGAATTTGCCATACAAAAATTTGAAGGGCAAGAAAGTTCCTGCGAGTGGACCAAGAGCGGTGAGCGGGTTTGCCAATATTTGGGTATCAGTATGGAAGACGCGGACGACTGGTGTGAAGAGTTGCAGGATTTGTTCCACAAGTCACGATAAGTCACTTCAAGACTTGCCTCGTAACACCCGCGCAGGCAACAAAACGATGGCACGTAAGAGTTCAAACACCGCATCCACCGTGATTCCTATCACGCGGAAGGGAAGTAAGATCAACCAGATCAGCGGATATAACACCAAGGCCAATAAAGCCAGCGGCCAGCAAATGACGCAAAGGATTATCCAGAGTAAAAAAGCGATCATTAAGGTCTCCTGCAAAGTTCTCGAAAAAGTAGCTGTCATTTTATCGAGCGCGCTCAACGGCGAAAGCGCATTGCGACGGAACGCAATTTGAGCGGGGTGAATGGCACTCAGCTTTTATCTTCCATTCGCCAGCCAGGCGATGATACCGTCTAAGAGTGGTTTTCCTTGTGCCACTGTGAGATCTTCTGCATTCAAAATAGCAACCACGATCATGTCGTTTCCTTGCGTGTCGCGCACAAAGCCAGCGATGGCAATGGCGTTTTTCAGATAACCCGTTTTAATGCGCGAGCGTGCCTGTGCGACGCTGTCTTTTAGGCGCTTGTGCATGGTGCCATCGATGCCGACGATGGGTAGGCTGGTGGCAAATTCTGGATACCAGTTGCTCTGCGCGGCTCGGCGTAGTATTTGGGCTAATTGTTGTGTGCTGATGCGATCGGTACGCGATAGTCCAGAGCCGTTTTCAATTGCGAATCCCTTAGCATCGATGCCTTGTTGCTCCAACCATTGACGAACAAGTTGGCTAGCGCGTAGGGCGCTGTCTGGGTTTGTTTGGTCTGCCGCTGTTTCAAATTTTGATTCTGCCGCCAGTGTCATAAAGACGATGCGTGCCATGACATTGTCGGACGCTTTGTTGACGATTTTGAGGGTGTCAGCCAGCGTTGCAGATTCATGCGTCAATAAAGGGAGTGCATTTTCGGGAACGCTGCCGTCTCGGATTTTCCCCTTCCACGTGCCGCCAAGTTCAGTCCACAGCGCACGAAATAGCTTGGCGATATAGGCGTTGCGTTCTAGCAGATTGAGATACACCGTAGTCTGGCACGAACGTGGAAAGCTGCCTTGTAAGTTGATTTCTATATGGCCAGCAGCGTCGCTATAGGCGTCTTCGCTGATCTTGATTTGTGGTGAGCGCCAACCGTTTTTCCATTGATTGCAGGGTGCATTGTTAAGCTTTAATTGCGGACGCAAAGTAATATTGCTGGATGGCGTTAATAATTGCGTTTGTATCCGCTCTTGATCGGCGCTCAAGTTAATTGCAGTGAGATTACTGTGGATGAGCAAGGCATCGGGAATCACGTTGTAATAAGCGTCGGGATTGTCATCAAATGCAGGTGCATTCAGTTCTGGTCTTTGTGGTTGGAAATAACTGCGGTCCAGGAGGATATCGCCGTGGATATCACGCAGGCCTTGTTGCCTTAACTGGCGCAAGATGGATGCAAATTTTTCCCAAGTGAGATCAGGATCGCCGCCACCTTTGATGATGAGATCACCTTTCAAGCGTTCTTTGACCACAGGCACGCTGCTCAACAACTGCGTCTTCCAGCGAAACTGCGGCCCAAGCAAGTCCAAGGCTGCCTGCGTGGTGACCAGCTTCATGGTCGATGCCGGGCTCACTGGCTCGGTCTCTTGAAACGCTATCACGGCGTCACCTTGGCGGGTGGGAATGACGCTTAAATGCAGGGCGGTTCTGGGTAATCCTGATTGCTTAAGTAATTGCTCGATGGCGGTGGGAAGCGGTTGGACAGAGTCTTGTGCCTCGGCTTTAGGCGAGGAGAAAAGCAAGCTCACTATGCTCACTAAGAGTAAGCTGAATAGACCGAGTTGGCGTGAAATTGTTGGAGCTGGTTTGAGCTGTAGCATGGGCAAAAAATCGTCTGCAAATTGTTGAAGCAAATCATACGCGAGAAAATTTGAAACAGAAAAATTTTGTCGGAACTTTTAAACAGCACTACACTTCTAATTTCCATTTCACCTTCCCAATAGCCACCAAGATGAAACTCAAACCACTTACCTTGCTTTGCCTTTTTAGTGCTCCCTTAGCTGCTTATGCGCAAACGACCCCACCCATAGTCGGCTCGCAACCAACTACGTTCACGATGAGTTCGGGAACAGAGCGTACCGCCGAACAATTGGCCGTGAGTTTTGAAAATGCCGATCTGAGCTTACGCATAGACCCATCGAAGCAAAGCATAGAAGGCGTCGCGGTTTTGCAGTTTGTAGCGAAGTCATCAGTGGCGCGGCTGGTGCTGGAGTTGGATAAGAATTTGCCCATTGATGCAGTGAGTGTGAATGGCACCGCATTAGCGCCCGACGCAATCAATAATCCCGAAGGCCGCGTATATCTGACTCTGCCGCAATCGCTCAAAACTGGCGACAAAGCCGAAGTGAAAATCAGCTATCACGGCCAACCGCGCATTGCCCAACGAGCGCCTTGGGATGGTGGTTTTGTCTGGTCTAAGACGACAGCTGGCGAGCCTTGGATCGCCTCTGCCGTACAAGGCGAAGGCTGTGATTTGTTCTGGCCTTGCATCGATCACCCTATGGGCAAACCCAAGCGCATGAGCACACATTTCACAGTGCCAGCTCCCTTGGTGGTGGCGGGCAATGGTGTGGCGCAAGGCGTTGATGAGAAAGATGGCTGGCGTACCTATCACTGGACGATCAAACAGCCCAGTACCTATGGCATCTCGGTCAATGTTGGACCATATACCTTAATGGAAGGCGGCTATCAAAGCCGTTTTGGAAATCAGATTCCACTGCGTTTTTGGCACCTCAATGGAAATGAGGCGAAAGCGAAAGAACTGTTCGCTGAATTCACACCGACCTTAGATTTTTTTGAAAGCGTGATCGGACCTTATCCGTTTGCCGACGAAAAAATGGGCGTGGTCGAAACACCGCATTTGGGCATGGAGCATCAGACCGTGAACGCCTATGGCAATGGTTATAAAAAATCGCCACATGGCTATGACTGGTTGTTGAATCACGAGTTTGCCCACGAATGGTTTGGCAATCAGATGACCAATGAAAACTGGGATGATTTTTGGTTGCACGAAGGTTTTGCCAGCTATATGCAGCCTTTGTATTTGCAATATCTGCGCGGCGAGCGCGATTATCAGGTCGCGATGCATGAACAGCGGCTGCGCATCGTCAATCACTTCCCTATGGTGACCGGACATTCTATGAGTGAGCACGATGTGTCCAATGGGCCGGGCAATGATGTGTATTTTAAAGGCTCGCATATTCTGCATACTTTGCGCGGACAGATTGGTGATGATGCATTTTTTAAAGCGGTGCGGCTCTTGGTATATGGACGTCTCGATCCCAAGCCCGGCAATTTTGCGCCACGTTATAGCACCAGCAAAGAGTTCATACAGTTCGTTAATCAAGTGACTAAAAAAGATTGGAACTGGTTTTTTAAGACTTATCTGACGCATGCGACTTTGCCAGAGTTAGTGCAAGAGCGTCGCGGCAATGTGCTGCATCTGCACTGGAAAACCCCGGATAACAGCGTCTTCCCTTTGCCAGTTGAAGTGCGCGTTGATCAAAAGCTGCACAAGCTAGAGATGAAAAACGGCGTGGGGCAGATTGTCTTGCCAGCGAACGCAACCTGGACGGTCGATCCCGGCTCTAAAGTCTTGAAGCACGAGCCGCAGCTGGAGGTGTGGACGCAAGATATGATGCAGCGTAGAAAGTAATGAGATACAGGTTTCAGACACTTACAATTTTATTGAAAAGTTGGCGTTTGTTTAAGTTATACTGCGCCTTCATTCATTTAGCTTAAGGATTTGACCATGAATTTTCGTTTATCTGTCATTGCTGCTGCTTTGTCGATCTGCGCCGCTGGTGTTGCTAGCGCGGATAGCGTGAATAAGGGGGCGATAGAAAAGTGTACGAAGAACTTGGGGACGCTGGCCGTGGTGGAGCCCCAAAGCCACATGCTGGCCTCGTTGTCGAGCTATAAGCTTGGCTCCCCATCGACGATGTTGCGCATGATCGTGGAAGAATCTGGATGCTTCACTGTCGTAGAGCGCGGCGTGGCGATGAATAATATCCGTCAGGAGCGCGAATTGGCAGCCTCGGGGCAATTGCAACAAGGCTCTAACGTCGGTGGCGGACAATTACAGGCAGCTGATTTTGTGATGACACCTGCTGTGCAGTTTGCCAGTGACACTGGCGGCGTTGGTGGCGCGGTCGGTGGTTTGCTGGGACGCTTTGGTGGCGCACTCGGTGCACTTGGTGGCATTGCCGGTGGCGTTAAATTTAAAGAAGCCGAGACCACACTGTTGTTAGCCGATGTGCGCTCTGGCATCCAGGTGGCAAGCGCCGAAGGCAAAGCAAGCAAGATGGATTTTAGTCTGGGCGGTTGGGGTTGGGGCGGCTTTGGATGGGCGAGTGCGGGTGGCTATAGCAAAACCCCAGAGGGCAAATTAATCGCCGCCAGCTTGCTCGACAACTACAACAAAATCGTGCAAACCGTCCGCAATAAAGACCAATTGATCCAGTCAACCTCGGTCGCCTCAAAAGCGAATGCAGCCAATTCGATACAAGCAACACCACCTGGCCAAGTCGCCGCACAACAGTACGCCCCAGCTTCCAATAATAACAACGGCAGCAATCATAGCGCGCCTGCCGCATCAGGTAGTTTGTCCGGCATGTACACCGTCACATTCACGGGTGACGACGAAGGCAGTGTCAATGTGATGATCAATAAAAACGGCAATGTCTCCGGCATGGGCAAATCGACCAAATACAATTTTAATTTCAATGTCAGCGGCACAGTCAGCCCCGACGGTGAAATGGTCTTGTCCGGTCAGGGTAAAGCAGGTAATGCCAAATTCATGGGCAACATCGATCTGCAAAGCGGCGCTGTGATGGGCATGTGGCAATTCACTGGCAATAACGCTGGGCAGGGGACGTTTAGTGGGAATAAGAAGTAAATGTTTTAACTTTGTGCTTCATGTCTTAAGCATCTAGCAATTGCTTGTTTTGACTAGCCCTCCCGTCTCTTATTTAAGCAGACGGGAGGGCTTTTCGTTATAATCCACCCCTTCCTTCGCCTCACATGACATCCCGCCATGACTCTTCGCCTTAATGAAATTGAACTGCTTGCGCCCGCTAAGACGACTGAGATAGCGCGCGAGGCGATTTTGCATGGGGCGGATGCGGTGTATATAGGCGGCCCTTCGTTTGGGGCGCGACATAATGCCAGCAATGAGATCAGCGAGATTGCCAAGTTGGTGGACTATGCGCATCGCTTTCATGCGCGGGTGTTTGTCACGCTCAATACGATTCTGCACGACACCGAGTTAGAGCCAGCGCGCAAGCTAATCCATCAATTCTATGATGCCGGTGTCGATGCCCTGATCGTGCAAGATATGGGCGTGATGGAACTTGATATTCCGCCGATTCAAATTCATGCCAGTACGCAGTGCGATATCCGCACGCCTGCCAAAGCGCACTTTTTAGGCGCTTCGGGTTTCTCGCAATTAGTGTTAGCACGCGAACTCACACTTGAACAAATCAAAGCGATTAAAGCGCAGACTTCTACACCGTTGGAATACTTTGTGCACGGCGCTTTGTGCGTCGCGTTTTCCGGTCAATGTTATATCTCGCACGCAAAAGATGGCCGCAGCGCCAATCGGGGTGATTGTTCTCAGGCTTGCCGATTGCCGTATACCTTGAGCGATAATCAGGGACGTGTGGTCGCCTACGACAAGCATTTGTTGTCGATGAAAGACAATGACCAGAGCGCGAATCTGGAATCTCTCTTGGATGCGGGCATACAGTCGCTCAAAATCGAAGGCCGCTACAAAGATATGAGCTATGTGAAAAACATCACGGCGCATTATCGTTTGTTGTTAGATGAAATTTTAGAGCGCCGCCCCGAGTTTTATCGCGCTTCCAGCGGCCTCACGCAAGTTGCTTTCACACCCAATGTCGATAAGACCTTCCATCGCGGGCATACCACCTATTTTGCCAATGGACGCCTTGACGATATCGGCGCATTTGACTCGCCCAAGTTTGTCGGTTTGCACGTCGGTTATGTAACACGTCTTGGGCCAGATTGGTTTGAACTCGAAACCAATGAGGATATGGCCAACGGCGATGGCTTGAACTATATGCACAAGCGCGAAGTAGTGGGCGTGCAGGCGAACACAGTCGAGAAAAAATCGGTCAACGAAAACGGCACCATCTGGCGCGTGCATCCGAATGAAAAGATGGCGCAGTTTGCCAGTTTAAAAGTCGGTATGTCGGTACACAGAAACCGTGACCAGCAATGGGAAATGGCGCTGACTAAAAAATCATCCGACAGAAAAATTGCGCTGTGGCTGCGTTTGTCTGAAACCGAGCGCGGTTTGCAATTAGCTCTGTCCGACGCCGATGGCATCGAGAGCGTGACCGAAGTCGCACTACAGTTTGAACCAGCCCAACAAGCCGAAAAAGCCTTCGCCAACCTGCGCGAGAGCTTGGCTAAATTGGGCAACACCATGTTCTATTGTGAGCAGGTGGAAGTGCAATTGCCACGCGCCTGGTTTGTCCCATCGTCCGTCATCAACGCCTTGCGCCGCGATGCGGTGGCTGCACACGAAGAACAGCGTCTGCGCCAGTGGCAACGCCCCTTACGCACACCGGAACAAGCCCCATTGGTGCCCTATCCAGAAACCAGTCTCTCGTATCTGGCCAATGTGTATAACGAAAAGGCACGTCACTTCTATCACCGCCACGGCGTACAACTGATCGCCGCCGCCTATGAAGCGCACGAAGAGCCAGGCGAAGTGCCCTTGATGATCACCAAACACTGCCTGCGCTTCGCCTTCAACCTCTGCCCCAAGCAAGCCAAAGGCGTCACTGGCGTACAAGGCCAGGTCAAAGCAGAGCCCATGACCTTGGTATCAGGCGACGAGAAATTCAATTTACGTTTTGATTGCAAACCATGCGAAATGCACGTCATGGGCAGCATGAAAGCCCACATCCTCAAATCACCACCACCGACCACGGTGGAGAGTCCTTTGGTGTTTCATAAGATGCGGCCGTAAGGGATAGAGCCTCTAGGTATATTCAGAACACGATTGCGACACGAGATGTCGCAAAGTGGAGGTATCCTCATACTTCAAGCTAAAGAAAATGTTTTTCACGTTCTTGCGAGTAGTTTTCAAGCGTATTTGGGGAGGATACAATGAATGAAGAGCTGCAAAATCAAATTAATAGAGCGGCACAATTGATTGACCAAACAGATTGCTTGGTGATCGCCGCGGGTGCGGGCATGGGAGTGGATTCGGGCTTGCCAGACTTTCGTGGTTCCGACGGATTCTGGAAGGCGTACCCTGCGCTACGAGAGGCCGGTTTGGAGTTTTCCCGTATCGCTTCCCCAAACTCGTTTCGCACATTCCCGCAACGGGCGTGGGGGTTTTATGGTCATAGACTCGCACTCTACCGAAATACCGCGCCGCATCGTGGATATGCGATATTGAAACGATGGTCGGAGCAAATGGGAATCCCTTGTAGTGTGTTTACAAGCAATGTCGATGGACAGTTCCAAAAAGCAGGATTTGATCCTGCCAATATCGTAGAGTGTCATGGCTCTATCCACCATTTGCAGTGCTTGGATAAATGCGCCACTCAGATCTGGGATGTCAACGGATTCTATCCAATTGTGGATGAAGCTCGATGCGAGCTTGTCAATGAGGTACCTAGATGTCTGTATTGCGATTCAATTGCTCGACCAAATATTTTGATGTTCTCTGATTGGGAATGGATAGATGAACGGACTGGGCAACAGTCACGTCGGCAACCAAGCTTGTTTGATCGTATCCAAAGGCCTATTGTCATTGAGCTTGGCGCTGGGACTGCTATTCCATCGGTTCGTCATTTTAGTCACCGCATGATCCAATATCACGGCGCACGTCTTATTCGCATTAACCCGCTTGAGTGCGAAGTACCAAACACTATGGATGTTGGTATTAAAACGGGGGCACTTGATGCGCTGGAGGCGATCGAT
>JACQDW010000112.1:11639-18986 GCA_016200845.1 Burkholderiales bacterium | reverse complement strand
GTGATGCGGAAATTACTGCACGCTTTGCATGGAATGTTGATCAATAATCAGCCTTTTGATAACACCCGCTTTTACGCTAAACCTAGCGAAAATAATCAGGTTTTAGCGTAAAAGGCGGTTGTTTTTCAACAGAGTATCTACAATGTTTTCTACGAATTTTTTACTATCGTAATCGTTCCACCGCTTTTTTCCAGTTGTGCATCTGATGTTGTGCTTGCTCACGACTGATTTGTGGCAGGTATCTGCTTTCTTCTTGCCATTGTGCGGCGCAGTCTTGCGTGCTGCTAAATATGCCCGCGCCTATACCTGCCAGATAGGCGGCTCCCAAAGCCGTGGTTTCGACTATGCGTGGGCGGATGACGGGGATGCCTAATAAGTCGGCTTGAAATTGTAAGAGAAATTGATTGGCGGCGGCACCACCATCGACGCGTAATTCGCGGATAGGAATGCTGCTGTCGTTTTGCATAGCGAGCAGCAGTTCGGCGCTTTGAAAGGCGATCGCTTCCAAGGCGGCGCGGGCGATGTGCCCAGCATGGCTGCCGCGATGTAATCCTAAAATAGCGCCGCGCACATTGGCATCCCAATAGGGCGTACCTAATCCAGCAAAGGCGGGGACGAAGATCACGCCATCGCTATCGGGCACGCTTTGCGCAAGAGCTTCGATTTCATTGGATTGTTGGATTAGCGATATATTGTCTCTCAACCATTGCACCACGGCGCCGCCAATGAAGACGCTGCCTTCTAATGCAAATTGGGGCTGTTGATCGAGTTGACAGGCGGAGGTGGAAATTAAGCCATGTTGCGAATGAAGGCAAACATCACCGGTTTGTAGCAGCATGAAGCAGCCAGTGCCATAGGTGTTTTTTGCCATACCGGGTTCAAAGCAGGCTTGTCCGAAGAGAGCCGCTTGTTGGTCACCCGCGATGCCCGTGATGGCGATGCTTGAGCCGAACAGATCGGTGTTTGCGAAATGATGGCTAGAGGGATAAACGCGAGGGAGCAAGGCTTTGGGAATGTTGAACATGGCAAGTAGCTCTTCATCCCATTCGTTGCGATGAATATTCCAGAGCATGGTGCGCGATGCATTGGTGACGTCGGTGACGTGTTGTCCTTGCCCGTCACTACTTTTGCTGAGCTGCCAGGTGAGCCAGCTATCGACCGTGCCAAAGGCCAGCTCGCCACGCTCGGCTAGTGTGCGGGCATCGGGAATGTGTTGCAGTATCCAGGCAATCTTGGTGGCGGAAAAATAGGGGTCGAGAATGAGGCCAGTTTTTTCTTGTATGAGTTTGGCGTAGCCAGCTTGTCGCAATTGTTCGCATTCGTCAAAGGTGCGTCGGTCTTGCCAAACGATGGCGGGGCAGATCGGGACTCCGGTTTTTTTGTGCCAGATTAGCGTAGTTTCGCGTTGATTGGTAATGCCGATGGCGGCGATGTGTTGTGGGCGGATTCCAGATTGCGCTAAAACTTGATGGATGGTGGCGAGCTGACTTTGCCAGATCTCCATCGCGTCATGTTCGACCCATCCGGGACGTGGGAAATATTGGGGAAACTCTTGTTGTGCAGAGCTGACTAACTCGCCATTGTCGCTGAAAAGGATACTGCGGGAACTGGAGGTGCCTTGGTCGAGCGCGAGTAGGTAAGCCATGCTAGTCCTCTTTTATGTGATCTTGAAAGTGTACTGTCGCTTCAACTCCAGACTACTTCATCGTGAAGTTCGATCTGAGTTAAATATAATCGACAATCGAGTTCGTATTGATGATAGTGCGGTTCCATATAAGTGCAGAGCTGATAAAAGGCCTTGTCGTGTTGCTTTTCTTTGAGATGGGCGAGCTCGTGGACGACGATCATTTTCAGAAATTCTTCGGGCACGGTTTTAAACAGACTGGCGATGCGGATTTCATTTTTTGTCTTTAGCTTGCTTCCTTGTACTCGCGCGACATAGGTGTGGGTGCCTAATGCATTTTTGATGACGTGGAGCTTGTTATCGTAGGCGACTTTGCTGATTTGATCGCCGTTTTTCAGCATCTCGGTTTTTAGATTTTGCACATATTGATACAGTGCTTTATCGGTGCGTATGGTGTGCAGATGTGAGTATTTATTTCTGAGATGCGTGGCGAGTTTATCTTGCGCCAATAGCTGCCTGACCTGAGTTTGTAAATGCTCAGGATAGGCAGCTAAATAAGTGAGTTGTTGCATGGTGCGACGCGAGGTGGCTTATTTGACTTTGAGCAGACGTACTTCAAAGATCAAATCGGAATTTGCAGGGATTAAACCATCGCCGATTTCGCGTGCGCCATAGGCCAAGGCTGCTGGAATAATGAGAGTGCGCTTGCCGCCGACTTTCATACCCGCGACGCCGAGTTCCCAACCGCGTATCACCTGTCCTGCGTTCAAAGTAAATTGAAATGGTTCGCGTTTGACGGAGCTATCGAATTCTTTACCTTTTTGATTTTTTGCTTTGGGGTCGCGTAACCAGCCTGTGTAGTGAACTAACACCGTTTTTCCTGGCGAGCAGGCTTCACCTTTACCGACTTTTTGATCAATTTTTTCGACTTCAGGCAGATCGATGACGTCCAATAATTCGATATCAAAAATCAGATCAGCGTCTGGTGGAATCACCCCCTTGCCTGCACCGCGTGAGCCGTAAGCGAGATGAGAAGGAATCACCAAGGTGCGCTTGCCACCAACTTTCATGCCGGGCACGCCTTGCTCCCAGCCTTTGATCACGCGACCTTCACCCAGATTGAAATTAAATGGGCCGCGACCAACTGAGCTGTCAAACGCTTTGCCGTGTTGTTGCTCTGCTTGGGTATCGCGTAACCAGCCTGTGTAATGCACTTGTACGGTCTTGCCGGGCTGGGCTTCTTTACCTGTGCCTGTGACGGTGTCGATCTTTTCTAAGACGGGTGGTGTGGGAGGCTTGGGTGGTATCGCGGCTGGAGTTTCGGCTGTTGCTGAGGCGCTGGCAGAACTTTGTACTTGGGTCGCGACTTCTTGTTTTTGATCTTGGGCGTAGGCTGGTGCGAGCACAAGATGACTTAAAAGAAGGCTGAGGAGGAGAGAATTTAGTGTCATGGTGTGAATTTTAAATAGATTTTTTGGTGGTGAGTTTGGCTTCGAAAGCGAGATCTAGTTTGCTGGCCTTGCGTGGAGCTTCTTTGTGGACGCCATTCACAAAGGCGACAAATTCATCGATTTCCAGAGCGGGACAGAGTTGTTCTTGGGTGTCAGGGTCGTTGCCTAACACAAGAAAAAAATGTCCAGCGCCAGTGCTCACCATGGAATACGGAGCATTGGCGCTTCTTTGTTTTAAGCGCAGCACTGCATTGCTGGCTTTGGTTGATCTTGCCATCGTGATTTTTGATTTCGGTGTTGGAGAATGTTACTCTTGGCGTTATTAAAATAAGCTAGGGAGAAGTATGGATCAGGTTCTACATTTCATCAATGGTCAATGCGTCGCGGGGAACGCAGATCGGTCTCAGGCGGTGTTTAATCCTGCCACCGGTGCGCAGATTGGCGAGGTGCAATTGGCTGGTGCGGCGGACGTGGATCAGGCGGTGGCAGCTGCGAAAGCGGCGTGGCTGAGTTGGTCAGAGCTGCCAGCGTTAAAGCGTGCACGCGTGTTGTTTAAGTTCAAGGAATTGCTGGAGCTTCATCAGGAAGAGCTGGCGGCGATCATTACACGTGAACATGGCAAGATATTTTCAGATGCGCTGGGTGAAGTGACGCGCGGATTGGAAATTGTCGAGTTCGCTTGCGGTGCGCCGCAATTATTGAAGTCGCAGTTTTCTGATCAGATTGGTGGCGGCATCGATCATTGGAATTTGCGTCAGCCTTTGGGCGTGGCGGTGGGCATCACGCCGTTTAATTTTCCCTTCATGGTAGCGATGTGGATGGCGCCGATAGCGATTGCGACTGGCAATACCTTTATCTGGAAACCGTCTGAGCGTGACCCGTCTGCATCTTTGCTGGTAGCGGAATTATTCAAACAAGCAGGTTTGCCCGATGGCGTGTTCAATGTAGTGCAAGGCGATAAATTGACGGTCGATGCTTTGCTGGCGCATCCTGATGTGGCGGCAATTTCCTTTGTTGGTTCCACGCCTGTGGCGGAATCGATTTATCTCGAAGGCACGCGTCGAGGCAAGCGCGTGCAAGCTTTGGGCGGCGCTAAAAATCATTTGGTAGTGATGCCTGACGCGGATTTGGAGCAAGCGGTCGATGCCTTGATGGGCGCGGCATACGGTTCAGCGGGTGAGCGTTGTATGGCGATCTCGGTGGCTGTGGCAGTCGGCGAGATCGCAGATCGTTTAGTGCAACAATTGTCAACGCGGGTGCAGGCATTAAAGATCGGTGATGGCATGCAAGCCGGTGTCGAAATGGGGCCGGTGATCACGCCTGCACATAGAGAAAAAATCAGAGAGCTCATCACCAGCGGTGTGGAGCAGGGGGCGCAATTGGTGGTGGATGGCCGCGTTTGCACGGTGCCCGGTTGTGAGCAAGGGAATTTTTTGGGCGGAACATTGTTTGATTATGTGAGTGAAGACATGCGCATACATCGCGAAGAAATTTTTGGCCCGGTGCTGTGCGTGATGCGTGTGCGAGATTTTGCGGCGGCTCTAGGACTGATCAACCGCCACGAATTTGCCAATGGCGTTTCTTTGTTCACGGCCGACGGGCACACCGCCCGCGAATTTTCTCGCCGCATCCAAGTTGGTATGGTAGGAATCAATGTGCCGATTCCGGTGCCGATGGCATGGCACTCATTCGGCGGCTGGAAGCGTTCTTTGTTCGGGGATATGCATGCCTATGGCGAAGAGGGAATTCGCTTCTATACGCGCTATAAATCGATTATGCAGCGTTGGCCGGATAGTATAGTCAAAGGGGCTGAGTTTTCTATGCCTGTGGCGAAATAGGTCGCTCTTAAAGTGACGTAGATGAGCGCCGCTCCAGTTTTAGCCGGAGCGGCTTTTTTTATCAGCAAGCCTGAACATCCCCAGGATCAACCCCAAGTAATTGCGTGATACGCAGATAGTTTTGTATGCGCATCTGCTGCTGTTGATAGCCAATATTGTCAGCAGGCTTGGAGCATTCTAAAGCGCCGTTAATACTGCGCACGGTTTCACCAAAGCCCTTGTTTTGCTTCATCGCCTGATGCGAAGAAACCGGCCCTGAGCCGGGGATTTCCATCCAATACCACAGCGCCGTTTTCCATGCGACAGCAGGCACGCGCGCCACCATGTCGGGGTCGTTGAGCAAGTCTAGCCCTAAGGCTTTGCCAGCTAAATCATAATTAAAATTCCAGCTTAGTTGTATCGGTCCTCTACCGTAATATTGTTTGCCTTTGGCACAGGGAACACCTTGTTTGTCATTGCAATAGTGATCGTGATAACGTGTATCGACTTCGGTGATCGCTTGCAGCTGATGCGACTCGTGCATGATATTGGCGAGAAAGGCGGCCAGCTCGCGTTTGTTTTGAAGCTCGCTGCCAAAGCGCGTGAACTCGGGATAGGCCTTGATCGCTTCGAGCAGACCTTCATAAGTGTAGAAAGGGATGCGCTTAGGGAATAGGGTTTCGAATTGGGTTGCGGAGAGCAAGAAGGTTGGGTTTGAATTGGTCGGCGATGGAAGCGCGATTGCGCTGAGGCTTGCTAAGGAAAAAACACAGGAGACGATGAACTTCATGAGGCGCTTTCCGAACGAAAAAAGATTGTGGGAATAGCTTACTGGAGCGATGTGAGGATTGCAAAGAAGTGGTATTGAAAGCGTAAAAAAAATGGCGAACCGGAGTTCGCCATTTTTGTCATGCTAAAGAAAAAGTGCTAATTGCTTAGAACTTGATCGTTGCACCTACGCTGAAGTAACGACCAACTGCGTCGTAAAATTGCGGGAAGGTGTTGCCACTGTTAGTTCCTGTTGAGCCAATATTGCTGCCAACAATAGGTGGCGCTTTATTTGTTGCATTAGCGATACTTAAATTCAAGCGGATATGCTTGTTGAAGTTCCAAACGGCACTTAAATCAAGATAGTTATATGCATTCACAGAGGAGTAAGCTGGCAAGAATTTTGCAGTACCGTCTGTATTCAGGTTAGAGGCGGGTTCGACAACAGCTCCACTAACATGACGCAAATTGTATCCAAATACAAATTCACCGACAGTCCATGCGGCTCGTTGGTTAAATTTGATTTTGTAGTTTGGTGCGCCACAAGCCACGCTGTAATAGCCTAGGCAATCGCGATCTAAAGAAGCGGGTGTCGGTTGAGCATGATTCGATGTGACTTTGTTCAAATCAAGGCCCAGATCCAATTTGCCGTGTTTTGCATCTAAACCTAAAGCGGTCATTGGAACTTGGTACTTCACGCTGAGGTCAAAACCGGCTGTGCTTTGCGTTCCTAAATTTGAGGATGCAACTTGTACCCCTTTAGAATCAACCCCATTAAAACTACCGTTAGCAACGCTACGACCGATGAGGGCGCAGGATGCATTCATGGTAAAACCAGGATTGAATTTAGCGGAATAGCAGCCGTCCAGAATGTCAGTGGTTGAAGGAGCGGAGACGGCTTTTGTAATGTCGATTTTATAATAATCGAGACTGATTGCCATTTTTGAGATGGGTTCAATCACAAAGCCTATGGTTTTCGTTTTGGCCTTTTCAGGCTCCAAGTTCGGATTTCCGCCTGACTGACGATTGATTTGACCCGCAGATGGTTTATCTAAGGAACCGATGACGCTTGCAGGAACACCTGTTAAGCGGCAAAGATTAGACAAAGTACCAGCGGTATTAGCTTCAGCTTGATTTACCAATGCGAGTTGGCAAGGATCGGTAGCGAGGTTACTCAAACCAGTGACTTGTGGAGCAAATAACTCGTTGATGTTAGGCGCACGTGTCGCTAATTGCATCATGCCACGGAAACGGATCATTTTCGCTGGAGACCATTCACCGCCGTACTTATAACTACCGTAGTCCTGAGTTTTCTTTGCGGTAGCGAAGTTCGTTTGACGGTAGCCAACTTCCAAGTTCAAATTGCGAACGAATGGTAAGTCTTTAAACAAAGGAATCTGTGCTTCCAGTGCATATTCTTTCAGTTTGAAAGTACCGCTACGGTCAGGGGTTGGAGCACCTGTGCCGAGAACCTCACCCTGCAGCTGCGTTGCCGCATCTGATTTGGTGTAGGCGGTCATTTTGCGTTGCTCGGCTGTAATCGCAACACTAATAGGTTGTTTGGCCCAAGGACTTTGGATGTTTCCGAGGTCACCGTTGACGGTTGCAGCGGCGACATCTTGCTCAACACCTTGCAACAAAATAGCACTTTGGTTGATAAAAGCGACTTGTTCCGTAGTAATGGAGC
>JACQDW010000112.1:0-11622 GCA_016200845.1 Burkholderiales bacterium | reverse complement strand
GGAACGCAACCGTTAGAGGGATCTACGCACTTGCCCGGAGTAACCGAGTTAAGAGCTTGTTTTACTTTGGAGAAAGAGCCCCAATTTTTACGGATTTGTGTCTGATCGGCAGTTCCACGGCTCCAGTAAGCGTCATAGTTCCAGTTACCAGCAATTTCACCTTTACCACCTAAGGTATATTGCAAAGTCTTGTTGCTAAAGTCATTGAAACGAGGACCCATTTCTGTAATTCGACGACCAATTGTCAGGGGTACAATCGTTGCATTTCCAATTACGCAATCGGCAGCCGCAATGCCTCGGCGTTGGCAAAGTTGATTTCGCGCTTCCGTCGGAATAAATGGGTTGCCAATTGGAACATTGTAAGTATTGTTGAAGGTTCCTGATTCCGCCAAAGTAGATGCAACTTTGCTGTCGGTATAGAACATTTCAGCATAAGCTTCAAAGTTATCGTTGATTTTGTAGTTTGCCAGTGACGTTGCTTGACTGCGATCCAGACCAGTGACGAAATAATTCAAAGGATTGAAGTTATACAGATTTACAGGTTTAACTAATTTTCCACTCGCAGGATCAATTTGCCATGATCCGGTTAAAACATCAGTGCCACCGGTGCCTTTGATTGTAGAGAAGGCCGCTGGAACAGTGGTGCCTGAGCCGTCAGCAAGGCCTGTCACAGAGCTTAAGGCACTCTTGCCGAAATCGCGTGTACCTTGAGTTAAAGGATCGCTCTTAGTGCGTCCTAAGCTTAAAACGACGTTACCACGACCTTCATCTAAGCTTGCACCCATGGTGATGTCGGTACGGTGACGCTTTGCATCGGACTTTGCGGTTGAACCGTAAGAGGTATTTACTTCAAAGCCTTGAAAATTTTTCTTTAAATTGAAGTTTGCTACACCAGAAACCGCATCTGCGCCGTATACCACGGAAGCTCCGCCTGTCAGCAGATCAACGCGACTCAGTAAAGCGACTGGAATCGAGTTTGTATCTACGACGCCATCGAGATTGTAGGGAACAAAGCGACGGCCATTCACCAATACCAAAGTACGGTTAGTACCTAAGCCACGCAAATCAATAGTAGCTGCGCCGCCTGTGCCGTTATTAGTACCTGGCCCAATGGCAGGAACAGCCGCTGGTAAGCCTTTGAAAAATTCTTCTACAGCGACAGGTTGTGATGATTTGATTTCTTCTGCTGTAATTGATCCGATAGGACTATTTGATGTTGTGCCCGGTGTAGTAATGCGAGTACCTGTAACAACGACGGTTTCCATCTTCTTTTCTTGTGCCATCGCTGGGAGTGCCATCACGCCCATACTTGCTACTACACCGCCTGTAAACATAAGTCGCAGCGAACGCGACAGGATTTTTTCTACGATCATTTAAAACTCCTAGTGGGAAAAACTTTTTGGAAATCATCATTTTGTGTAACAAAAATGATGCTGCGCTTTTTACTACTTCCCTCCGATGCGGTATGTTCCGCATATGTTTTGCAAAATTGGTTTCTGAAAACTTTTTTGCATTATTTGTGTTGGTGTCATCAGACCATTTTCTGATTATCGCTGTCAACGAATGAATTTTGCTTGTTAGACGCACGCAACAGCCCGCTATTTTACTTGACGGTTTGGTATGAATGTTGTTTCTTGCGTGAAAAAATTATTTCGCGCTGAAGGCAAGCATATGCCTATGCTTTAGACTAGCGCTATTGATGTTGACTGGCGATTGCGGGGAGCTTGTGGCGGATTTTTTGATGTTGGGATTTGCGGCATTTCTTGCGGGATTTGTCGATGCGGTGGTCGGTGGTGGAGGCTTGATTCAATTGCCCGCTTTGTTTTCAGTGTTCCCTTTGGCGACGCCTGCTAGTTTGATTGGCACGAGCAAATTGGCGGGGGTATGGGGGACGTCGGTGGCAGCATTTAATTATGGTCGCTCAGTTCGATTGAATTGGGTGTTGTTGTTGCCAGCGGCTGTTTTTGCTTTCGTGTTTTCTTTTGCTGGTGCTGTGTGTTTGAGTCATGTTCCACCTCATGCCTTGCGTAAGGGATTGCCATTTATTTTGGGCACCTTGGCTATTTATACCTTTTGGAAAAAAGATCTTGGTAGCGAGGTAAGTGCCGCTTATTCTGTCAGGAATGAGTTGTGGTTGGCATTGGGCATGTCTGCGCTAATCGGTTTTTATGATGGATTTTTCGGGCCTGGCACGGGGAGCTTCTTTATCTTTGCTTTTGTGCGCTTGTTTGCTTATGATTTTTTGCATGCCTCTGCTGCTGCCAAGGTTTTGAATGTTGCTTGTAATATTGCTGCCTTGCTGTGGTTTGGGTGGAGTGGTAATGTTATGTGGCAACTTGGTTTGGGGATGGCGGTGTGCGGTGTGTTGGGGTCTTTGGTGGGTAGTAGAATGGCAATTCGCTTAGGAAGCGCATTTGTGAGAAAGTTATTTTTATTGGTTGTGACTGCTTTGTTGGTGAAGACCAGTTATGATGCTTTTTTTAGATGAGCTTATCTGCCAACCTGACGCGGGTTCTTTCTTGGTTTGAAATCGAAACTTTTTGGTTTCACGTGAAACATTTTTGTGAGTGAGTCGTATTTTGGACCAGTTTAACGATCATATTTTTCGGCGCACCGAGTTAGGTGATAAAGAAATTCGAGAGCGCATTCTGCCTCTGAGTAAAGTTGAGCAAACAGCTTTAGTCGCGATTGATGGTGAAACTAATTATCAGCGATTGGGAAAGCGTTTCGAGCCTGAGGAGCAGCTTGTGTTTGAGCGGGCGATTGCAAGTTTGCTCGAGAAAAATCTGATCGCTGTGCGTAGTGATGAGAGTACAGTGGTCGATGTGAAAGATGATTTCTTTTCGTCTTCGTTGACTTCTGATAATCCGGTGTCTGGTTTGGTTGTTGATACCAAGGCTAAATCGGTTTTGGCCGTCAATAAAAAGAAACATAGGATGCCCGAGACTGAGGTAGATCTGCTGCTGCCGCTTGAGCTGCCGCCAACTGGTCGCGACAATAAAGGCAAGCCGCGTGTGAATAAGTTGGTGCAAGTTTTTCCGCAGCCCCCAGCGCCCAAAAAGAAGCGTCGGCGCAAGGCTGCGCCTGTCCCTGAAAACAAATGGTTGATGCGCGCTTATGTGGGGATGGCGTTCTTGGGCATAGTTCTTGTATTGGCGGCGCTGCTGTTCAAGTAAGCCAGGTCTATGTCTGGCCAAGTTTCGGCTTCTGATATCAGTGTAATGTTTCACGTGAAACGCTTAAATTTGCGGGCGCAGCCTCGTGAGTCGAAACTTTCATGCAAAAAACATCTATAATCGTGCCTCTGTTAGAAATCACGTAATCCCACCTAGAGTCATTTCATGTTTTATCCAAAAGAATTCGATGTCATCGTCGTTGGCGGAGGCCATGCCGGAACCGAAGCCGCCTTAGCTTCTGCGCGTATGGGGCAGTCCACCCTCTTGCTGACGCATAATATTGAGACCTTGGGGCAGATGTCTTGCAACCCATCCATCGGTGGGATAGGCAAGGGGCATTTGGTCAAGGAAGTCGATGCTATGGGTGGCGCGATGGCGATTGCCACTGATGAGGCAGGGATACAGTTTCGTATTTTGAACTCCTCTAAAGGGCCAGCGGTGCGGGCAACCCGCGCTCAGGCGGATAGGATTTTGTATAAGCAAGCGATACGCAGTCGCCTCGAAAACCAAGAAAATCTCTGGATTTTCCAGCAAGCGGTCGATGATTTGATGGTGGAAGGTGATCGCGTGGTTGGCGCGGTGACGCAAGTTGGCTTGAAATTTAAGGCGCGTGCCGTGGTCTTGACCGCTGGCACCTTCTTGGATGGCAAGATCCACGTCGGCTTGAATAATTATGCAGCAGGGCGTGCCGGTGATCCTCCTGCGATCTCTTTGTCGCGCCGTCTGAAAGAATTGTCTCTGCCGCAGGGGCGTCTGAAGACGGGAACCCCGCCGCGCATCGATGGCCGCAGTATCGATTTTAGCCAGATGCAAGAGCAGCCCGGTGATCTCGATCCTATCCCAGTTTTTTCGGTGATGGGCAACGTCGCCATGCACCCGCAGCAAATGCCGTGCTGGATTACCCACACCAATGAACGTACCCACGATATTATTCGCGCCGGCTTAGATCGTAGTCCTATGTATACGGGCGTGATCGAGGGTGTAGGTCCGCGTTATTGTCCGTCGATTGAAGACAAGATCCATCGCTTCTCGGGCAAAGAATCGCATCAGATTTTTTTAGAGCCAGAAGGCCTGACGACTAACGAGTTTTACCCGAACGGAATTTCAACCAGCTTGCCGTTTGATGTGCAGCTGGAATTAGTGCGCTCTATGCGAGGTATGGAAAGCGCCTATATTTTGCGTCCCGGTTATGCGATTGAATACGATTACTTTGATCCGCGTGGCTTGAAGACTTCGTTGGAGACACGCGCGATTCAAGGTTTGTTTTTTGCCGGTCAGATTAATGGCACAACAGGCTACGAAGAAGCCGCCGCGCAAGGCATGCTGGCAGGCCTGAATGCGGCCTTGCAGACGCAGGGCAGAGACGCCTGGGTGCCACGTCGTGATGAGGCCTATCTGGGCGTGTTGGTCGATGATTTGGTGACTAAGGGTGTGCAAGAGCCGTATCGTATGTTCACCAGCCGTGCCGAATTCCGCTTGAGCTTGCGTGAAGATAATGCTGATATGCGCTTGACCGAGATCGGTCGTCAATTAGGCTGTGTCAGTGATCTGCAGTGGCAAATGTTTGAATCTAAGCGTGAAGCGGTTGCACGTGAAATGGAAAGATTGAAATCGACTTGGGTCAATCCACGCATAGTGGCCGATGCCGAGGCGGAGCGCGTTGTGGGCAAGGCTTTAGAGCGGGAATATTCGCTGGCCGATTTGTTGCGCCGTCCACAAGTGACTTACGACCAGTTGATGAGTTTGTCTGGCAAAGAAGGGCAGCCGTTAGCGGGCGTGGCGATCAGTGATCCGGCGGTCAAAGAGCAAGTCGAGATTCAGGTGAAATACTCTGGCTATATCGGGCGCCAGGCCAAAGAAGTCGAGCGGCAGGCGCATTATGAAAACCTCAAAATGCCAGTCGATTTTGATTATCTGGACGTGAATGGTTTGTCGATAGAAGTAAAACAAAAGCTCAATGCGCAAAAGCCCGAAACTTTGGGGCAGTGTGGCCGCATCTCTGGCGTTACGCCCGCCGCCTTGTCTTTGCTGTTGGTGCATTTAAAGAAGCGTGGCTTTAAGGGTTTTGCCAATGATGAATCCAAGCAAATCATAGAGAGTGAAGCTGAATGAAGGGTTTTGATAAGGCCGGTTTAAAGGCGCAGTTGCAGGCGGGAATCGATAGTCTGGGATTGCCGCTGAACGACGAACAAGTCGAAAAGATGATGGCGTATTTAGCGCTATTAGTGAAATGGAATTCCGTTTACAATCTGACCGCTATCCGCGATCCAGAAGAAATGGTGAAGCAGCATTTGCTTGATTCGCTGTCGGCGGTGCATGCATTTACGCAGGCGAAAAATGTACTGGATGTGGGTTCTGGTGGTGGTTTGCCAGGGATTATTTTGGCGATTGTTTTTCCGCAGACTTCGATCACGATGATCGATACGGTGAATAAAAAAACGGCGTTTTTGACGCAGGTAAAAGCCGAGTTGAAGTTGAAGAACGTCACCGTGCATACGGGCAGAGTCGAGCTGTTGAAGGTCGAGCATTTGTTCGATGTGATTACCTCGCGCGCCTTTTCTGAATTGAATAATTTTATCAACTGGTCTCACCATCTGCTGGCAGACGATGGCCGGTTTTTGGCGATGAAAGGTGTCTCGCCTACGCAGGAAATCGAGCGCCTGCCCGCCGGCTGGGAAGTGGAGACTATCGAAACACTGACAGTTCCCAGTCTTGATGTAGAGCGACATTTAGTAGTAGTTAAAAAAATAAATTTATAATTAGTCTTTGATTTAATCACTCTTTCTAAAAGAAGCTATGGCCAAAATCTTTTGCGTTGCCAATCAAAAAGGTGGTGTCGGAAAAACCACGACGACAGTCAATCTCGCCGCTGGTTTGGCAAAGCTGGATCAGCGCGTTTTGTTGGTTGATTTAGATCCGCAGGGAAATGCAACGATGGGGGCGGGCGTCAATAAAGCCAAACTCAGCTCCTCGGTGTATCAGGTCTTATTGGGCATGAGTGACGCCAAAAGTGCCGTGGTTCGTTCGGAATCGGGTGGCTTTGATGTCTTGCCAGCCAACCGTGAATTGGCCGGTGCCGAAGTCGAAATGGTTGAGCTAGAAAACAGAGATAAGCGTCTGCGTGGAGCCTTAAGCGAAGTAGGCGCTGACTATGACTTCATTTTGATCGATTGTCCGCCCGCTTTGTCCATGCTCACCCTGAACGGCTTGTGCGCTGCGCATGGCGTGATTATTCCTATGCAATGCGAATACTACGCCTTGGAAGGTTTGTCGGATTTAGCCAACACTATCAAAAAAGTTTCCGCCAATTTGAATCCCGATTTGAAAATCGTTGGTTTGCTGCGCGTGATGTTCGACCCGCGCATGACGCTCTCGCAACAAGTCTCAGACCAGTTGGAGCAGCACTTTGGCGACAAGGTATTCAAAACACTGATCCCACGCAATGTGCGTTTAGCCGAGGCGCCCTCTTATGGCATGCCCGGTGTGGTGTTTGATCCGGCGTCCAAAGGGGCACAAGCCTATATCGCATTTGGCGCAGAGATGGTCGAAAGAATCAAAACATTAGACAAGAAGTAATCCAAAAAATGGCAATCAAAAAACAAAAAGGCTTGGGGCGCGGCTTAGATGCGCTATTAGACGGCGCAGGTGATTTTGCAGACGCCGTGCCCACCGTTGCGGGCGCACCGACTACTTTGCAAGTCACGCAAATGCAAGCAGGTAAATATCAGCCACGTACCCGTATGGATGAGGGCGCTCTCGCAGAGTTGGCTGCATCGATCAAAGCGCAGGGCTTGATGCAGCCGATCTTGGTGCGGCCTATTGGTCAAGCCAATGGTGTGACTAAGTATGAAATCATTGCCGGTGAGCGCCGCTTCCGCGCTTCGCAAATGGCAGGCTTAGATCAAGTGCCTGTTTTGGTCAAAGACGTCGATGATCAGGCCGCCGCCGCGATGG
Source organism: Burkholderiales bacterium (assembly GCA_016200845.1). Lineage (GTDB taxonomy): Bacteria > Pseudomonadota > Gammaproteobacteria > Burkholderiales > Burkholderiaceae_D > Undibacterium. The sequence goes on along the minus strand of JACQDW010000112.1, from coordinate 4,492 downwards.
CGCTGATTGAGAATATCCAGCGCGAAGACCTCAATCCTCTCGAAGAAGCACAAGGCATACATCGCCTGATTACCGATTTCACTTTCACACACGAGCAAGCGGCGCAAGCGGTGGGGCGGTCCCGAAGCGCGGTGTCGAACTTGCTGCGCTTGTTGAATTTGGCGCGCCCGGTGCAGACCATGCTGATGGCGGGCGATATCGATATGGGACATGCACGCGCCTTGTTGGCGGTGGATGCGGCGACCCAGATACAGCTGGCCAATCAAGTCGTGGCAAAGCGTATGTCGGTGCGCGAAACTGAAAAATTAGTCACCAAAACCACCACAGAATTAGCGACCCCAGCCAAGCACCGCGACAAGGCCGAAAAGTCGCGTGACATCACCCGTCTCGAAGAGGAATTATCCGACTTGCTGGCAACGCAGGTCGCACTTAAATTGGGCAGCAAGGGGCGCGGTCAGATGATTATCGATTTCGCCGATTTGGATTCGCTGGATGGCATCATTCTTAAATTGCGCGGGCAATAAAACAGAGTAAAAATACTAACGGTTTTGTCGCCTTATCGCTTGATTCTTGCGCAGCCAGATAAGACCACTCGCATCGTGGTGAGAGGGCGATGCGCTTGGCTTGATAAGGATTTTGGAGCAGCGCCCCGAATTTTATTGGTTTTGCCGACCTGATTTTGGTAAATGATTCGCCAAACGAAATATGTTGCATTGCATCAAACGTTTGACGCTGAATCAGACGGCACGTATAATTCCGTGGTTTTGTTAGACGCGGCTTTGCTCGCGCATAAAAATGGTGCGATTTAAGCTCATTTATCGTACCAAAAAGTAGAAATTAGCCCGCAGTGCTCCAAACTGGTGCTGCGCAGAATGAAGAAATAAGTCGGAATATTCCGGTTCAAATTGGGGAAATGGCATGGCGCGTATCGTCCTGTTGCAATTTGCAGCAGCCCTGGTCGTCGCGCTGGTGGCAAGCTTAGTGTCTGGCCTCCCCGCTGGAATTTCTGCATTACTTGGTGGTTTATGTTGCGCCATCCCAAACGCATTTTTCGCCTTGCGCTTATTCGCTAGCGCGCGAAAAACAGGCGGCGGCAGTCCGATGAACTTTTTCATCGGCGAGTTTATAAAGATTGCACTGACACTTGCTCTCTTCGGAGCAGTGGTGATGTTTTATCCCGGTTTGAATTGGCTGGCGTTTATCGCCGCTTTCATCGTGGTATTGAAAAGTTATTTAATTCTACTCTTTAGGCATTGATTATGAGCGCAACTGAGCACGCCCCAACCCCGTCAGAATACATCGGCCATCATCTCGGCCATTTAGCCAATTCACATGACCAACAGACAGCCCTCGTGGATATGTCTTATATCAACTACGACACCATCATTTGGTCGGTGTTTTGTGGTCTGCTCGCCATTCTCTTGATGTTCCTTGCCTCTCGCAAAGCCAGCTCTGGCGTGCCTGGTCGCTTCCAGTGCGCGGTAGAAATGGTGGTGGAAATGGTTCATGACCAGGCCAAGAGTATCGTGCATGGCAATGTGTCGTTTATCGCTCCAATTGCATTGACGATTTTTGTTTGGGTTTCTTTGATGAATGCGATGGACTTCTTGCCTGTCGATTTGTTCTCTGTTTGGTTGTTCCCACTTTTGGGTTTAGATCCAGAAATGCATCACCGCGTTGTTCCTACTGCTGATTTGAATGGTACTTTGGGTATCTCGGTGGGCGTGTTTGCCCTGATGATGTACTACTCCATCAAGATCAAAGGTGCTGGAGGATTTGTTAAGGAACTGTGTACGGCTCCGTTTGGCCCAATGATGTTCCCTGCAAATATCGCTTTGAATTTGGTGGAATACGCAGCGAAAACATTCTCTCTCGGTATGCGATTGTTCGGCAACATGTTTGCTGGTGAGTTGCTATTCTTGTTGATCGCTTTGCTTGGTGCTTACAGCCATTTTGGTGGCCTTGGTCAAGTGATTGCGGGTTCAGTGTGGGCAATTTTCCATATCCTGATCGTGTTCCTGCAAGCCTTTATTTTCATGATGTTGACCTTGGTGTACATGGGTCAATCGCACGAAGCGCATTAATTCGGAGTGTCGTCGAAGTGTAGACGACACGCCAATGAAGTAAGTTTAAGTTTGGTTTTAGTTTTGTAATCTAGTTTGTAATTGAGTTTTGGTATTTTAATTTTTTAACTTTTAGGGAGTTTTCTCATGACTAACGTCGCATTTGTAGCTTTGGCTTGTGGTTTGATCATCGGTTTGGGCGCTTTGGGTGCTTGTATCGGTATCGCTATGATGGGTGGTAAATATTTGGAAGCGTCTGCACGTCAGCCAGAGTTGATGGACAAGTTGCAAGGCAAAATGTTGTTGTTGGCTGGTTTGATCGACGCTGCGTTCATTATCGGTGTTGGTATCGCGATGTTCTTCGCAACTGCTAATCCATTCAAAGGTTAATTTAATTTCCTTTTTCTACCGCGGCGCTGGTCAATTGATGAGCGCTTGCGGAACGATCTTTCAGACAAGGAAACGATATGAATCTTAATCAAACAATGTGGTACCAAGCGGCGGTGTTTTTCATCCTCGCTTTGTTCACCATGAAATTTGTATGGCCACCATTAATTGGTGCCATCGATGCTCGCAGACAAAAAATTGCAGATGGCTTGTCCGCTGCAGATCAGGGGCAAGCGGCCATGAAAGAAGCTGAGAAAAAAGTTCAGCTCGAATTGGCAGCCGCTCATGATAAAGGCATGACACAAATTGCAAACGCTGAAAAGCGTGGTCAATTGATCGTTGAAGAAGCTAAGAATGCTGCCAACGCAGAAGCTGCGCGTATCATCGCTGCCGCTCAAGCAGAAGCTGCAAGCCAAGTCACTAAAGCACGCGAAGAATTGCGCGACCAGGTTGCCACATTGGCAGTCAAAGGTGCAGAGCAAATCTTGAAGCGTGAGGTTAATGCATCTGCGCATGCAGATTTGTTAAACCAATTGAAGACTGAGCTGTAATCATGGCTGAACTCGCAACGATCGCTCGTCCCTATGCAGAAGCGTTGTATCGCGTCGCGAAGTCTGGCAACTTGTCCGCATGGTCGGAATTAGTTGCCGAGATGGCGCAAGCAGCAGCGCATCCCGATGTAGTAGCTCTTGCACACAACCCCAAAGTCTCAGCAAGTCAAACTGCTGAGGCTTTCTTGTCCGTGTTGAAGTCAGATGTGAACGATGAAGCGAAAAACTTCATTCACACATTGACTGAATATGACCGTTTAACCGCCTTGCCAGAAATCGCTGAGCAATTTCACGTTTTGCAAAACGCCGATGCCGGCGCTGCTGACGCGGAAATCACCAGCGCATTTGAAATGACAGACGCACAGGTGAATGATTTGGCGGTCGCACTGGAAAAGAAATTTGGTCGCAAACTGCACCCAACCGTCACAGTGGATTCTTCCCTGATCGGTGGTGTGCGTGTCGTGGTTGGTGATCAGGTGTTAGATACTTCGGTTCGTGCCAAGCTGCAGCAGATGCACAACGCTTTGACGGCTTAATGCCGTTCAAGTACTGAAACAATTTTAGGAGTTAGTATGCAACTCAACCCATCAGAAATCAGTGAGCTGATCAAGAGCCGTATTCAAGGCCTTGGTGATTCCGCTGAGATTCGTAATCAAGGTACGGTTATTTCCGTTACCGACGGCATCTGCCGTATCCACGGTTTGTCCGATGCGATGCAAGGCGAGATGTTGGAATTCCCAGGCAATACATTTGGTCTGGCTTTGAACTTGGAACGTGATTCCGTTGGCGCCGTTATTCTCGGTGACTACGAGCACATCTCCGAAGGCGATACAGTGAAATGTACTGGTCGTATTTTGGAAGTTCCTATCGGCCCAGAATTGCGCGGCCGTGTGGTCAACGCCTTGGGTCAGCCTATCGACGGCAAAGGTCCTATCAATGCAAAATTGTCTGCACCAATCGAAAAGATTGCACCAGGCGTTATTGCACGTCAATCCGTTTCCCAACCGTTGCAAACTGGCCTGAAGTCGATCGACTCCATGGTTCCAGTGGGTCGTGGTCAGCGTGAATTGATCATTGGCGATCGTCAAACTGGTAAAACAGCGGTAGCGATTGATGCGATCATCAACCAAAAAGGTCAAGACGTTACTTGTATCTATGTAGCGATTGGTCAAAAAGCGTCTTCCGTTAAAAACGTCGTACGTGCTTTAGAAGCGCACGGCGCGATGGAATACACCATCGTGGTTGCAGCAACTGCGGCTGAATCGGCAGCGATGCAATACGTGTCTGCCTACTCCGGTTGCGCCATGGGCGAATACTTCCGTGATCGCGGCGAAGACGCATTGATCGTTTATGATGATTTGTCCAAGCAAGCTGTGGCTTACCGTCAAGTTTCCCTGTTGCTGCGCCGCCCACCAGGTCGTGAAGCGTATCCAGGTGACGTGTTCTATTTGCACTCACGTTTGTTAGAGCGCGCAGCTCGTGTTAACCCTG
>JACQDW010000023.1 GCA_016200845.1 Burkholderiales bacterium | reverse complement strand
CGGCTCCATGGAGTTATTGTATGAAGGAGCTTTGCTGGCCGTGTTGGTGGTGTGGTGGTTCTTGCGCGACTGGCGTTCTACTTTGGTGGCTGCGGCTGCTTTGCCCCTGTCGGTGATTCCGACATTCCTTGGTCTGAAATATTTTGGCTACACCTTGAACACGGTGACGTTATTGTCGTTGGCCTTGGTGGTCGGTGTATTGGTGGACGATGCGATCGTCGAGATCGAAAACATCGCGCGCCATTTGCAGATGGGTAAAACGCCGATGCAGGCTGCCACTGAAGCCGCTGACGAAATCGGGATGGCGGTGATCGCAACGACCTTTGCTCTGGTTGCCGTGTTTTTGCCGACAGCGTTTATGGGTGGGGTTCCCGGACTCTTCTTCAAACAGTTTGGCTGGACGGCGGTGATCGCAATTCTGGCCTCACTGGTGGTTGCCCGATTATTGACACCGATGATGGCGGCGTATTTATTGAAAGCGCCGAGCAAAGATGAGCGTACCGATCATGCCGCACATGCGGATGGCTGGGTGATGCAGCGCTATATGGCGACTATGCAATGGTGTTTGCGTCATCGTTTGACCACAGTCATTTCAGCCGCGGTTTTCTTTGTCGCTTCGATTGCATTGGTTGGTCTGTTGCCTACTGGATTTGTACCACCTTCCGATCGGGCGCAAACTCAGGTGAATATAGAATTGCCGCCGGGGAGTACCTTGGCAGAGACGGCAGAGTTGGCAGAGAAAGCAAGGGTTGCAATTATGAGCGTGCCAGGGATTACGGGCGTGTTCAGCTCTATAGGTGGCGGTTCTAGCGGTGATGCATTTGCGCCCGGTGCTGACGCAGAGGCACGTCGGGCGGTGTTGACAGTGACGGCGGTACATCGCAATAAAAGACGCGAAGCGATGTCGGATATCGATCGCTTGATTCGCGTCAAAATGAGCGATCTTTCAGGTGCCCGGTTTTCTGTCGGTCCGCTGGATACTGGCGTGAAGTTGCAGCTGGTGCTCAAGAGTGATGATCCTATCGCTTTATTAGAAACAGCACGAAAAGTCGAGCGCGAATTGCGCACACTCAAGGGTGTCGGTAATGTCAGTTCCAGCGCCTCGTTGGTACGTCCAGAAATCATCGTGCGTCCCGATCTGGCGATGGCGGCTGATCTGGGTGTGACTGCCGAGAGTATAGGTGAGACAGTGCGTGTCGCGACGGCAGGCGACTATGATATGGCGCTGTCGAAAATGAATCTGGCGCAGCGTCAGGTGCCGATCAGAGTCAAGTTGCCAGATTATGTGCGCGCCGATTTGTCGGAGCTTGAACGTCTCACGGTGCCCGGTAAAAATGGCCCGGTGATGATAGGTAGTGTCGCCAAAGTCAGCATGGAATCGGGGCCTGCACAAATTGACCGGCTTAATCGCAGTCGCGATGTCACGCTCGATGTTGAATTAGGTGGGCGTGAATTAGGTGAAGTCAATGAAGAAGCTCGCGCTTTACCTAGCATGAAGAATCTGCCTCCGACTGTCCATATTGCCGAGCTCGGTGATGCGCAAGAAATGCAAGCCTTGTTTGCCAGTTTTGGCATCGCCATGCTGATTGGTGTTTTGTGTATCTACGGCGTGCTGGTACTCCTGTTTAAAGATTTCTTGCAACCAGCGACCATTTTAGCGGCGCTGCCTTTGAGTATCGGTGGCGCCTTCGTTGCCTTGTTGTTGACAGGGCGGGCACTCTCTATGCCATCGATGATCGGTTTGATTATGTTGATGGGGATCGTGACTAAGAATTCTATCTTGCTGGTCGATTATGCGATTCTTGCGCGCACTGCTGGTATGGGGCGCTTCGAAGCCTTGGTTGATGCTTGTCACAAGCGTAGTCGTCCCATTATTATGACGACGATTGCAATGGGTGCAGGCATGATGCCATTGGCGCTGGGATGGGGAGCTGATCCCAGCTTCCGTTCACCGATGGCAATTGCGGTGATAGGTGGCTTGATTACTTCTACGCTATTGAGCTTATTGGTGGTGCCTGCGGTGTTCACCTACGTTGATGATTTTGAACATTTAACGAAGCGTTTGATTGCGCGCTTTCGGCATCCGCATTGATGCGACTTAGCTTGACCAAATGCATGAAGGTGAATTCTGCCCAGAGTTCACCTTCATCTTCCTCTATCCTCGATAAGCTTGCTCCAATACGGCGATGTCGATTTTGCTCATTTCCATCATCGCTTTCATGACACGCGCTGAACGCACAGCGTCATCGTCTTGCAGCATGGTGACTAAACTGCGTGGCACGATTTGCCACGATAATCCAAATTTATCTTTGAGCCAGGCACAGCGACCGGGGCTGCCACCGTCGCATAGTTGGTTCCAATAGTGATCGACTTCCTCTTGCGTTTCGCAATCGACAAAAAGTGAAATCGCTTCCGAAAACGGATATTGCGGGCCGCCGTTCAAGGCGATGAACTCCTGACCTTCGATTTCAAATCGCATGGTCAGAATCTTGCCATTGAGCTCTGGAATTGCATCACCATAACGTGATTCATCAAGAATTTTTCCATTTTCAAAAATACTCAAGTAGTAGTTGACGGCTTCTTCCGCATTGAAGTTGAACCACAGGCAGGGCGTGATTTTTTTCATGATATTCCTTGTGAGGGATAGGGTGAAACGGAGGCAAGAATAGAAAGTAAGGCTGGGAGTGGTTTGGATGCTCCGGGAAAATAGTGTAAGCAGAGCGTGCTCAGGTAGCAAGGTAAATTTTTTGCAAGCGGATCATACCGAGAGAATCCAGATTTTTTGCCGCCTACGACGCTTACTGAGGAAAATTATGTGTCAAAATAGCGCGTTTGGCTGATCTGCTCTGTCGTTTCTGATAGACCTAGGGCGATCTTCTCTGCGAGATGAATTTGCGCTCTCCTTGGTCGTGTTATTCGCATGGACTTGAAGTTGAGGGCGAGAATTGCCCGTGATCGGTGGGAACATCATTGAATAGCAAAATCGCTGTTAGCACCGCTGAGAAGTGCCCCCAGATCCCCCTTGTTTGCTTGTTTCATTTATTTAGATTTTTCTCACATTGGAGTTTTAACATGTTTCAGCACGTCGAAGCCTATGCAGGCGATCCTATCCTCTCGTTGAACGAAGCATTTGGTAAAGATACTCGTCCAAATAAGATTAATTTGTCGATTGGGATTTACTTTGACGACAATGGCAAAATCCCGATGTTGCCATCAGTACGTGCTGCGGAATTGAAAGTGGTGGAAGCCGCTGGTGCGCGTCCCTATTTGCCGATGGAAGGCGCGGCAAATTTCCGTACTGCCGTCCAGCATTTGTTGTTTGGCGCTGAACATGCCGCTGTGAAAGCCGGTCGCGTCGTCACTTTGCAAACTGTCGGCTCCAGTGGTGGCTTGAAAGTCGGCGCTGATTTCATCAAGCGCTATTTCCCGAATACCACCATGTTGATCAGCGACCCAACCTGGGATAATCACCGCGCCGTATTTGAAGGCTCAGGTTTGATCGTTAAAACTTATCCTTACTACGATGCACAAACCGGTGGATTGCGTTTTGAAGCGATGTTGGCGAGCTTGAAAGAAGCCGAAGAAAAGAGCGTCGTTCTGTTGCACGCGTGCTGCCACAATCCTACCGGTGTCGATCTGACGAAAGAACAATGGCAGCAATTGGTACCAGTTCTGAAAGAGCGTAACTTGATTCCTTTCCTCGATCTGGCTTACCAAGGCTATGGCGATGGTATTGAAGAAGATGCCTATGCAATTCGTTTGTTGGGTGATGCAGGCTTGAGTTTCTTCGTCGCGAATTCATTTTCCAAGAGCATGAGTTTGTACGGCGAACGTTGCGGTGCCCTGAGTGTCGCTTGCCCAGATGCAGCGCAAGCAGTCAATGTATTGGGACAGTTAAAAGCCAGTATCCGTCGTAATTACTCCAATCCTCCTATGCATGGCGGACAAATTGTGGCTCGCGTGCTCACCGACCCAGAATTGCGCCCTATGTGGGAAGCTGAGGTTGTCGCTATGCGCGACCGTATCCAGGCAATGCGTCGTGCTTTGCATGATGTGTTAGTCGCAAAAGTGCCTGGTCGTGATTTCAGCTATTTCTTGACGCAACGCGGTATGTTTAGCTACACCGGCTTAAGCGCAGAGCAATGCGATCGCCTGAAAGAAGAATTTGGTGTATATCTGGTGCGCTCGGGCCGTATGTGCGTGGCAGGTTTAAATACCCGCAATGTGGAAGCAACAGCGAGCGCGATGGCGGCGGTGTTGGCTTAAGTTTGTTAATTCTCGTTGATGAAAAAATGCCGGCATTTGCCGGCATTTTTTTACCATCAGAAAGTGAAGGCGGAAAGCGCCGTTTAGATTCTTAATATGGGTATGGAAGATTATTTGGATCTGTGTGGCGGTTGATGCTATATACGCCGCCATATCTATCAACTTTTACACAGGAAGATTCGATACCAGCATGGCACTCGATTAACCAGTCAACGACTGTGTCATAGGGTGGATATGCAAATGCGCTGCTCATGGTGAACATGAACACGCTCACGCCTCGTATAGCTAAGAGTTGATATTGGCTAGTTAACTTAATATTTTCATTTATGAAGTTAAATGTACATTATTTTGACTTAACTCACTAAAACATACATAAGATCTCAATAGCATCTATTTGTTGTTAATTTCTACTCTATTTCGATTAATTTTAATTGAGTATTTTCCTTTTTAATTATGATTTTATGTTGTTTTTTGTGTGCTCTAGGTAAAGTATTTTTTGTGTTCTTGACTCGATTTTTGTTGCTCGAATGGACTTCTAGAAATTAAGCGCAAAAAAATGGGCTGACGTCGAAGTCAGCCCGAAGAGGGAGATTAAATCAAGAAATTGGGAGAAGGTGAGGGAGATCAGCTTGCTTGCATGGCATATCCGGCGAATTTGATTTCGCGAGACGTGCATCCTAGTGAATGTGGATAGAGCTTATCTTTATTTCGTTCAGACACTCATTACCTCGACTACTCGGGCTAGAGTATAGGGGGCGGACTCGGCACTTGTCTGGTGCATCCTGTCTGAAATTTGTAGTAACTTGTACGTATTTGTATCGGCCGCGCCTATGCGAAGTGGGGGTGCGCGATGAATTATCTCGCTCGTGTGAGCTTGCTTCTGCTTGCTGTATTTTTACTTTGTAGTTTCCGCAAGGAGCGATTTATAGCGAGAAGCAGAGCGTCGTCTTTCCCGCGTAATACGGCGAATCGCAGCCCATCTTGCAGTAAAGGGATAGGCAGCACGCTAAATCGTTTTTCGGTCGGTTTCGCGGCCTCTCCTGATTCGTGCAAGGCGATGTCATTGATGAGTTTTTCTACTTCCTTGGGATCACCGATGGGGCTGGCATAGGTCAGGGCATCAATTCTTTGATTGAGAAGTTTTTTCAGTCGGGCACTGGAGGCATCGATGTCGTCATCGATTTTGAATAAGCGGTTTTTTTGTAGATCAAATTCTCCGCCATAGCGGGAGCCGCGTACGACACCGATGACTTTGCCTTTTAGGTCCGCCAATGTTTCAAATGGAAACTCGTGGTCTGCGCGGGTGACTAACCACAAATTTTGAAACAGGACAGGTTCCGAAAAACTGAATACTGACTCCCGTTCAGGTGTCAGACTCATGCCAAAGATTAATCGACCGTCATCACTGGCTAGCTTGACTGCACGATTCCAGGGATAAATTTGCAATTGAAATTGCACGTCCAGATCTTTTTCAAGTGCGCTCAACATTTTGAGAAAATGATCTGCGACGGGTATTAGTTCACCTTTTTCATTTTTATTTTCACCAAACAAGAGTGGAACTTTTCTTTGTGCATAAGCTGGTGGGCTAATGACGCTAAATAATACCAATGCTATTCCTAAGCAGGCCAACGCCCATAGATGCTTCCAGCGAATGGTGCGCTGAGGAAGGCAATTACAAGGCTGATTGGGTGCGGCTTGCGTCATCGACACTCGTTTCCATGAGTAGCATTTATTTCCGTAGCGCAATTATACGGCGTTTTTTGCTTGTTTGCAGGAAACAGTTTCTTTTTGTTGAATTGCAGATACAGTTGGGCGGGCTGCTAGATTAAGCCATGAAATAACACGATCTCAATCACATCGCCCGCTTCTATGTCGTGGCGGTCATCGTTTAAAACTATCATGCAATTGGCCTCGGACATGGAGCGTAAGATACCTGAGCCTTGTGAGCCTGTGACTTTGACTTGCAAGCGTCCATCGCTTAAACGGCTAGCGATGCCGCGTTGATACTCGGTGCGCCCGGGTCGTTTTTTGATTTTTCCAGCTGAGATCGCGGGTACGCTGAGCGGGGGCGTGATACGCGTACCCATCATGCTTCGCAAAGCTTGTTGCACAAAAAAATAAAAGCTCACCATGACCGCGACGGGGTTGCCGGGTAAGCCGAACAAATAGGCGCTGTGACCGTCGGCATGAATCTCACCAAAGGCCAATGGCCGTCCGGGTCGCATGGCGATGGTCCAAAATTCAACCTCACCCAATTTCGCCATGACTTGACGAGTGTAATCGGCAGCACCAACCGAGACACCACCCGAAGTGATGATCGCATCGGCATGGATGCAAGCGTGACGTAGCGCAGCTTCCAGCGCATCGGGATGATCAGCAATCACGCCCAGATCGAGAATCTCACAGCCCAGAGCACTCAACATGCCAAACACGGTGTAACGATTGCTATCGTAGATGCAGCCTGCATCTAGCGTTTCGCCCAGCGAACGAATCTCATCACCAGTGGAAAACGTAGCGATTGTTAAGCGACGCCGGACTTCGACTTGTGCGACGCCCAGTGACGCTAATAAACCTAATTCCGCTGCACCGATACGTTTCCCCGCAGCGAGTGCAATTTGTCCCAAGCGTAAGTCTTCTCCTTGCAGCCGGCGGTTGTCGCCCTTGTATATGCAAAGCGCCGAGAAGTGAATTTGCTGCTCGTTGATCTGTTCGCACAGCTCTTGAGGAATGACGGTATCGCAGCCTGTGGGCATCACTGCGCCTGTCATGATGCGCACACAACTGTTTGCTTTGACTTCTCCGGTATAAGGATGCCCGGCGAGCGCGGTGCCTGCTATCGATAAGCTGACTTTTTCTCCCTGCAATTCATGACTGGAAAAAGCATAACCATCCATCGCAGAATTATCGTGAGCGGGGACATGGATGGCCGAAATAATGTCGTTGGCAAGAATGCGATCCAATGCCTGAAATAGTCCCACAGTCTCTGTTTCTTGAATCGGTGCGATGAGTTTTTTAATGATGGCTTGCGCATCTTCAACCCGCAAAGTGGAGGTTTGATAATGCGCATCACTGCGTAAGATTTCTTGGAATTTAGAAGGGGCTGACATGGAAAATAGTGACGAAATCTGAGTTGAAAGGGAAACTTATATCATCGTTTTAGCGAGGGCATCTAGCTGCGCCCGCGTATTGATGTTCTGAAAGGCAGAAGCGTCGTCAAAGTGCACTTCGACGACATGCAAACTGGCGTACCAAAGACTGATTTTGCGTCCGCCTTCATCTAAGAAACGATGTAAATGTGGCGCTAAGTCATTGCGCATCAAAGAAAACACAGGTTGCGCTCTTACTTGTTGATCTTCGCTCTCCAGATCGAGGCATGTGACGACCGCTAATTGCGCGCCAGATTCGGTGAGTGCCTGTGCCAGTCGTTCGGCGAGATTCGCTGGAAGTAAGGGCGAATCACAGGGACAAGTCAGCAGATAGTCGGTGCGACAGGCTAACAGACCAGTATGGATGCCAGCGAGTGGGCCGGCATAGCCTTCGAACTGATCAGAGATGACCGGACAATTAAATTGTGCATAGTCAGCGAGGTCACGATTGGCGTTGATCAGCAGCGTACTCGCCTGATGTTCTAAACGCGCGATGACATGTGCAATCAAGCTGCGGCTTCCCAGCATTTGCAAGCCTTTATTGACGTCGCCCATGCGAGAGCCACGTCCGCCTGCGAGTATCAGTGCTGTGATCTGTGCTGTGATTCGTGTAATGTCTGTCATTTTTGTACTTGCAGTTTATCCGCCTATATACGACATCTCTATTTTTGCTTTTGCCTCGGCTTGAGCACTGCCACGGATTTCGGAATAGCGATCGGCGCGTTGTTGCCAGATGTTGGCAATGGCATATTCTATACGCGCTTGTTGTTTATCCGGTTCATTTTGCTCCCGTAGCAGCGCGCGTAAATCATAACCTTCACTGGCAAATAAACAGGTGTAGAGTTTGCCTTCGGTAGAAATTCTGGCGCGGCTACAGTCGTGACAAAATGCCTGAGTCACGCTGGAGACAAAGCCGACTTCACCGCCATCCGCATAACGCCAGCGACTTGCCGTGTCGTTGATGCTGTGCGCTTCCAGCGGGCTTAACGCTAAGCCAGCGTTGGCAAGTCTTTGTCGGATTTCTGCGCTGGAAATCACGTCGTCCATACGCCAGCCATTCGACGAGCCCACATCCATAAATTCGATGAAACGTAGCGTGTGTGGCGTCTGCTTAAAGTAACGTGCCATAGTCACGATTTCTTGTTCATTGACGCCAGCCTTGACCACCATATTAATTTTGATCGCTTTAAATCCGACGGCTTGCGCTTGCTTGATGCTGTCTAAGACTTCACTCACAGGAAAATCAACATCGTTCATCTGCTTGAAAATTGCATCGTCTAATGCGTCAAGTGACACCGTGATGCGATTCAATCCTGCGTCTTTTAAAGCCTGTGCTTTTCGTCCTAGCAAAGCGCCATTGGTCGTCAATGTCAGATCAAGCGGCTCACCATTGGCGCAGCGCAGTTGGCTTAGCATATGAACCAGCTCTTCTATGTTTTTTCTTAACAGCGGCTCACCACCTGTCAGGCGTATCTTAGTGACACCGTGTGCGATGAAGGCTTTTGCAATGTTCACGATTTCTTCAAAACTGAGTAAGGAAGAGTGCGGCAAATATTGAAATTGGGTGTTGAACACTTCCTTAGGCATGCAGTAAGTGCAACGGAAATTACAGCGGTCAGTGACCGATATCCGTAAGTCTTTTAGTGGGCGATGCAAGCGATCAAAAAGTTGTCCGGAAGATGGAGGTAAATGAGGCGGAAAGTCCCAAGTTTTTGAGGCGGGGGTTTGCTCAAAAATAGGTATGAATTTCTCAGACATGGCAGTGGAAATGGATCTAAACAAGACAAACAATAACACGAGATGAGGATTTGTTCCGGCGTCTCATTGGTCCGGTTTGATTAACGATAAACGGTCGCAAAAAAGCCCAGTACGCGGACTGGGCTTTCTAGCGATCACAATAAGCGTGTTCAGTCTTTCTTGGTCTCCACCATCACTAACGCTTCGCCTTCGAATGAAGGGGCGGGCTTGCGTTCACGAACTACGCGTGGAGCAGGAGCGACGCTTGCGGCCGATGCTTGTGCGGCTTTCAGCTTGGTTGGATCGGTGCTGGCCAAGACTAAACCTGCATTCGCCAATACTTGGCTCAAGTCTTCTGCTGGACGTGGTGTTGGTGCTGGTGTCACCACATAGCTTGCTGGTTCTTCCATGACTTCGGCAACTTCACTCACATGGGCTGCAGGTGTTGCGGTCGCGACTTCCACAGCGGCGTTGGTTTCGACTACTGCATTGCTTTCCAGCTTAGCCGTCACCGTTGTTTCAACTGCCTGTGTTGGGACTACAGCATCCAATTTAACTTCAGTCATCGCGGGAGCAACTTGTGCCACGACTTCGTTCGCTGGCACAGCTTCGGCGACCGTTTCAACCACGGCTGCGCTGATTGGCTCATTCGTGACTTCACTTGGTGCCAGATCAAAGCTAGCCTGAACTGGCGTCGCTTCTTTCGCGTTGAGCAAATCAGCCACAGGGATGAATGCAGGTGGTGCGTCTGCCTTGGCGTCATCGCCTTCATTCATCGCATTGTTTTGATCTTGATTCTCTGCAGAGTTGCGATCACGACGATTGCGATTGCGACCACCGCGACGACGGCGACGACCTTCTTCCGCTTGTGGCTCAGAACCTGCCTCAACTTGAGCTTCTGCATCGGTCACTTCAATGACTTTGTTTTTCATCTGTGGTGCGACGATAGCTGGCGCGGTTGCATTGGCGGTTGGGTTGAGTACTTCTTCAACTTTGCTTTCCTGATTCAGATTGTCTTTGCGATTATCGCGTTGACGTTGCTGACGTTCACGACGTGGCTCTTGCATCTCTTTGTCTTCACGCGGAGGGCGAGCTTGCTTAGGCTGGCGCGCTTGCGCATCGCCACTATTTTTGTCGTTACCGTTATTTTGCTTGGCCTCTTTTTCTGGGCGATTGGCATTGGCTGGGCGCTCTTCGCGTTCACCTTCTGCCCGACCATTGCGGCCATCGCGTCCATTGCGGCCACGATTGCGCTGGCGATTGCGATCACCTTGCTTGTCGCGCCCATGCTTAGGCTTGTCTTCAACGGCAGGTTTTTTTTCTTCGCTGGCACCAAATAAACCGCTAAAGAATTTAGCGATACCGGCGAATAAACCACCAGAAGTGGCCGCTGCAGTATTGGCGATCGGCGCGGGTTTGCGTTCAACGATAGGTGCAGTTTCTGGCGTGATGCTTTTTACCATGGCTTCTTGGCGTGGCTTCACGTCGTCTTTTTGACGCTTGTTGTAACCGATGTCCGTATCGGCTTGCTCTGCCATCGCGTAGCTGACATGCGCTTCTTCTAAACGTGGATCATCGTGCTTCAAACGATCGAGTTTATAGTGCGGCGTTTCCAGGTGTTTGTTTGGAATCAGGATGGCAGTGACGCGGTGACGCGTTTCAATTTTCAGGATTTCGCCACGTTTTTCATTGAGCAAGAAGGCGGCAACATCGACCGGTACCTGCACGTGAATCGCGGCTGAGTTTTCTTTCATTGCTTCTTCCTGAATAATGCGCAGGACTTGCAATGCAGATGATTCGGTATCGCGGATATGACCAGTGCCATTGCAACGTGGGCAAGTGACGTGGCTGCCTTCGGACAGAGAAGGGCGCAGACGTTGGCGCGACAATTCCATCAAACCAAAGCGAGAAATTTTGCCCATTTGTACGCGAGCACGGTCAAAGCGCAGCGCGTCTTTTAAGCGGGTTTCCACTTCACGTTGATTCTTGGTGTTTTCCATGTCGATGAAATCGATCACGATCAAACCACCCAAGTCACGCAAACGCAATTGACGGGCAACTTCTTCTGCCGCTTCACAGTTGGTATTAAATGCCGTGGTTTCGATATCGCCACCACGGGTTGCACGTGCTGAGTTAACGTCCACCGACACCAAGGCTTCGGTATGGTCGATCACAATCGCGCCGCCGGATGGCAAAGGCACAGTGCGGGAATAAGCGGTCTCGATCTGATGTTCGATCTGAAAGCGTGAGAACAAAGGCACGTCGTCGCTGTAACGCTTCACACGGTGCACCATATCGGGCATCACGTGGCTCATAAATTGCTGTGCTTGTTCGTAGATATCGTCAGTGTCGATTAGAATTTCGCCGATATCAGGCTGGAAGTAATCGCGGATCGCACGAATTACGAGTGAAGATTCTTGATAAATCAGGAAAGCGCCCTGAGCTGATTTGCCAGCGCCATCAATCGCGCGCCACAGTTGCATCAGGTAGTTGAGATCCCATTGCAATTCATCGACATTGCGGCCTATGCCTGCAGTACGGGCAATCACGGACATGCCAGCTGGCAAGTCCAGTTTGTCCATGGTTTCGCGCAACTCTTGGCGATCTTCGCCTTCGACACGGCGCGATACACCACCACCGCGAGGATTGTTTGGCATCAAGACCAGATAGCGGCCCGCCAAAGAAATGAAAGAAGTTAAGGCCGCCCCTTTGTTGCCGCGCTCTTCTTTTTCAACTTGAACGATGATTTCCTGACCTTCGCGCAAGGCATCTTTGATTGATGCATTACGCACGTCTATGCCTTCTTTAAAGTAAGTGCGAGCCACTTCTTTGAAAGGTAAAAAGCCATGACGTTCTTCGCCGTAGTTGACGAAGCAGGCTTCTAAGGAAGGTTCGATGCGGGTGATTACACCTTTGTAGATATTCGATTTGCGGAGTTCGCGTCCGGTGGTTTCGATATCGATGTCAATCAGTTTTTGCCCATTGACAATCGCTACTCGCAACTCTTCTTGCTGCGTAGCATTAAACAGCATACGTTTCATATTTTTCTCCATGGCACTAAGGCCACTTATTGTCGCCAATCAAAGTGTTTGGCGACGGCTTACATAGGATGTAGGCGGGATCGGAGAGTTTGAGGGGGCGGGAAATGCCACTGGCATCAGAAAATGGAAAAGCATGGCAGTAAGACGGATTTCTGAGTCCAGAAATCTGAAAACACTGACCTTCACAATTCATTTCTATGCGCTTGGCGCGGATAGTTTTACCCAACAGTCGAGTGCACATGTCCCCGAGAAAGCTTGTTGATCCACGGTCCTCACCTCGGTAAGAAGATGAAAAGAGAGGAAAACAAAAGGCTCAGGCGATGAGCAACTTACTAAACAAATTTGTGATTTAGTGCCAGACCAAGCAGCTCGTTCTCAAACGAGGCGTCTCCAGCAAAATCGACCCGGTATTTCTAAAACTATCAACCAGCAAGCAAACAAGTTTGAGTCAACTTGTTTCTCTTGCCGGACTTATCCTTATTATCCTTTTTGGACCTACGAAAAACAGACGCTGGCGTTGATGCATTCGCTTTGACGTACATCGTACTGTCTATAGCTCTGCGCCTAACCAGCGTAATCTTGCGTATGTCCAACTCAAATTTCAAACTGACGATCCAAATCGCATTGTCCGAGTCCGATTGCCACAATTGGTTGCAACCTTGACCTTCAAAGCGATGTGCATACACATCTTTTCCATCGAATTTGCAAAATGGCGAGGCCGATGAACACGCCCCTGTGTAGAATAGTCGTCTTTCTTACACATGCCCAAGCGAAAATGCTTAGGCTTTAGCGATTATATATTCAAAATGAAGGACTTAGCGATAAATATGGGGGGAATACTTCAAAAACCATCCAAAAATGAAGATGGGCAAGGCAATGTGCAGATTTTTGCACAGGTGCAACTCCTTACTATCACTGAGGAAGACGCTGGTCAGCGCATCGACAATTTTTTGTTGCGTATTTGCAAGGGTGTTCCCAAAAGCCATATTTATCGGGTGTTGCGGTCTGGCGAGGTGCGCGTCAACAAAGGAAGAATCGATCAGTTATATCGCTTAAAAGAAGGGGACGTGGTGCGCGTTCCACCGATTCGTGTTGCCGAAAAGGCTACGAGTCATGTGCCGGGTGCGGAGTTTGCCATTATTTTTGAAGACGCGCATCTCTTAATCATTGATAAGCCCGCCGGTGTCGCCGTGCATGGCGGTTCAGGTGTCAGTTTTGGTGTGATTGAGCAATTACGCGCGTCGCGACCTGACGCCAAGTTTTTGGAGTTGGTGCATCGCTTAGACCGCGAGACCTCGGGGCTTTTGTTGCTTGCCAAGAAGCGCTCAGCGTTGGTCAGCTTGCATGAGCAAATGCGCGATGGTGAAACGGATAAACGCTATTTGACTTTAGTGGCAGGTGATTGGAAAAATAACCGGCAGCATATTAAATTGCCTCTGCATAAGTATACGACTGCCGATGGTGAACGCCGGGTGCGGGTGCAAGCCGATGGTATGGCCTCACACACCGTATTCACGCTCAAGAAAAAATTTGCCGACTTTGCATTATTGGAAGCTGAATTGAAAACCGGGCGTACCCATCAGATCCGTGTACATTTGTCTTCTAGTGGTTTTGCTATCGCCGGTGATGATAAATATGGTGACTTCGCTTTGAACCGCGCGTTGCTCAAAGCAAATGAGCAACGCGGCGCCTTAAAGCGCATGTTCTTACACGCCCATCAAATCACTTTCCGTCATCCTCACACAGGCGAGATGATGACGCTCAATGCTCCGTTGCCATCGGAGTGCGAACAATTTTTAAGCAGCATCAAAAACTAGTTTACTCCGGTAGAATGCCCGCTTTAAAAAATAATAACGGAAGCAAATAATGCCAAGAAAGCGTTTTGATTTTATTGTGTTCGATTGGGACGGTACTCTGATGGATAGCACGGCGATCATCGTCAAGAGCATTCAAGCGGCGGCAAGAGATTTGAGTTTGCCGATTCCGACGGAAAGTGCTGCTTCGCATGTGATCGGGCTAGCCTTGGGTGAAGCGATGCAAGCCGCGATGCCTGGCCTTGATCCACAATGCTATCCACGGCTCGCTGAACGTTATCGCTATCATTATTTGACGCGCGATCATGAGCTCCCTTTGTTCGCTGGCGTGCGAGAAATGTTGGATGATTTGGCGCAGCAAGGCTATTTCTTGGCGGTGGCAACGGGTAAGAGTCGTGTTGGTTTAAATCGCGCTTTAGATAGTGCAAAATTACTGTCTTTGTTCGACGCTACGCGCTGTGCAGATGAAACTTTTTCCAAGCCACATCCGGCTATGCTGCAAGAGCTGTGTCGCGAACTTGGGCAAGATATGCAACGTACCCTGATGATAGGCGATACTAGTCACGATCTGCAAATGGCAGGGAATGCGGGAGCGAGCGCGGTTGCGGTTGAATATGGTGCGCACGAGCCAGATTTTTTGCGTCAATTTTCGCCGCTCTTTATGGCAAAGAGCGTCCCAGAATTGCATCAATGGTTGAATGAAAATGCTTAAGGTATAGTGATGACAGCGATTTATATCTGTGAGTCAAGTGAGGTAGAAGAAGGAGGCAAGGGATTTCGTTTTCCTTTGATCGCTGGTGGTGACGAAGCGACAGGATTCGTTGTGCGCTTTGATGGTGTTGCGCATGCTTATCTGAACCGATGCGCGCATGTTCCAGTAGAACTTGATTGGGTGCAGGGCGAATTTTTTGAAGGCAGTGGTTTGTACATTATGTGTGCGACGCATGGTGCGATTTATGTGCCCGATACAGGTCACTGCACCGGTGGACCATGCCGTGGCGGTCGCTTGCGAAAAATTGCTTTGACGGAAGTCGACGGAAAAATTTTTTGGACGGCAGATGATTATCTGAAGCAAGCTGAAAAGAAAGATTAAATCAATTTCCGCTCGTTATATTTCCATGTGGAATTGAATCATTTTCCCTAGCGAAACCATTTCGTTTTCTTTAATCTGCGCGCCTTTTCGATAGATAAAATTTTCTTTGGTTTCCTGATTCACTCGTCTATATTGATCCCGTAGCTGGTTCAAAGGAGGAGGTCAATATACATCAATATTTATCGATTCTAAAACAATGGCAATTGAACTCCGGTGATGTTCTTTTACCGGTTATGTGTGAAGTAGAAAGTTCTTTGAAAGCAGATCGCTGAACCGGGTAGTTTGAGCTCGGTAATGGGGCTTCTAATAAGCCTTGAGTTGAAAAAAACGATGGCCACGGCCATCGTTTTTCTTTGGTACGCATGGATCATTTAAATTCTTGCGTCAAATCAAGTTTAGACTGGGATCATCGGGTATCATCAATAGGTCTGATTTTCTTGTGACCTTATGCACCTCAGTCTCACTCAATTTTATCCAAGTAAGCTCGTACGATGGCTAAAGCGCGAGAAGTGCGCTTGCTTTCATTGTGGCGATACTATGCGAGTGGATAAAGCGGTCACATTGCATTTTGCCGGGCAAGATCGTTTGCTTTGCTGTTATGGCTGCCATGCGATTTTGCATACCGTTCAGAAAAATAATTTGGTCGATACCTATTTGTCCGCAAAAGCTGGGCAGGAAATTTCTTCAGCATGACTGTCGCGCATCCTGAAAATCTCCAGCTTTCTGACGACGCAACGCTAAGCCATACTCAATTAAGTATCGCTGGTTTGCGGTGTGCTGCCTGTGTGCAGTTGATTGAGTTTCGCATGTCGCAATTTGCCGACGTTAAAAAATTTCGCATTCATCCCGTCACGCAAAAAGCCAACGTGGTGTGGGATGCGAATAGTCTGAGTCTAAAGCAAATTATTCAAACCATCGTTGATCTGGGCTACGCTGCTTTCCCTTCGCAATTGTCCCTCGATGCCTATCAAGCACGGGAAAAGAAGTGGGCGCTGTGGCGTTTATTTGTCGCTGGGTTTGCCATGATGCAGGTGATGATGTATGCCTTTCCTGCGTATCTGGTGCCGGTTCCTGAAGTGAATGGTGATCTGACGCCCGATCTGGACAGACTCTTAAAAATAGCGAGTCTGGTGATCACACTCCCCGTGATTTTATTTTCCGCTTTGCCCTTTTTTAGAAGCGCCTGGCGCGATGTGCAGCACCGTCATTTGGGCATGGACGTTCCGGTCAGCCTTGGTATTCTTTTTAGTTTTGTGGCCAGTTGTTGGGCGAGCTTCTTCGGTGGCGCTGTGTATTTTGATTCGGTGATCATGTTTGTTTTTTTGCTGCTGGGCGCGCGTTTTATTGAAGACAAGGTTAAGCGTAGAACGGCGGCAGCTCTATCGGTCTTAAGCGAAATTCATCCTACAACTGCCCAGCGTTTGGAGGCGTATCCGAGCTCGCATCAGACAGTTGAAATCGACGCCAAAGAGATTAAACGTGGTGACCTGTTGCTGGTCGCAGCCGGGCAGCAAGTGCCTTGCGATGCGGTGGTGCTGGAAGGGGAGAGTGCGTGCGATGAGGCCTTAATGACGGGTGAGTCGCTGCCAATGCGCAAGTTGGCAGGAAGTCTGGTGATGGCCGGTTCTATTAATGTGAATGCGGCGTTGATCGTGCAAGCACAAGAGGTCGGTGATGCGACACAATTGGCCGGTATGATCGCGATGATGGAAAGTGCGAGTTTGGCTAAACCAGCACTGGTGGAATTGGCGGACAAACATGCGAGTCGGTTTTTATTGGCGATTCTTTTGATCGCAATCGGTGCGGGTGTGGTGTGGACTTGGATCGATGCCGGCCGTGCTGTGTGGATCGCTGTGAGTGTGATTGTTGTGACTTGCCCTTGCGCTTTGTCGTTGGCGACGCCGGGTGTGATGTCGGGGGCGATAGGACAGTTGGCGAAGTTTGGAACCTTGGTGACTAAAGGCAGTGCCATCGAAAATATGGCGAACGTGACGCACATCGTGCTGGATAAAACAGGCACCTTAAGCTATGGACACTTGAAGGTGTTGCAGGCAGATTTTGTGGCTGGCGCAGCGTCCGAGTCGATTACTGAAAACCAATTGCGTGGCCTGTGCCTAGCGATGGCGTCGAAGTCACAGCATCCGGTGTCGAAGGCTATCCTTGCATATATGGTGAGCGCTGAGGTGTTGCCGGAGTCGCTTAGTTTAAGCGATGTAGCTGAAGAGGCGGGGCGTGGTGTCTCTGCCAGATTCGGCGAGCAAATTTATCGATTGGGCCATCCCGATTTTGTCACCGGTGGTCAGTGGCAAGTGCCTGCACATTTGTCGGAAAAAACTGTGTGCGTGCTGGGGAATGAAGCTGCAGTGCTCGCCGTGTTTGCACTGGAAGATCGTTTGCGTGAAGATGCTCGCGCCGCGGTCTCGGAATTACAAGAGCAGGGCTATCAACTCATTGTTTTATCCGGAGACAGAGCTGGCGTTGTCAGCGCTTTGTGTGATGAATGTGGGATCACGCAATTTTACGCGGGCTTGAGTCCGGCGCAGAAATATCAATTCGTCGCGGATTTGCAAGCTCGTGGAAAGCGCGTCATGATGGTCGGCGATGGGATGAATGACGGTCCCGCATTGTCGCTGGCGAATGTGTCTGTGGCGATGGGGCAAGGCGCGCCAATTTCACAAACGCGCAGCGACGCATTGTTGATGTCGAATCGCTTGCTCGATTTGAGTTTTGCGATGCGTGTGGCACGCTTGTCGTATCGCTTGATTCGTCAAAATCTGGGATGGGCTTTGCTCTACAATGTGCTGGCTGTTCCGGCTGCGGTGTTGGGCTATCTGGAGCCCTGGCATGCGGCACTCGGCATGTCCTTGAGCTCGCTGCTGGTCGTATTGAACGGATTGCGCATTTTGCGTTTGCAGCCGGATTATTTACCTTAATTCAAAAATGGATATTTTATATTTGCTG
>JACQDW010000105.1 GCA_016200845.1 Burkholderiales bacterium | reverse complement strand
GATGAAGATATCGTTTTTGGCGCATTGGAACATGCTTTGGCAACGGCTACCAAGAAGCGTTACGAAGGTGAAGTGGATATTCGCGTCGAGATCGATCGCGAAACAGGTGAATACCGCACTTTCCGTCGTTGGCACGTGGTGGCTGACGAAGCTGGTTTGCAATTGCCAGACCAAGAAATTTTGCACTTTGAAGCTGTCGAGCAATATGCCGATATCGAAGTGGATGAATACATTGAAGAGCCAATTGAGTCTGTAGAACTCGGTCACCGCTTTGCGCAAGATACCAAACAAATCGTCTTGCAACGTATTCGTGATGCAGAGCGCGAACAAATCTTAGCTGAATTTTTAGAGCGCGGCGATTCCCTTGTGATGGGCACCATCAAGCGCATGGAGCGCGGTGAGGCTGTCGTTGAATCGGGTCGTATCGAGGCACGTTTGCCACGCGACCAAATGATCCCGAAAGAAAATTTACGTGTTGGTGATCGTGTCCGCGCTTACATCTTGCGCATCGATCGCAATGCGCGCGGTCCACAAGTCATCTTGTCCCGTACCGCACCAGAATTCATCATGAAATTGTTCGAGCTGGAAGTGCCAGAAATCGAACAAGGTTCTTTAGTCATTAAATCTGCAGCACGTGATGCTGGTGTGCGCGCCAAGATCGCTGTGCATACAGACGATAAACGGATTGATCCTATCGGTACTTGCGTTGGTATGCGTGGTTCACGCGTACAGGCAGTAACTGGCGAGCTCGGTGGCGAGCGTGTTGATATCGTTTTGTGGTCGGAAGATCCGGCGCAATTCGTGATCGGCGCTTTAGCTCCGGCCAACGTCTCCTCCATCATGGTTGATGAAGAAAAGCACGCGATGGACGTGGTCGTTGACGACGAAAATCTGGCGATCGCAATTGGCCGTAGCGGACAAAACGTTCGTCTGGCTGCCGAATTAACCGGCTGGCAAATCAACATCATGACGGCAGAAGAATCTGCCAATAAAGCGGAACAAGAAACCGCTGGTATCCGTGCTTTGTTCATGGAAAAACTCGACGTTGATCAAGAAGTTGCCGACATTTTGGTCGACGAAGGTTTCTCTAGCTTAGAAGAAATCGCCTATGTGCCTATCAGCGAAATGCTGGAAATCGAAGCGCTGGACGAAGACACCGTCAATGAGTTGCGTAATCGCGCTCGTGATGCATTGTTGACTGAAGCGATTGCTTCAGAAGAAGGTGTTGATGGCGTAGAAGATGCGTTGATCAACTTGGAAGGCATGAGTCGTGCAACGGCAGGTAAATTAGGCTTGGCTGGTATTAAGACCCTCGCTGCTTTTGGTGGCTTAGCATACGATGAGTTTGGTGCGATTTTGGCTCTGTCAACAGACCGCGCGCGTCAATTGATTGATACTGCATTTGAAGATGTGACTGATGATGAGATGAAACTCATCGACGCTAAATATGATGAACATGCGAAAGCCTTATTGGAAAAAGCATGGAAACTCGTTGAAGCAAAATAATCACGAGTGAATAACCAATATTGAAGCGTTGATTTAGTGTAGATCACAGCGCAAACAGAAAAAGAGGACTGAATGGCGAGTAATAATGTAGCTCAATTTGCCACCGAGCTGAAAATGTCAGCGGATTTGCTGCTCACGCAATTGAATGCCGCGGGTGTCGCTAAGACATCGGCGTCCGATATTTTATCCAAAGAAGATAAGGATAAATTATTGGAACATTTACGCCGTTCGCACGGCGTGGCTCCTGATGCAGAAAAGAAAAAAATCACCTTGACTCGCAAGGAAACAACCGAGATTAAACAAGCTGATGCAACCGGTAAAACCCGCACCGTGCAAGTCGAAGTGCGTAAAAAGCGTACTTTCGTCAAGCGTGACGAAAGTGCGCCTGAAGACAACGTGACTGCGTCGGTTCCAGCGATCGATCCAGCCGAAATCGCGCGTCGTGAAGCAGAGGCGCAAGCCGAAGCTGAGTTAGCAGCGCGTCGCGAAGCGGAACTGCAAGAGAAGCAAGCCTATCTGGCGAAATTAGAAGCAGAAAAAGAAGCTGAAGCGAAAGCCGCACGTGAAGCCGAAATCGCAGCGAAAGCGAAAGCGGATGCGGAAAAAGCCAAACAAGCGGAAGAGAAACGTGCAAAAGTTGCGAAAACAGCTGTGGTTGCTGAAGCACCATCAGCCGCTGATCAGGAAGCAAAACGCGTAGCGGCTGAAGAAGCAAAGAAAAAAGCCGCAGCAGAAGCGAAAGAAGCCGCGAAAGAAGCTGCAGCGCGTGCTGCGAACGCTGAGAGCGCGCGTAAAAAAGTGGCTGATGAAGTTGCGCAAATCAAAGAAATGATGCTGGCAGCGCGCAAGCCAAAACCAGTTGAAGCACCAGCACCTGTTGCCAGTAAAGTGGCTGAAGGTACTTTGCATAAGCCTGCTGACAAAAAGCCGGGCGAGAAAAAAGCGACTGGCGACAAGAAAGAAGTCAAGCCCGCGACAGCCGTGCCTACCGACAAAAAAGCCATCAAGTCTGCCAATGTGTCTTCCACATGGCAAGATGACGCAGCGAAAAAACGCGGCGGTGGTTTGAAGACGCGTGGAGCTGCACCGGTTGGTCGTGATGGCTGGAAGAGCGGTCCTAAAGGTCGCCGCAACAATCATCATGAAGAGCGTGAAAGTAATTTCCAGGTGCCAGTTGAAGCCGTCGTCAAAGACGTCTTTGTGCCAGAGACACTGACAGTCGCTGAATTAGCGCACAAGATGTCGGTGAAAGCATCGGAAGTCATCAAGCATTTGATGAAACTCGGTCAGATGTGCACCATCAA
This sequence comes from Burkholderiales bacterium, assembly GCA_016200845.1. Lineage (GTDB taxonomy): Bacteria > Pseudomonadota > Gammaproteobacteria > Burkholderiales > Burkholderiaceae_D > Undibacterium. The sequence continues at coordinate 9,816 of JACQDW010000105.1, read as the reverse complement.
CCAGGTTCTTGATCAAGAAACAGCGATGATTCTGGTCGAAGAAATGGGACACAAAGCATTTGCTGCGAAGATCGATGACCCTGAAGCGATGCTGACCGATGTGGCCGAACACGCTGATTACGAGTCCTCTCCACGTGCGCCAGTCGTCACCGTGATGGGTCACGTCGATCACGGTAAGACTTCTTTGCTGGACTATATTCGCCGCGCTAAAGTGGCTTCTGGTGAAGCAGGTGGTATTACTCAGCACATCGGTGCTTATCACGTTGAAACTCCTCGTGGCATGATTACCTTCTTAGATACACCGGGTCACGAAGCGTTTACGGCGATGCGTGCCCGCGGTGCAAAAGCAACTGATATTGTTATTCTGGTTGTCGCAGCGGACGACGGTGTGATGCCGCAAACCAAAGAAGCGATTGCCCATGCAAAAGCAGCGGGCGTACCTTTGGTAGTCGCGATCAATAAGATCGATAAGCCAGGTGGGAATGCAGACCGCGTGACACAAGAATTGATCGCCGAAAGCGTTGTGCCAGAAGCTTACGGTGGTGATTCTCCATTCGTGCAAGTTTCTGCAAAGACCGGTCAGGGTATCGACGAGTTGTTAGAACAGGTTCTGTTGCAAGCTGAGGTGTTGGAATTAAAAGCGCCAGTTGATGCTCCTGCAAAAGGTTTGGTGGTTGAAGCGCGTCTGGATAAAGGTCGCGGTACTGTGGCAACGATCTTGGTGCAGTCGGGTACTTTGAAACGCGGTGACGTGGTCTTGGCCGGTTCTTCATTTGGTCGTGTTCGCGCGATGCTCGATGAAAACGGTAAGAATATTCAAGAAGCCGGTCCTTCGATTCCAGTTGAAATTCAAGGTCTGACCGAAGTGCCAGCAGCTGGCGAAGAAGTCATGGTCATGGTCGATGAACGTAAAGCGCGTGAAATCGCCTTGTTCCGTCAAGGTAAATTCCGCGACGTCAAATTGGCGAAACAGCAGGCAGCTAAGCTTGAAAACATGTTTGAAAACATGGGCGAAGGCGAACTCAAAAACTTGCCTATTATCGTCAAAACCGACGTTCAGGGTTCGCAAGAAGCATTGGTTCAATCCCTGGTCAAATTGTCCAACAGCGAAGTGCGCGTTCAAGTGGTGCATGCAGCGGTTGGTGGCATTTCCGAATCCGACGTCAACTTGGCGGTCGCTTCTAAAGCGGTCATCATCGGCTTTAATGCACGTGCTGATGCGTCTGCTCGTAAGTTGGCAGAAGCCAACGGCGTGGATATTCGCTACTACAACATCATTTACGATGCGGTGGACGAAATCAAAGCAGCGTTGTCCGGCATGTTGGCACCAGAGAAGCGTGAAACAATCATCGGTATGGTTGAGATTCGCCAAGTCTTCTCCGTCAGCAAAGTTGGTTCGATTGCAGGCTGTCTGGTGACAGAAGGTATGGTCAAGCGAACTTCGTCAGTGCGTTTGCTGCGTAATAACGTAGTGACCTGGACCGGTGAACTGGATTCTTTGAAACGTTACAAAGACGATGCCAAAGAAGTGCGCGCAGGTATGGAGTGCGGCCTTTCACTCAAGAGCTTCAACGATATTCAGGTAGGTGACTTCCTGGAGATCTTTGAAATTCAGGAAATTGCCCGTACGCTGTAAGCAAATAAAGAGTAATTCAAAGAGGAAGCAAACGCTTCCTCTTTGATTTTTAAAGTAAGTTTTAAGTAAAGTAAGACGAAAGACTTTGATGCTCCTGGCGTTTTTGTTTTTTCGAATGAGGTTTTGTTAGTAAATATGGCTAAAAATAGTAAATCCATCCCAGCACGCGGCTTGCGTGTTGCTGATCAAATTCAACGCGACTTGTCCGAAATTATTTGGTCCGAGTTGAAAGATCCTCGCGTTGGTATGATCACGCTCACCGAAGTGCAACTGACACCAGATTACGCGCATGCTAAAGTTTATTTTACAAGCTTGGCAGATGACCCAGCTGCGATCAAAAATACGGTCGAGGGCTTGAATAAGGCCGCTGGTTTCTTGCGTAATCAACTCGGTTTGAAATTGCGCATCCATACTTTGCCACAACTGCATTTTATTCACGATACGTCGACGATGCGTGGCATGGCGATGTCTAAACTCATCGATGAAGCCAATGCGACGCGCGCCAAAGATGACGAGATCAGCGAAGACTGATTTCGAGTAAACACTTCGTATCGTAGTGGCACTTAGAATTTGTTTGTTGTAGGGCGGGTGAAACCCGCGCCGCCAGACGATGTAGTACCTGAACAGCGCGGGTCGCACCCGCCCTACGGTTCTTATCCAATTCTGTATTGAATTTCCCCATCATGAATCAGCCCATCAAGAAAAAAACACGATTGCCGATTAACGGTGTGCTGTTATTGGATAAGCCTGTGGGATGGTCAAGCAATGATGCTTTGATCAAAGTGAAGCGCTTGATGAACGCGATCAAAGCGGGGCACACAGGTACTTTAGATCCATTCGCGACAGGCTTGCTGCCCTTGTGTTTTGGCGAAGCGACTAAATTTTCTGCTGATTTGTTAGATGCCGATAAAACCTATCAAACCGTAGTGCACTTGGGCGTGACCACGAATACTGGCGACACCGAAGGTGAAGTTATCGCCACGCACGAAGTGAGCATCAGCGAACAAGAAATTCATGCGGTGCTAGAAAAATTCCGAGGCGATATTTTGCAAGTACCGCCTATGTACTCGGCACTCAAACGTGACGGCAAACCGTTGTACGAGTATGCTCGCGAAGGCATTAGCTTAGAACGCGAAGCGCGTCCGGTCACCATTCATCTACTTGAATTTGTTCGCTATGAGGCGCCGTACCTGACCTTGAATGTGCGCTGTAGTAAAGGCACCTATATTCGTGTCTTGGGTGAAGATATCGGCAATGCGCTGGGCTGTGGTGCGCACTTGAATGCACTGCGTCGCACTCATGTCGGTCATCTCGTTTTAGAAAACTCGGTTACTTTAGATCAGATTATCGCGATGCCTGAAGAGCAGCGCCACGCCTTGCTCGCGCCGGTTGATGCGCTGTTGTCGAGCTTTCCTGAAGTGATATTGGACGAAGAATTGGCACGGCGATTTCTGCAAGGTCAGCGCATTTCTTTAGCCAAGGAAGCAGTCGATCATCCTACTGAACTTGGTCGCGTGCGCGTATATCGTGCGGCGCTGGGCGATGTGCCGCGCCAATTGCTAGGCTCGGCACAGATACAGGAGTTTTCTGTGCTGGCACCAGAGCGTTTGATTTCGACTTCGAACTAGTTCGAAATTAGACATGGATAACACACTCAAAACCCAGTTAAGTAAATTCGGTCCTGGCTTGTTGGGACTACTATTGATACCGATATTTTTTTTGCTCGTGGACTTAGAAAGCCGATTTGACAGTAAACCCAACTTTCGTGACCTAAGTTTGTTTGAAGGTAAAGTGGTTGGACATCAAACTTCTCATAAGACTCGCGAGGACTTTATAGAGGTGAAGAGTCAGGAAGGGACTTATACTTTTCAACTGCCAAGATCATGTTTTCGCAATTGGGTGCAGGCACTTCCAATAGGGCAGCCAGTCGTTGTTCGTTATCATCGAGCAGGAATAATGAGTCCAATTAGGGCATGGAGTGTTGAGAATGAGACTGCGTGTCTAGTAAATTACAGAAGACTCAATGCGCACCATGAGTGCGAGTAATACGTTAGTAAAAAAGCGCAAAGAATGAATAATTCTTTGCGCTTTTTACGTTTTCAAAGCCCAATCTTACGAAGCAGCTTTGACGATCATCCCAGCAGCCGTATCTTCCACTTCAAAGCCTGCCGCCTTAATCGCATCACGTAAGCGATCTGATTCCGCCCAGACTTTGTTTTGACGAGCCAGTTTGCGTTGTTCGACCAGTTCTAAGATATGCGCAGGGATTTCGGTTTTCTTGGGTTCCCATGCCTTGAGATTTAAACCCAGCATCTGATCGAAATAATCAAGCGTGGCTTTTTTGTCGGCGTCGCTGACGTCGGATTTCAACATTTCCCACATTACCGCAATTGCTTTTGGCATGTTGAGATCTTGATTGACTTCTGCTTTGAAACGATCGGCGTAGTCTTGATTAATTGCGCCGCCTTCAGGCAGGTTGAAGTAAGTTTCACGCAGGCGATTGAGGCCTGTTTGTGAGGCTTTCAAAGATTCCCAACTGAAGTTGAGCTGACTGCGATAGTGGGCAGACAAACAGAGCCAGCGATAGGCGAGCGGATCGATGTTGTCGTCTATCAGTGTTTGCAAGCGTAAAAAATCGCCACTCGATTTAGACATTTTTCCTGCATCGATGTGCAAGAAATAACCATGCATCCAGAAGTTGGCCAAGCGTGTGCCGTGACAAGCTTGGTTTTGCGCGATCTCATTGCTGTGATGGATGGCGATGTGATCTTCGCCACCGCAATGAATATCAAACCAGGGCTCAAGATATTTCGCCGACATCGCTGAACACTCGATGTGCCAGCCGGGGAAGCCACGTCCCCAAGGGCTATCCCATTCCATTTGACGGGCGCTGCCTTCGGGGCTGAATTTCCATAAGGCGAAGTCGGTTGGGTTCTTTTTGTCACCGATCACTACTCGTTTGCCTGCTTCTAAACCTTCACGATTTAAGCGCGCCAGATAGCCGTAGTCGTCTTGTTTGGAGGTGTCGAAATAAATGCCATCCGCAGTGCGATAGGCGTAGCCTTTTTCTTCGATGACTTGAATAAAGTCGATCTGTTCGGCGATATGGTCGGTTGCTTTACACCAGATTTTTGGTTCGAGAATATTCAGACGCTGTATGTCTTCTTTAAATGCGACTGTGTATTGCTCGGCGATTTGCCAAGCCGTGAGACCCGTGCGGCGGGCGCCTTTTTCCATCTTGTCTTCACCGTCGTCGGCGTCCGACACCAAATGCCCAACGTCAGTAATATTGACGACGTGGCGCACTTTGTAGCCGTTGAGCTCTAAGGCACGGCGCAAGACGTCTTCAAAAAGATAAGTGCGCAAATTGCCAATGTGGGCATAGTCGTACACGGTGGGTCCACAACAATACAAGCCCACCCAATCTTGATGAATAGGGGAGAAAGGGCGCAGGGAACGTTCCCAGTTGTCGTAGAGTTGCATATCCATGTAAGGTCTATAAGAAAAATAGTAAAAAAATGACCCGCATAAGTCGCGGGGCAAACGTTATTATCCCCTAAATACCGCCGTTTGGCAGCTAAGGCTTTTTGAAGCAAAATTCAGATCTGAAGAGGTTGGAAATTCAGCGTTGAAGCGCTACACTGAAATTGTGCAATAAAGAAAAACTAATCAGCGCAGTAGAGCGTCGCGTGAAGCGGCAAATATGGTTTCGACGATAAGGTGCGCCATGCATATAGATTATCCAGAAGTGAGCGACGACGTTTTTAACGTCCACTATCACAAATATGATCATGCCCAGGCCAGACGTATTTTTCGGTTTGTCATGTGGGTGTCCGTCCCCTTGCTCTACATTGATTTTTCTATACTTGGATTAGGGCTCAGCTTTTATGCGATGGCCGTCGCGCGAGGCTTGGTTTGGGGATATGCGGCATGGACTTTACGCAGCACCGGGCGTAGTAGCGAGCCTTCGGATTTGGATAAGCATTTATATCGATGGGCTATTGTGGTATTGCTGGTGCAGATGGCAAGTAATGTCTTATCCCCCATCAATTATTTGGGACATTTTTTAATTGATGCATGGCTTTGTATGATCGCTTCTATCGTAGTCCCTCTTAAAGTAAATTTATTGCGTCCTTTAGTGATCGCTTATTTTGTCGCGAGTCTCGCTTTGTGTCTCACCAAGGTTTTTCCTTCTCATTCGTATCAGCTGACAGTGGTCGCCGTTTTGTTGTTGAGCACCTATACAGGGCAAGCTGTGTCGGCCTACGTTATGCGGTTTCGGCGTAAATTATTAAGCGCTGAACTGGAATTGCAACGTAAAGAGAATACAGATGCATTGACCGGGGTCGCGAATCGTCGTGAATTTATACGGGTCATCGATAATGAATTGCAGCGTCATCTCAGACTTGGTAAGCCGATGTCTTTATTGGTGGTTGACCTTGATCATCTCAAGGAAATCAATATTGCTTATGGATCTGGGACCGGCGATATGGTCTTGGTTGAAGTCAGCAAACGCATGAAGCGGGCAACACGGACGTATGATTTTCTGGCGCGCTACGGCACCGAGGAGTTTAGTGTTTTATTGCCAGAGGCTGGTGAGGAAATGGCACAAAAAATCGCAGCGCGTGCCCGCTCAACAATACTGGCAATGCCTATAGCTGCGTCGGGAAAGGAATTAAAAGTATCGGCCACCGTTGGTGTAGCGACCATACGTGAAGGCGATACGATAGAGAGTATCTTGCGGCGCGCAGAAGATGCCTTATTGAGAGCGAGAAAAGATGAATCGCAATCGCCTGATTTGCCTGCAATGAATGTCTTCGCTTAAGTTTGTTGCGTCTGACGCGGCTGGCTTAACGTAATTCTCTCTCCAAGAAATCCCAGACTCCCTGATCTGACATCGCGGCGACATTTAAGCGCATGTGGGTCGAGGGGAGTTGGTGGGGCGAGAACAAACTCCCTGGTGCGATTAAGATCCCTTCGGTTAATGCTTTTTCGGTTAACGCGATGGTATCGCTGCCCGTATCAACCCAGAGAAACATGCCTGCTGGCGTGCGATATTCTATGTGCATGCCGAGCTTTTCCAGACGATTTGTCACTTCGTTTCTGGCACCGTCTAAGCGAGTGCGGATGCGATCGACGTGTTTGCGATAATGCCCTTCCGAAAGCACTTTGTGGACGACCCGTTCACAGACTTCGTTGGTGGTCAGCGTCGAGAGCATTTTTCGGTCGGATAAGCGTATCGCCGTTTCGTGCGAAGTCGCGATGAAACCAACGCGCAGATTGGCAGCTAAGGTCTTGGAAAAACCACCCAGATAAATCACACGTTGTAATTGATCGAGCGCCGCTAAGCGAGTCGCCGCTTGCACTGCAGAGCCAGGGTGAATGTCGCAATACACATCGTCTTCGACGATCATAAAATCATGCTGCTCGGCGGTCTTTAAGACTTGAAATGCCTTCGCCGCCGACAAGGAAGTGGATGTAGGATTGTGCAAGACGGAATGAATCACATACAGCTTGGGCTTGTGTAGTGCAGCCAATTCCGCCAGCTTGGCGACATCAGGGCCGTCATGCAGTCGTGGAATGCCAATCACCTTGGTGCCCAAGGTGGCAAAGGTGCCAAACATCAAAAACCAAGCCGGATCGTCGACAAAAATCGTATCCCCGGGCTGAGTCAATTCGCGAGCGACTAAATCCAATGCTTGCGTGACGCCATTGGTGGTGACAATTTGCTCGGGAGCTGCGGCGATTTCTAGTTCGGCTAGTTTGAGTTGTAGTTGTTGACGCAGTGGGAGAAAACCTTGTTGTGTGCCGTAATGCAGTAAAAGATTCTGATTTAAACGACTGATAGAACGCAAGCCATTTGCGACCAGATCGCCGTCTAACCACTCGTGCGGCAATAAGCCTGAGCCGGGCATTTTTTGTGGTGGAAGCTGGCGGAACATATTGCGAATTAGCCAGACCACGTCGGGTTGTTGGGAGGTCGGAATCGCTTGCGCGACCGCATGGGGTGGGCTGAGTAAGGACGCGCGTTCGCGTACAAAGAAACCCGAACCACGGCGCGACTCCAGATAACCATTCGCCACCAAGCGATCATACGCCTCCACCACCGTAAAGCGAGACACCTTTTGTTCGTCGGCAAACTGTCGAATCGAAGGCATACGTGCACCAGTACGCAACAATTTGTCGTCGATGCGGCAGGCGACCGAGCGCACGATTTGTTCGACCAAAGAACCGCCGGAATCGCGTGAGACCATAGGGTTGGAGCTTAATTGAGGAATTTTGCGCATCATTTACCTTGTTCTGTATTGGTAAAGGTACCATGACAGTGTGAAATCTATTTCGTTAATTGTATTGGTACTGTATTGGCGTTAGCGGGTAGCATAGCATATAAGTTTCGCCGATTTGTGTGATCGCGTCTTTGCTAAGAGCGATAGCGTGGTTGCCGCAAATATCCATAGAAGTGGTTTTTGTGTGGTATTGATTCGGTGTTGAAGTGCGCTGTTTTGGCTGGATTTCTTTCAGAAATTTGCTGTTTTGTGGAGCAAATTGATGAGAAATGCGAGAGAGAGGGTGGTTTTGGCGGGGCTTGCCCCGTACAATGCAGGGAGCGTTGGTGTGCTGAGTTTGACTAGCGCGCCTTACCCAGCAAGTTCTTAAAATATCAACGATTTATCAGGATAAAAAATGTCTGTTTACGAGAAATTACAAGCTTTGAATATTCAATTGCCTGCTGTTGCGGCACCTGCTGCTGCCTATGTGATGCATGCACAGATGGGAAATGCCGTGTTCATTTCGGGTCATATTGCAAAAAAAGACGGCCAGGTTTGGGTAGGGCAGCTTGGTAAGAATTTGGAAACAGCACAAGGTAAAGAAGCTGCCCGTTTGGTGGCAATTGATATGCTGGCGACTTTGCAAGATGCCTGTGGCGGCGATTTGAGCCGTGTCAAACGAATCGTAAAATTAACCAGTCTGGTCAATTCCACGCCCGATTTTATCGAGCATCATCTGGTGACCAATGGCGCGTCAGAATTGATCGCCGAAGTCTTTGGTGAGTGCGGCAAACATGCGCGTGCAGCGTTTGGTGTTGCGCAAATTCCGCTTGGTGCTTGCGTAGAAATCGAAATGATTGCCGAGCTACACGCTTAATTTTTGCTTGAATGTGGGGATGCCATTCAACGCAAACCTGTTTTAAAACTTTTTTGAAGTGACCCAAGATGAGCCTGTTAAATTTAAAACCAATCAATTGGAAATTCTCTCAACGTGCGGAACAGTTGCAAAGCTCCGCGATTCGTGAAATTTTAAAAATCACCATGCGGCCAGAAGTGATTTCCTTTGCAGGTGGTCTGCCATCTCCTGCGACTTTCCCGGTTGATCGTATGCGCGCCGCGTTTGACAAAGTGTTGTCAGAGAACGGCACAACAGCTTTGCAATATGGCCCTACCGATGGCTATCTGCCTTTGCGTCAATTTATCGCCGATTCATTGTCAACCGCTGATTGCAAAATCACGCCAGAGCAAATCATGATGACCTCGGGTTCACAGCAAGGTTTGGATTTGCTGGCAAAGGTCTTGGTTGATGAAGGAAGTAAGATTTTAGTCGAGACGCCAAGCTATCTTGGCGCATTGCAAGCGTTTTCTGTGTATCGCCCTGAGTTTGTGTCTGTCGATATGGACAATGACGGCGTAGTGCCTGCTTCTGTCGCCGCCAAAGGTGAAGGCGCAAAATTGTTTTACGCTTTGCCAAATTTCCAAAATCCAACCGGCCGCACTTTGTCGATAGAGCGTCGTCAGGAATTGGTGGAAACTTGTGCACGCATGGGCATTCCTTTGATTGAAGATAATCCTTATGGCGATTTGTGCTATAGCGGCGAGCCTTTGCCTAAGCTGCTCAATATGAATCCAGACGGCGTGATTTATCTCGGCTCTTTCTCCAAGATTTTGACGCCTGGTATTCGCTTGGGTTACATGGTGGCGCCAGTGACCCTGATCCGCAAATTGGAACAGGCAAAACAAGCGACCGATTTGCATACCTCGACCTTGACGCAAATGGCCGTGTATGAAGTGATCAAAGATGGTTTCTTGCAAGAGCATATTCCTAGCATCCGTCGTTTTTACTCGGCGCAATGCGATGTGATGTTAGACGCGATGAAGGCGCATTTCCCAGAAGGCGTGGAATGGACG
>JACQDW010000104.1 GCA_016200845.1 Burkholderiales bacterium | reverse complement strand
AATGCGGTGCATGTCTGCTGGGTTTTATTGTGTGAAGGTGATTCGGGTTTAGACGATGATGGCGAGCCGTCCGGCACCGCCGCCAAGCCCATGTACAACGTCTTAGTTCACAAAGACTTATTCAATGTACTGGCCGTCGTGGTGCGCTATTGGGGCGGCATCAAACTCGGCGCTGGCGGCCTGACACGCGCCTATGGACAAGCGATTTCTGACGCCTTTAAAACCGCAGAATTAATTCCGATAGAAGTGCTCACCGAACTCAAACTCGCGCTCAGTTTCGCCGACGAGTCCGCCTTACGACGTCTGTGCGAACAACGCGGAGCCAACGTGATCAATACCGAATATGGCGAACTGGCGGTGCTCCACATCAAACTCAAGGCCAGCGATGCCGAGGCGTTTTATGAAGAAGCGTTTAACCAGTTTCGGGGGAAGTTGGAACGTTTGGAATAGATGTTTTCAGAATCAAATTTAAGCCGCCAACAGCACCGCCAATTGCGCACTAGCACCATCTACAGGCAAGGCTTTAAATCCCGTTTTTGCAAAACGCTGCCAGCGTCCCAATACATAACTGACCAACAAATTAGCACGCGAAGTGATTTCTTGTTCAGGCACTTGTCCAGAGACACCAGCCTGACGCAAAGCCTGTTTATACGCCAGCTCTATGCGATCAACAAATTGATTCATACGCACTTGCAAACGCTCGTCTTCATTGACGAGAGCGTCACCGATCAAGACACGCGTCATACCCGGATTGCGTTCGGCAAAACTCAATAACATCATGCTGATCGCATGTGCCTGCGCTAAGCCCTGATGCTCTTGTGAAATTTGATTGATCAGGCCAAACACCGACGATTCGATAAACTCAATCAAGCCCTCAAACATTTGCGCCTTGCTGGCGAAATGGCGATACAAGGTCGCCTCGGACACATCAATCTTTGCCGCCAACGCCGCCGTGGTGATTTTTTCGCCCTTAGGATTTTCCAGCATGCCCGCTAAGGCTTGCAAAATCTGGAGCTTGCGCTCACCTGGTTTCGTGATCGACATAAACGGACCTGTATCCTGTTAGCTATTCGGATTTAACGCCAGCGGCTGGTACGGCGCGGCAATTCAAACACCGATTTTACTGTGATATCGACACGCGCAGAAATACTTTTCTGCGGAACATGTTGCCCATGCCCAGTCACCAACACCGTGCGCATCCCAATTTGCTTGGCGGCACTTAAATTGGCCAAACTATCCTCCACCAAGACACACTGGCGCGGATGCCAGCCATGTTGCGCCAAGAACTTGCGCAAAAACGCTTTGCTAGGTTTGGGATGCGACTTGCCATGCACCCGCATAGACTCGATAGACACATGATGATCAAAATGCGGATGCAAACGCAAAAACCGCATCACCTGCCGCGCATACTGATCGGGCGCATTGGTGAACAAGACCTTAGTCCCAGGCAAGCTCGCCACCACCCGCGCCAAGCCACGCTCATAGTGCAGCAAAGCAGGCAAATGCGCAAATCGATGCGCCTCACGCAAAAATTCATCTTCCCGCACACCGTGATGCACGACCATGCCTTTCATGGTCGCACCATAACGCTGCAAATACTCCATGCGCAAGGCATTCACTTTGGCCAAATCAAAGGGGCCGTTTTCATCTCCCAAAAACTCAGCCATATACCGCGTCATATTCTCCGCAATCGCCGGAAACACCGCCGCACTGGCGTTGTGCAGGGTGTTATCGAGGTCGAATAGCCAGATGGTTTTTGTTTGTTTCACGTCTTAGTTGCGTTCAATGCGAACGTATCATCGTACCAAACGCCTGCTCAGTTAAAATCTCCAACAACAGCGAATGTGGAATGCGGCCGTCGACGATGTGAACGGTATTCACGCCTGATTTGGCGGCGTCTAGCGCGGAAGAAATTTTGGGTAACATGCCGCCTGAGATGGTGCCACCAGATCGGCATTAATGTTGTAAGCCTGACCGTCTTCACCAAAACCGATCGGTGAAATAATCGGAATAAAGGCGTCGTCTTGCAAAGCCTTAACCACTGCAGGATTGATCGCATCGATCTCACCGACAAAACCAATGTCCAAAAACTCGCCGGGATTTTCGCGATCGGGCATTTTCATTTTGCGGGCGCGAATCAAGCCACCGTCTTTGCCGGTCAAGCCCACGGCCTGACCACCGTAGTGATTGATCAGCATCACGATATCTTGCTGCACTTCGCCACCCAACACCCACTCCACCACTTCCATGGTTTCTTCGTCGGTGATGCGCATGCCTTGGATAAACGTACCTTGCTTGCCGATTTTTTTTAAGGCGTTATCAATTTGCGGACCACCGCCATGCACCACGACAGGGTTCATACCCACCAATTTCAACAAAATCACGTCACGTGCAAAACCATGTTTCAAGCTTTCTTCCGTCATGGCATTGCCACCATATTTGACGACGATGGTTTTGCCGTGAAATTTACGAATATAAGGCAAGGCTTCCGCCAAAATCTCGGCCTTGATCTCAGGCTCGACGCTGGCTAAGCGGTCGTGGTTTTCAGTGATTACATTTGGCGTGATGGTCATATTACGGTTATCCTTGATAAAAGTCGCTTTCCCTGAATTTTACAGGGAAAGAAGTCTCGCCACAGAGCGACTAAATGATTTTTTCGAAAATGGAACCCCGATGCGCGAAAAACTCCATCAAGAACTACAAGACATGCGCCCCGCCCTGCATCGCTTTGCGCTGCTGCAGCTACGCAACGCCGTGCATGCCGACGACGCGGTACAAGAGACGCTGCTGGCCGTCTTAGAAAAGCCAGATAATTTTGCAGGCAAATCAAGCTTGCGCACCTATGTCATTGGCATTTTAAAATTCAAAATTATCGATCTGCTGCGCCTATCTGGGCGTGAAAGCGCGCTGGCGGATCTGGGCAGCGAAGAGCAATCTGACTCTGATCTGATCGACACTTTGTTCAATGCACAAGGTCACCACATCACCCCGGCCAGTAATTGGGGCGCGCCCGAAGCGACACTGGAACAACAAGACTTTTTCCGCACCTTAGAACTCTGCCTGGAAAAGCTCCCGCCGCAAACCAGCCGCGTCTTTATGATGCGCGAATGGCTGGAACTATCGACCGAAGATATCTGTAAGGAATTAGGCCTGACTACGTCTAATCTGTGGGTGCTCCTCTATCGCGCCAGACTGCGTTTGCGCGAGTGTCTGGATTTAAACTGGTTTGGTCAACAAACTTAGAAGAATAAAATGCGCTTACTCTATACTTGCAAAAAAGCACAGCAAATCATCTCCGAAGGCCTCGACCGTGAACTCGGTCTGGCAGAGCGCGTCCATCTCAAACTCCACCTTTCCATGTGCCGCTCCTGCACCAACTTTAAGGGGCAAATGCAAACATTGAGACTAGCCATGAAGAAATTGTCAAAATAGATTTTTCAAGGCCAGCTAAACGGGAGTTGCGTGATTCAGTTACCATTACACCTTCACGCAATTTTGCAGACCGCCCTTGATGCTGTCTGGAGCCATTATGCCAACTGATTCACATTACAAAGCCACTGCTATTCCGGTCTCTCAGAGAATCCGCGAGCGTATAGTGCAAAGCAATACCCGTTATCACGCCAACGACAACATCGCCCAATTCATAGAGCCGGGCGAGCTGGACGAATTGCTCGCCGAAGTTGAAGACAAGCTCAAAGGTGTGTTGGAAAGCCTGGTGATCGACACCAGCAGTGATCACAATACTCAGGACACCGGACGGCGCGTCGCCAAGATGTATCTGAATGAGATTTTCAAAGGGCGCTATGTGCCCATGCCGCCTGTCACTGAGTTTCCTAATGCCTCGCATTTAAACGAATTGATGATCATCGGCCCAATCACGGTGCGTAGCGCATGTTCGCATCATCTGTGCCCGATTATCGGCAAGGTGTGGATAGGTGTGATGCCGAACGAGCATTCCAATCTAATCGGCCTGTCCAAATATGCGCGCATCGCCGACTGGATTATGAGCCGTCCGCAAATTCAGGAAGAAGCCGTGGTGCAATTGGCCGACACACTGCAAGAAAAAATGCAACCTGATGGCTTGGCGGTAGTGATGGAAGCCGACCACTTTTGCATGCATTGGCGCGGCGTGAAGGACATGGATTCCAAGATGATCAATAGCGTGATGCACGGCTCGTTCTTAAAAGACCCCAATCTGCGTCGCGAGTTTTTATCCCTCATCAAAAAATAAGTCAGGACAAAAGCTATGTTAGTTCGCCTCCTATACACCAGCCGCTGCAAAGAAGGACCACTTTGCGACACCCTGCACGACATCATGCAGCGCTCGCGCGAACACAATCCCAAGCATGGCATCACTGGCATCTTGTGTCATAGCGAGCAGATATTCATGCAGGTGCTAGAAGGTGGCCGCGATGAAATTAATCGCCTCTACACGCAGATCATTCACGATCCACGCCACACTGATGTAGTCTTGCTGGCCTACGAAGAAATCTACGAACGACGCTACGCAGGCTGGACCATGGGGCAAGCCAATCTGGGCAAAATCAATCCCTCGATTCTGCTCAAATACTCGCCGCTTCCTGAGCTCAACCCCCATCAAATGTCAGGCAAAATGTGTCTGGCATTGATAGAGGAATTGATTGCAACGGCGGCGATTGTGGGTCGGGCTTAGGGACGAAAAAAAAGGACCACACGGTCCTTTTTTCATCTTAGTTTGACTCGTTTGCGTCTTTTGCCGCAGGCTTCGCCAACAAAGTTTTCAATTCATCTTCACTGATGTATTCAAATACTTTGACCACTTTGCGCACGCCCGCCACACCGGCCGCAATACTCGCCGCTGCATTGCCTTCGCGTTGAGTGACGCGTCCCATCAGATACACGTCGCCCGCCTCGGTGATGACTTTAAATGCGCTGCTATACAAATCTTTGGCGTCGACCAAAGAGGCCTTGACCTTGGTGGTGATTACCGTGTCGGACGAGCGTGAAGAGAAGTTCGACAAGCCCGAAATCGCCAATTCATTTTGCACTGACATCACACCTTGTATCGCTTTAATTTCTTTTTCCGCAGCCTGACGTGCCGCCTCATCGGCCACTTCGCCAGTCAGCAACGCGCGGCGATTAAAGCTATTCACATTCACATGGGCCGCATCGCCCAAGGCGCGTTTGACCGCAACTTCGCCTTTCAAGACAATCGCCTTGTCCTCAGTCTGCGCACCGAATGTACGTCGATCGGTCGCCGCCAAAGTGCCCATCACCGCGCCACCCACCACCACCGCGACACAGCCCTGCAGACCCACCAGCGCCGTACACGCCAAGCTCACCGCCAAAATCGAACTACGTAATTTACTCATCAGCTTCGCCTCCAAAGAGTGCGGCATCAATGCCGTCACACATACAATGTATCGTTAATAAATGCACTTCCTGTATCCGCGCGGTGCGATCATGCGGGACACAAATATGCACGTCGGCTTCCGTCAAGCAACGCCGCATCTCGCCACCACCTTTACCCGTCAACGCAATCACCCGCATATCACGTTCCAGCGCAGCATTGACCGCATTCAAAATGCTCACAGAATTACCGGAAGTCGAGATCGCCAGCAAAATATCGCCAGCTTGCCCAAACGCCTGCACTTGCTTGGCGAAGACTTCCTGAAAACTATAATCATTCGCCACCGCCGTCAAAATCGAGGTGTCGGTCGTCAAAGCCAAAGCAGGCAAAGGCAAACGCTCACGCTCGAAGCGTCCAACGAGCTCGGCGGCAAAGTGTTGACAATCAGCGGCAGAGCCACCATTGCCGCACGCTAAAATTTTATTGCCGTTGGAAAGCGCGGTGAACATCAGTTCTATCGCTTGCTCGATAGGTTCAGCCAATAATTCAGCCGAAATCATTTTCAGCTCAGCACTTTCTTGAAAGTGCGAAAGGATACGTGGATTTTTCATCATACTTAAAAGTTATAGGACTTACGCAAAATTGCGCTGGCTAGGCGCGGAGCCGAAGACAGTA
>JACQDW010000103.1 GCA_016200845.1 Burkholderiales bacterium | reverse complement strand
GTTTGAATGCGATCTCCCTACTCCCTGATTTATTAAAAATGGGGGTACGCGCGATTAAAGTCGAAGGTCGTCAACGTAGCCCAACTTATGTGGCGCAAGTGATCGCCACCTTGCGTTCTGCGCTCGACTTAGCTATGCGTGATCCAGAACGTTATTCAGCGCGCCCCGAATGGCTTACCACCTTAGCGCGGCATGCCGAAGGTGCACAAGTAACACAAGGCGCATTCGAACGTCCTTGGAAATAGCTTTAAAAACAGGATAAAAAAATGAAACTCTCACTCGCACCGCTCGCCTATTATTGGTCGCGTGCAGCGACTCTCCAGTTTTACGCTGATGCGATGGAGTGGCCGGTCGATACAATTTATCTCGGTGAAGTGGTGTGCTCGCGCCGTCATCAACTGCGTCTTGCGGACTGGCTGAGTCTGGCAAGCTCTTGCCGCGATGCTGGAAAAGAAGTTGTGCTGTCTAGCTTGACTTTAATCGATAACGAAGGCGACCGGCGTCAACTCAACAAGCTGATTGAAGCAGCGCAAGCGGGGCAATTTTTGATCGAAGCGAATGACTTTAGCGCGGTGCGGCTTGCACATAGCTTGGGGCTGCCCTTCGTCGCCGGACCGCATCTCAATGTGTATCACGAAGACACGCTGACGTGGCTACACAGTTTGGGCGCGCGTCGTTTCATGCCACCAGTGGAACTCAATCACGACGATTTAAATCATCTGCAAAGCCAGCGCCCGGCGGGCATAGAAACGGAAGTGCAGGTGTGGGGACGCATGGCGTTGGCGCATTCTTCACGTTGCTTTACGGCGCGCCGTCATCGTCTCAGCAAGGATGCCTGCGAATTTCGTTGCGAGCATTATCCTGATGGACTGGCGCTCGCTACCCGAGAGGATCAAGATTTTTTGACCATCAATGGCATACAAACCCAAAGCGCCAATTGCCTCGACTTGGGTGCACAAGTGCCTGAGCTAGCGCGCATGGGCATTGATGTTTTACGTTTGCAAATTCAATCGCAGGGCATGGAACAGATCGTGCGCAGTTTTGATCAGGCACGCCGCGAAATAAGCGCTGCCAATATAGACCAAGCCTGCTTGCCGCCGAATGCGGAAAAGAGCAATGGCTATTGGTCGGGAAAACCTGGCATGCGCTGGGAAAGCATCGCAATCACCCCAATATCATCGTCCCAAATATGAACCTCAACGACTTCCGCTTCCCTCCGCTGTTCGCCAAAATTGGCAACAGCTTACCCGCGCCGCTATGCGTAACACCGCTAATCTTATTGCTGGAAATTGCAAGACGTCGCGATTATCTGGTCGCGCCAGAATCTTTATATGGCAAACAATTTCGCCTGCAAGTGGAAGATTTGGGGTTAGTTTTGCATTTCCGCTGCGAGCAAGGCAAATTCAAAGCACTGCCCAAGGGCAGCGTCGCCGATGTCAGCTTATCCGCATGTGCGATTGATTTTTTTAAACTAGCGACCGCGCAGGAAGATGCGGATACTTTATTCTTCCGGCGCAGGCTCAAGATGGAAGGTGATACTGAATTAGGCATTGCTGTGAAATATTGGATAGACGCCAGTGAACGTCCAGCGTGGTTGATGCAGCTATCGCAAAAAATACCGGGATAATTTCCGGCTATACACACCATGCTTGTTCAGGATCAAGGTTGATCTGATCAATTTCGACTAGGATGAATGCATCCCTCTCGCATTTATTTTCCTGATCATGAATCAACTACGCTTATTGGCTAAGGCACCTCATCGCCTTTACTTTTCTCTTGGCGCGCTGGCGCTGCTTGTACTGTTCACGTGGTGGTGGCTAGGTTTGCGGTCTGGTGCGGCCTTGGCGGTGCCTTTGCATGCCTTGATTATGCCGCTAGGTGTCTTTCCTTTGTTTATTCTCGGATTCACGTTCACCGCCGGACCGCGTTGGCTATCCGTAGAAGCTTCTGCCCATCTGTTCCTGCTACATGGCACGACTTATTTTTCCGGCATTTTGATTTTACTGCTGGCAAGTAGTTTACATTTAATCGCACTGCAATTATCTGGATTTGCCCTGATGTTGGCCGCCTGGTGTGCCGTCACTTTGCGTTGGGCAAAGCTGGTCAAACAAAGTCAGGTGAAGGACAAAAAACATGCGATCGCTTTGCTGTTATCGATGTGCGGCGGCATCGCAGCTTTGCTGGCGTCTTTCCTCTGGATTGGTGGCATTTCCTCTGCTTGGATGGTGGCGCGACAACTGGTTTTTTTCACTTTCTTATTGCCGATTTTTCTCACCGTCTGTCATCGCATGCTGCCTTTTTTCAGCAGTAACGTCTTGCCCAATTATCAGATGTGGCGTCCCACTTCTTTACTGTTCTGCTGGATCGCGGCATGCTGGTTGATCGCAATCGCCGGGATGACTGACTTGCCCCTCATCGAAGCGCTGTGCGCTAGCTTACTTAGCCTGAGCTTTGCCAATACCTCGTGGCGCTGGGGTATATTTACCTGCCTGTTTGCGCGCCCGCAGAATCGCTTGTTGGCGATGTTGCATCTCTCGTTTGCATGGTTGCCTATCGTATTTGCCTTGCAAGCGGCCAGCGCACTCGGCGCACAAATCGGCTCAGCGATGGTACATGCACTGGCATTGGGTTTCATGGGCACCATGTTGGTCGGCTTTGTCAGCCGCGTCAGCTTTGGGCATAGTGGTCGTCCTTTGCAAGTGAGTCGCGTGCTGTGGGCGCTGTATCTTTCCTTACATGCGGCAGCGATATTGCGCGTCGCCGCCAGCATAGGGCACTATGCATTTCTCATGCAAATCGCCGCCAGCCTGTGGCTAGCGCTGCTCCTGATTTGGGTGGGCATGATGCTGCCCATCTATTTGCAGCCACGGGTGGATGGACAGCCTGGCTAGTCTTAGTTTGGATATACAATAGGCATCTTCCTTTTCAACTTGGATATGCCATGCCCGCCTCTCTTGATCAACTACTCGTCATCGGTATTTCCTCTCGCGCCTTGTTTGACCTAGAGGTGGAAGAAGCGATTTTTCAAGAGCAGGGTTTAGATGCTTATCGCCAGCATCAGCTTGACAAAGAAAATGAAATTCTCAAACCGGGCGCGGGTTTTTCTCTGGTAAAGGCACTGCTCAGACTGAATCAACTGACACCCGGTCATCGACTGGTGGAGGTGGTGATTATGTCGCGTAATTCGTCTGAAACCTCAATGCGCATTTTCAACTCGATAGAACATTACGGACTCGATATCAGCCGCGCCGTCTTAGCTGGTGGCGCGCAACTGTCGCCGTATTTACAGGCGTTTAATGTCAGTCTTTTTTTATCGATGCACGAAGATGATGTGCAAGCTGCCATCAACGGTGGCGTGGCTGCCGCGCTGCTATATCGCTTGCCAGAACATGCTGCCGACTTAGAGCAAATCCGCATTGCGTTTGATGGTGATGCGGTGATTTTTTCGGATGAAGCGGAACGTATTTATCAATCTGGTGGCATCGAAGCGTTTGAACAGCATGAAAGAGAAAATGCAAAAAAGCCTTTACCACAAGGCCCGTTTGCCCGCCTCTTGATCGCCCTCTCCTACATCCAAAACAATTTCAAAGCACCCGACGGCCACGCCCTCCCCATACGCACAGCGCTGGTGACCGCGCGCTCGTCTCCCGCTCACGAACGCGTCATCCGCACTTTGCGCGCATGGAATATCGCGATCGATGAAACCTTTTTTATGGGTGGCGTCAACAAATCCGCGGTATTAGCCGCCTTTAAACCTCATATGTTTTTCGACGACCAGCACGGGCACTGTCTGCGCGCCGCCGATGTAGTACCGACTGGGCGGGTTCCTTATATTCAGAATTAAACCGGAAAATCCACCCAGGCATTATCTGCTTTTTGTGATGTTAGACAGGCCTCAATAAACTGCATATCACGCAAAGCGGCATGGGCGTTTGACGCTACATTTTCGTGACGCAGAGCCGCAGCGATGTCGCGATACAAAAGCGCAAACGCTTCCAGATAACCTTCAGGATGCCCGGCGGGGATTAGGCAAGACGCTTGCACTGCGGGGTCACTATGATGCCGCGCGCGGCTGCAACGCTGAGTGTCACCGTTCAATTGAGAAAACATCAAATGATTGGGCGATTCCTGACACCAGTCCAATGCACCGCCCTCTCCAAAAACCTGTATGCGCAAATAATTTTCCTTGCCTACTGCGATTTGACTACACAGCAAATTGGCGCGTGCGCCCTGCGCAAAACGCATCCAGATTTGGGCATGGTCGTCCAACACTCGCCCCTCAACAAAACTATGCAAATTAGCCGCGATGCGATCAGGCACTAAGCCTGTCATGTACTGCAGCAGATTAAACGCGTGCACACCAATATCGCCCAGGCATCCAGCCGCACCGGCTCGCTTCGGATCAGTGCGCCAACTGGCTTGCTTTTGCCCATCGCGCTCCAAGGCGGTCGCGAGCCAATCCTGACTATATTCGACTTGGATAGAACGTATTTTCCCCAAGTCGCCACGCAAAATACGAGCACGCGCCTCGCGCACCATGGGATAGGCGGTATAGTTATAGGTCACCCATAATTGCTTGCCGTAGCGCTGGCTCAGTGCGATCAGATGCTCGGCCTGCGCACTATCCAGACTCAAAGGCTTATCGCAAATCACATGCATGCCCAGCTCTAAAAACGCGCAGGCAATGGGAAAATGCAAATGATTCGGCGTCACGACAATCACCGCCTCGATTCCATCATCGCGTGCGGCTTCAAGTTGTGCCATTTGCGCGTAATCGTGATAACTACGTTGCGCAGCGATACCCTGTTCTCGCGCACTAGCATCCGCACGCGCAGGATCAGAAGAAAAGCAAGCCGCGCAAAGGTCAAACTGATCGCTGATGCGCATCGCTATCCTATGCACATTGCCTATAAATGCACCCTGCCCACCCCCGACCATGCCGACGCGAATTTTGCGCGACTGCATTGCCACATTTTTTGCTTCACTCATCTCTTAGCTAACTCCATTTGTATCAGATATCGCAAAGCAGTATCGCCCGCTGTAATGACGCTGCTTTTTCTTCAGGAGTCGTCCCTGATGGTGTAAATTCGTGTGCCACGTGGCCTTTGAATCCTGTAGCAAGAATGGCTTTCATAATCGCGCGATAATTCAATTCTTGTTCGCTATTAATCTCACCACGTCCGGGCACGCCGCCCGTGTGATAGTGACCGATGTAGGGAGCGTATTTCTGTATGCGCCGTATTACATCGCCCTCGTTGATTTGCACGTGGTAGATGTCAAACAAAATTTTCAGATTTGGCGAGCCTACGCGTTCACATAATTGTCCCGCCCAATCACTGCTGTCTGCCATATAGTCGCGATGATCGACCCGGCTATTTAAAATCTCCATGTGCAAATTGACGCCTCGCTTTTCCGCCCGTCCTATGATTTGTTTGATGCCATCAACGCAGTTTGCCAAACCTTTCGCATCGTCCATACCTTGACGATTTCCACTGAACAGAATCAGATTTTGATAACCAGCATCAGCCACTAAATCGATATGATCGAGGTAGTTTCGGATCAACACGCTATGCCATTGCGGATCGTTCCAACCGCGCTTCAATCCCAGTTCTGCGCCATTGCACATGGAAGAGTGGATGCCATGTTCCTTCAAGACCGGCCAATCCTTGGGTCCCATCAAATCGATCGCACCTATCCCCATTTGCTTTACCAAACCACATAGTTCAGACAAGCTCAAATGAGGGAAAGTCCAACGACAAACTGACTGACGGAGATTGCCACGCAAGGCGGGCACTGCCTCCGCTGCAAGCACGTTGTGCGATGCGAATCCAGACAACGCGGCTACGCTCACACCCATTTGCGATAAAAATTGTCGCCGAAAATTTAAGCCCATGCCCGCTCTCCCTTTTTGTATGGAACATCGCCATCATAGCGCCCCGGTATAGCAACATAGCGCAGAGTCTTAGTCATGCCAGTTTCGGAGGTGAAGAAGCCGAGCAAAGTCAATTGCTTGATCATCGTATAAAAGTGCAGCGGCAGTGCCTCGAATTCTTTTTGCGTTTGATAGGAGTTATCCTTATTCTCGCTCTCTGCTTGCGACTTCCGCTGCGCATCGCGCTCACCTTGTTCGCGGTTAAATTCTTTAGCTTCTTTTTCCAATTGCACCAGGTAGGTATGGCGCTGCTTTTGAGTTAAACCCAAAAACTCGCTACCCATCGTCGCCTTACACTGTTGAGGAAATGTCGCCAAGCCTTGCATAAACGCCGCTTGCTGGACAGGCGTATAACAGTCACGCACCATCACGTCCATCAACTTACCAACCTGCGCCGCCTTTGCGCCCGGGGTGTCAGTAGCGGGAATAATGGTTTCAGCGATTTCATCTAATAAGTGAATTTGGCGTGACGTTAAGCGTAATGAGGACGCCGCTTGCGCCTGCTGTAAGAATGCCTCTCCGCCCATCACGGCATAGCCACTTAAGGCGGCAACCGCCTTCAATAATTCTCTGCGATTCATCTCATAACTCCTTAAAGGTTGCCGCGCTTGAGCTCTTCGACCGCGAACTTCGCAGCGCGTGCCGTGATCGCCATATAAGTCAATGAGGGGTTCACGCAAGAGCTGGAAGTCATGCATGCGCCATCGGTCACGAATACGTTAGGTGCATCCCAGACTTGATTATTGCCATTCAACACCGAGCTCTTAGGATCGCGCCCCATGCGAGCCGTACCCATCTCATGGATGCCTGATCCAACCCCATATCCACCGTCATAAGTGCGCACATTTTTTGCACCCGCAGACTCCAACATTTCCTTGGCATCGTTCACCATATCGACGCGCATTTTCTTTTCGTTCTCTTTGAGCTCGACGTCCATCGCAAGCACCGGCAAGCCCCATTTATCTTTGCGACTACGATCGAGAAAAATGCGGTTGCTATGATCAGGCAACATCTCGCCAAACGCCGTGATATTGAAGCCCCAGTTGTCAGCTGGTACGCTCATCGCTTCTTTCAATTCTTTGCCTATGGTGAACTCCGCCACGTTCACACCACGCCCACGTCCCGCGCCGCCCTGATAACCAAAGCCGCGCAGATAATCACGCTTATCATCGCCGACATTACGGAAGCGTGGAATATAAATGCCAGTCGGACGTCGCCCAAAATCATAGCGATCGCTAAAGCCTTCCACCGTGCCACCCGCGCCCAGCTTGAAGTGATGATCCATGACGTTATGTCCAAGCTCGCCGCTACTACTTCCCAGCCCGCCTTCCCAAACATCGGTCGCAGAATTCATCAAAATCCAGCTAGAATTAAATGAGGATGCACAGACGAACACGATCTTGGAATTAAAGGTGTAAGTCTTTTGTGTTTCTGCGTCGAGCACTTCAACCCCTTTGGCACGACGCTTGTCTTTGTCGTAAAGAATTTGCGTCACGATAGAAAACGGACGCAGAGTCAAACGCCCGGTTTTCATCGCGGCGGGCAAAGTCGATGATTGCGTGCTGAAATAACCTCCAAACGGGCAACCACGCCAGCAGCGATTCCGGTATTGGCAATTGGTACGCGATTGCAAAGGCTCGGTCAGATTGGCAGATCGCCCTATGATGAGATGACGCTGTCCTTGATACAAATCAGCAAAGCGTTTGCGCACATGTTTTTCCACACAATTTAATTCCATTGCGGGTAAAAATTCGCCATCGGGCAGCACATCTAAATTTTCACGACTGCCCTGTATCCCAGCGAACTTCTCGACATAGCTATACCACGGCG